>CAYJTB010000047.1:0-16178 GCA_964372875.1 uncultured bacterium
CAGCACCAGAATAAGGAAATGGCGATGAAAGTCTTGAAGGCGCGTCTTTTCGAGCGTTATTTGAAAGAGCGTGAGGCGGAGCTCAAGTCCAAGTACGGCGAGAAAAAAGAAATTGCCTGGGGATCGCAAATTCGTTCTTATGTTTTTCATCCTTACACCATGGTTAAAGATCACCGGACAGGGACCGAAACTTCCAATGGCCAGGCTGTGATGGACGGCGCGCTGGATGAATTCATTCAGTCGTATCTTAAAAAAATGACCGAGCAAAAAAATAAAGGTCAAAAAGTTCAATGATTAATTTCTTCTTGCAAAAAATCTTTGGGACGCAGAACTCAAGAACTTTAAAGAAATTCTGGCCGCTCGTTCATCAAGTAAATGCCCTGGAGCCCGAGACTCAGAAACTAACGGACGAAGCACTGCGCGCCAAGACGGATGAATTCCGTCAAAGACTTGCCAAAGGTGAAACGCTGGATGATATTTTGGCTGAAACCTTTGCGGTCGTTCGCGAAGCCTCGCGGCGTACGGTCAACATGCGGCATTTTGATGTGCAGATTTTAGGCGGCATTGTTCTTCATAAAGGAAACATTGCCGAGATGGCCACAGGAGAAGGAAAAACCTTGGTCGCTACGCTTCCTTTATATCTCAATGCCCTGTCGGGAAAAGGTGTCCACCTTGTCACGGTAAACGATTATCTCGCCCGTCGCGATCGTAATTGGATGGGACCCATTTATGAATTCTTAGGCCTCAGCGTTGGCGTTATTCAACACGATATAAAGGCACCTGACCGGCAGGCGGCCTACCGCTCTGATATCACCTACGGAACCAATAACGAATTTGGATTTGACTATCTGCGCGACAACATGGTCGTGAGTTTGGAAGACCGCGTCCAACGCGAACTCAATTACGCCATTGTAGACGAGGTCGATTCGATTTTGGTGGATGAAGCAAGAACGCCCTTGATTATTTCAGGCCCCGCCGAAGAGTCCACGGACAAATATTACAAAATTGACCGTATCATTCCGCGCCTGGAAAAAGAAAAACATTACAAGATCGATGAGAAGGCCCACACCGTGACGCTCACCGAAGATGGAATCCAGCGCTGTGAAGAACAGCTGGGCGTTACCAATCTTTACGAAAACACTCAGATTGATTTAATCCATCATATTCATCAAGGGCTCCGCGCCCACACGCTTTTCAAAAAAGACGTGGATTATTTAGTCAAAGACGGAAAAGTGGTGATTGTGGATGAATTCACCGGCCGCCTCATGCCCGGCAGACGCTGGTCCGACGGGCTTCACCAAGCGGTCGAGGCCAAAGAAGGCATGGTGATCGAGCGAGAAAATCAAACGCTCGCCACGATCACATTCCAAAATTATTTCCGCATTTATAAAAAATTGGCCGGCATGACAGGAACGGCGGCGACTGAGGCGGTCGAATTTGAAAAAATTTATAAATTAAATGTAGTCGTGATGCCCACCAATCGGGCTTGCATCCGGAAAGATTCTGCAGATTGTATCTACCGGACCGAGAAAGAAAAATTTAATTCAGTAACCAATGAAGTGGTGGAACATCATAAACAAGGAAGGCCTGTTTTGGTTGGGACGATTTCTATCGAGAAATCAGAAAGACTCAGCGAACTTCTCAAACATAAAAATTTACCCCACACGGTTTTGAATGCGAAATACCATGAACAGGAAGCCCAGATCATCACCCAGGCCGGCCAAGAATCAGGGATTACGATCGCAACCAATATGGCGGGCCGCGGTACGGATATTGTTTTGGGCCCGGGCGTCGCGGACAAAGGCGGTCTTCATGTGGTCGGCACTGAGCGCCACGAAGCGCGCCGGATTGATAACCAATTGCGCGGCCGCTGCGCGCGTCAAGGAGATCCCGGGTCTTCGAAATTTTTTATTTCCCTGGAAGATGATTTGATGCGGATTTTTGGCTCCGACCGGATCTCGGGCCTCATGCAAAAACTTGGAATGCAGGAAGGAGAAGAAATTCAGCATCCTTTCGTTTCAAAAGCCCTTGAGACCGCTCAAAAACGTGTCGAGGCCCGCAACTTCGAAGTCCGTAAACACCTGCTCGAATTTGACGACGTGATGAACCGCCAGCGCGAGATCATTTATGGTGAAAGAGACCGTGTTTTAAAAGGTGCTAATTTAAGAGATCATATTTTTGAAATGATGGAGGATGTGATCGAAGGGCTTCTTCTCCGGTTCGTGAATCCTGACCTCAGAGAAGATGAAAAAAGGCCGGAAGAGCTTATTCAGTCGCTTACCCAGAAATTCGGCGCTAATTTCGAAAGTATTCTTTCTAAAACGGGTACGGACGCAGAGCTTCTTCAAGAAAAAATCCTGGAAATTGTCAAAGCCCATTATGAACAACGTGAGCAGAATTTTGGCCGGGACCGGATGGAATTTTTGGAACGCTACATCATGCTTCAAATCATCGACTCCAAATGGAAAGAGCATCTTCATTCCCTCGACAATCTCCGCGAAGGCATCCATCTCCGGGCGTATGGCCAAAGGGATCCTTTGGTGGAATACCGCCGTGAGGCCTTCTGGCTTTTTGATGAGATGGTAGAAAATATCAAAAATGATTCGATCGAGTTTCTCTTTAAAGTTGCCGCAGTGCGCGAAGAGAAACTGACAAGTACGCTTGAACGAACACCGCAGCAGTATGTGCATCCGGAGGCGGAGCGGATCCCTACGGCGGAGGAAGAGACCATTGTAGGGATGGGCCCCCGTGCCCGTCCTGATTCAAGGCAACCACGGGGGGTTGCCCTTACAGCCGGCAATGTCTCTTCCCCTCAACCTGTTCGCCGAGATGAACCTAAAGTGGGACGTAATGACCCCTGTCCTTGTGGAAGTGGAAAAAAATTCAAAAAATGCCACGGCGCCTAAGGGACTGGCCCTCGCCGTTCTCTCAGGCTTTCTTTTAACGCTCGCTTTTCCCCGCTGGAATCTTTGGCCGTTTGCTTGGGTAGCACTCATTCCGCTTTTCTATGCCCTTGAAAAAACCTCCAAAAAAATTGACGCCCTTCTCTTAGCTTTTTTAGCCGGTTTTGTTTTTTTTCTTCTCTCTATCTCATGGCTTCATCACGTGACGGTTTTTGGAATGCTATTTGTGGTCGTAATGGAGGCATTTTATTGGGGTATTTTTGGCCTGGTTTTTCGCGGGCTCGTGCGTCGCGGGTTCCTTTATCCATTGCTCTTAGCCGCCTGCTGGACCGGATTAGAATTTCTTCGTTCTGAAGTTCCTGTCTGGGGTTTTGGCTGGAATCTCTTAGGAAGCTCCCAAGCCCCCAACCTTTGGGTGGCGCAGCTTGCTAGCCTTGGAGGCGTTTATGCCGTAAGTTTTTTGGTTTTTCTAGGAAATTTTGTCATTTATCTTTTTCTCAAAAAAGGTGTAAAAAAACAAGGAATAGAGCTCTCTATTTTTGTTCTCTTTCTGGGCGCTACGATTCTTTTCGGCTGGAGCCGGTTTTTAACGTTTTATCCCAGTTCTTTTCTCCCGGTTTCCGTGATTCAAGGAAATATTCCCCAGAGTCTCAAATGGGATGAAACACATAAGGAAGAAATTCTTAAGATTTATCTGAACCTCACTGAACTTGCCAGTTTCGACCAGCCTCAACTGGTGATTTGGCCGGAGGCGGCCTACCCGGGATTTTTTAATCGTGAACTCCTGGCAGACCAAGTCAAAGAGGTCGTCAAAAAAACAAAAATTCCGTTGCTCGTGGGAAGCCCTCATGAAAATAACGGCGTTTTTTATAACAGCGCTTACCTTTTGGATTCTGCAGGGGAAGTCAAAGACCGTTACGACAAAATGCGTTTGGTTCCCTTCGGCGAATATATTCCGTGGCACCCTGTTTTTGGATTTTTAGAATCTTTGGCTTATGCGTTAGGGGTGAGTGATTTCACTCCGGGGGAAAAATTTACCATTTTTAATTTAGAGGGATTAAAGATCCGTTTCGCCACGCTCATTTGTTTTGAAGATACCTTTCCTGACCTGGGGCGAAAATTTGTGGCCCAGGGTGCGGACTTTCTTGCGGTCATTACTAATGACGCCTGGTTCGGGCGTTCCAGCGCACCTTATCAGCATCTTCAGGCGTCTGTTTTTCGGGCCATTGAAAATGGAGTCTCGGTCGTTCGGGCCGCCAACACCGGGGTTTCGGGTTTTATCACACCGCTCGGCCAAGTCGCCGAACGGGTGCGTAATCAGGAGGGTAAAGATACCTTTATTATAGGAGGCATGACGTATCCCGTTATTTTGACTAAGGTACCAACCCTCTTTCAACGAGGCGGCTGGCTTTTTCCTCACGGATGTTTTATTGTTCTCGTACCGGCACTCCTTTCAATGTTACGATTACCCAAAAAGACGTCAGCGTCCTTGGTTATTTTTCTTTCACTTTCTTTATTCGGCTGTATCCGGCTTCAAGGCGGGGCTTTTTTGGCAAAGAAAAATCCGGACGGAGAGCCTAAGTCCAAAGAAGTCTCTTTCGACACAAATCAATTAGTTCTGGGGAAAAAACAAGCGCCCGGAAGAATCGAGGTCTACGAATGAAATCCAAAACCAAAATCGCGGGGTTTGCATCCTTGCAAGGAACAGAAAAATTTAAGAACCGGTTTAAAGACGGTCTTTCCACGAGTCATTTCAGAAAATCGCAGGGGCTTTGGTTTTCTTCGATTGGAATCGGAAGTTATTTAGGCGAGCCGGATGATGCCACGGACCTTTCCTATAAGGAAGCCTTGAAAGAGGCCGTTCGTTCCGGAGCCAATGTGATTGATTCCGCAATCAATTACCGGTGCCAGAGAAGTGAACGGTCTTTCGGAGACGCGATACGAGAACTGATCGAAGCGGGGGAGATCACCCGGGAAGAGTTAATCGTGTGCACCAAAGGAGGTTTTCTGCCCTTTGATGGAAGTTATCCCAAAGATCCGGGGGTTTATTTCACAAAGACTTTCTTAGAAACGGATTTGATCAAGCCTGAAGAAGTGGCCCAAGGATGTCATGCGATGTCGCCGCGCTATTTGGAAAATCAGATTGACCAAAGCCGCGAAAATTTTGGTCTCGAGGCGCTGGACCTTTATTACATTCATAATCCTGAGACCCAGCTTGCGGATATCGACCGTAAAGAATTTACGAAACGGCTTCAAAGCGCCTTTGAACTATTGGAGAAAAAAGTCTCCGAAGGGAAAATCAAGATGTATGGAGCAGCCACCTGGTCGGGTTTCAGGGCTGCACCGCAGGATACTGAGTATCTTTCTTTGGAAGATATGGATGTGCTTGCGCGCGAAGTAGGCGGAGCGAATCATCATTTCCGGGCCGTTCAACTGCCGGTGAATTTGGCCATGCCGGAGGCGTGGGTCACGACCCATCAAATGTACGGCGGACATGCGGTTTCTTTTCTGGCAGTCGCAAAAAAACTGGGAATCAGTGTAATTGCCAGCGCCTCGCTCTCGCAAGGCCAGCTTACCCGGCCCTTTCCGCCCGAATTCCAAAAATTGTTTCCCGCGCTTAAAAAATCTTCCCAGTGTGCGCTTCAATTTGTGCGCTCCGCCCCGGCCATTGTCACGGCCTTGGTGGGGATGAAGACAAAGGCCCACGTTGCCGAAAATTTAGAGACAGCGAAAGTGGAACCTTTGAGTGAAGAGGAGCTCGTTCTGTTATTTCAAAAAACAGGTTGATTTAATCCAGAGGAGGAAGGCATGAAGAACTTTTTTTTATCTCTTTCCGGTCTTGTTTATGGAATGATCGCAGCACTTCATTTAATCCGGCTTCTGAACAAATGGCCCGTCAGGATTGCGCAATACTCGGTTCCCAACAAAATAAGTCTATGGGCCTGCCTGATTTTTATGGTGCTCTCACTGGGGTGCTTTGCGGCGAGAGGCCAGAAGTGAATGATCGGATAACCGATCATTCATCCTGAGCCCTTCGGCGCGCGTCATTCTGAGTGAAGCGACACGTCTGCGAGTGCGGCAAAGCCGCGAAGCCGCGAGAATCTACGCGCCTCGAGGGTAAACTCCGCGAAGGATCCAAGATCCTTCAGTCACCTAAGGCTCCCTCAGGATGACCCGTCAAATGAGGTAAAATTTAGACGTGTCAAATTAAAGAAAGACCGCCATCCGCCACGACGGTTTGGCCGTGAATCCAACCCGCTTCTTCACTTGCCAGAAACACAACTACTTTTGCTAAATCTTCTGGTTTTCCAATCCGTCCGGCCGGTGTTCTCTGCAAAACTTCCTTTTTGAAAACTTCCTGCTGGGGAAAGGACTGGATCGCATCCGTATCTACAAGCCCGCCCGAGACGGCATTGACACGGATTTTTTTTGACGCGAGGTCAACGGCCAGATAACGGACAAGAGATTCAAGTGCGGCCTTTGAAATTCCGATTGCGCCGTAATTGGGGATGCAGCGCCGGGACCCTAAACTCGACAACGCAATGATCGATCCGCCATTTTTTTCCATCCAGGGGACCGCCGCTTGGGCCATCACAAAAAGGGCCTTAGTATTCACATCAAACGAAAGGTCCCATTGATTTTCCCGTAGCTTGGTGATGGGTTTGAAGGCGCCGAGTGCGGCATTGTGAACCAAGATACCGATCTTTCCGAATTTTTTCCCGGCTGATTCAACAAGCGCTTGGGCCTCTTTAGGGTTTCCAACATTAGCCCGGATCCGAAGCACTTCAGAACCTTGGCTTCGGAGTATTTTCTCCGTCTCTTGGGCCGCTTCCTCATTGCGGAGAAAATTAAGTACAATATGGGCGCCTTCCTGGGATAACATCGTTGCAATCGAGCGGCCGATCCCGCGAGAGGCCCCGGTGATTAAAGCAATTTTGTTCTGGAAACGCTTCATTCCGCTAGACATGGCCAGAAATTGTAACATGGATACTAAAGAAGGAGAAACTCGAGAATGGAACACACCTTAGAAGAGGATTATCTCGATTTTATTGAAATCCAGGGGCTCAAAGGCCAAATCGATGTCTCGAAGGTCTGTAGCGAATTGACACTCGATGAAAATGAGCTCTTCGACTTTATCAATGAAAGAGTCTCGAGGCTTGAGGAACAAGGTTTTAACGCCCAGAATGTAGGGGAGTACTTGGGAACCGTTTTCCTTTTTGCCTATTGGCTGCGGGGGGTCCGGACACCCCCGGGGTGACCCTTACTTTTCCTATCGTGGTTTTTCACGCTCCTGTGATATACTTTCGGCTTTAATGATTTTTCAGACCGAGATCCGGAAGGCCCAGAGGCAGTGCTTGGATTGGATGGTCAGCCGTATTCCTCATATCGGTCTTGATCAAAGAGCGGAAGAATTCGTTTCGGCCTTTGGCGAATTTATCCCACGCAATTCGCAAGTCTTAGACATTGGCGGGGGATGGGGTTTTTATGTGGAACCCCTGCAGCGTTTACGGGGTTGTCAAGTAACGGTTCTGGATGTCGTAGAACCCGGCTTGCACAAGGCACCGGTGATAACATACCCCGGTGGCGAGATGCCCTTCCCTGACAAATCTTTTGATGTAAGTATGCTGATTACCGTACTTCATCATGTGAAGTCTCCGGAAGAAGTGCTGGCGGAGGCCAAGCGCGTGACGCGGCGTTCCGTGATTGTGGTTGAGGATTTATACCGGCATTGGTGGGGCCGGTTCTGGACGATCCTGCGGGACAGTTTTTTTAATCTCGAGTTTGTGGGTCATCCTCGGCAGTTCAAGCAAAAGAAAGAATGGTTTGAGAGTTTCAGGAAACTCGGCCTCAAGGTTGAGGCGGAAAAGGACCTTTACACTTTTCTTTTGGGTTTGCCCATTTGGAACGGAATTTTTATTTTAAGGTGCGACAATGAATGACGAAGAAATTTTGACCAAAGTTGAAGAATGCATCTCAGGCGCTCTGGGCATTGAGCCTGAAGAAGTAAAACCCGAATCGTCCTTGGTCCGCGACCTGGGTGCGGAGTCGATTGATTTCATCGATATTATTTTCCGCCTCGAGAAGGCCTTTGATCTTAAAATCCCAAGCGGCGAACTTTTCCCGGCCAACCTGCTGAAAGAAGAAGGTCTCGTACGAGAAGGCGCCTTGACACCCGAGGGCCTTAATGTCTTAAGGGAAAAAATGCCTTATTTTGATTTAACAGAATTCGAAAAAGATCCCAAAGTCTCCACACTCGCCGGTCACTTCAAAGTTCAAATGGTCCTTAATTACGTGCGGGACCGAGTGTCAAAAAACATTCAATCCACTTAATGGTTTTGGGCAAGAAACTTATTGGAGTTGGAGTTGACTCGATCTCCTGGACCCGGCTTCAAAAATTTCTCGACGCTCATTCTTCAGAATTCGTAACCCGCTTACTGAGTCCTTCGGAAAAAGAATTTTTTCTCCAAGGCCCTCGTCCTCTTCAGGCTTTCGCCCGTTATTTTGCCGCCAAAGAGGCTTATTTCAAAGCCGCCGGCAGCATTTGGATGGGCGGGGCGTCTGGCTTTTCTGAAATCCAAGTGGATTGTAACGAAGAAAAATTTTCCGTCCGCGAAAAGGGCGTTGAAACGCATGGAAATTTTTTTAGCACCCCCGACGGTCTTGGGGCAAGTGTTCTCGTGTGGAAAGAAAGAGAGCAATCATGAGTTGGATTTGGCTGGACGGTATCCGGGATTTTGAAAAGGCCAAGTCCGTGAAGGCC
Organism: uncultured bacterium; assembly: GCA_964372875.1. Taxonomy (GTDB): domain Bacteria; phylum Omnitrophota; class Omnitrophia; order Omnitrophales; family JACQLI01; genus CAYJTB01. The sequence goes on from CAYJTB010000047.1 coordinate 8,665, forward strand.
TGGAAAAAATGGCAGAGTTCTTTTCCGCTTCCTTTTCTTATTGAGATGGTCGCCCAGGCCGGGGGCTTGCTTTTAGGAGCTGAGAGTAATTATGAAGAAGACATCGTGTTTACCAAAGTTGAGGGAATCGAATTTTTAAAACAGCCCCAGGAAGGGATTTTAGAAATCGAAGTGGAGCCTGACGGTTTGCGCCGGGAAGGTGGTTGGTTTCAGGGGCGAATCTTTCAAGGGGATACGAAGATCATGGAAGGACGCCTCCTTCTTATGAATGTAGGGCGCCTGCGGTCCGACGGAAAAGGTCCTATTACCTTTCCCCAGCAATTAATGAGCGCATTGAAATTAAAGGCCGCGGTAGCTTAAAGGAAAAATGTTTAGCACACCCGACTCCCAACGAAGAGTGGTCATCACAGGCATTGGGACTCTCAGCGCCTGCGGGATTGGTTATGAGCCTCTTTGGCAGATGGCGCTCCAAGGACAATCCGCGATTCGGGAACTCGCCGATTTTCCTTCGAATGGTTCGCCGGTGAGTGTGGGTGGTTCCATCCCCAATTTTCGTCCGGAAGAATTTGTCAAAACCCGCAAGAGCCTCAAGATGATGAGCCGGGATATCCAACTCGCAGTGGCGGCCAGTACGCTTGCCGTGAAAGATTCTGCCATTGCTTGGGATCGGGTGGATTCAACGCGAGCGGGAATTGTTTTTGGGTCGGGGCTCATTAATAATGAACTGGAAGAACTCGGGGCCGGGATCAAACAATCGCTTGACGGGGAAGGAAAATTTCAAATGAAACGCTTCGGCCGCGAAGGAACCCGCGCCCTTTTCCCGCTCTGGCTTCTGAAATATCTTCCCAACATGCCCGCGTGTCATATTTCCATCCTTCATGGTTTAAAAGGCCCCAACAACACGCTCACCACATCGTCCACCGGCTGTCTCCAAGCCGTGGGAGAGGCTTACCGGGTGATTGAACGGGATGATGCGGATGTGATGCTGGCCGGGGCGAGTGATTCAAAAATCAATCCGATCGGTTTGGCCCGGCTTCATCTCCTTGGAATCTTGTCGGAAGAAAATCATCTCCCCGAAAAAATTTATCGTCCTTTTGACCGCCAACACAAGGGGATTGTGGTAGGAGAAGGAGCCGGCATTTTCATTTTAGAAGAAAGGTCGCATGCGCTCCGCCGGGGCGCCAGGATTTACGGAGAAATTTTGGGTTATGGTTTACGGTTTAATTTGACGCTGTCGCTTCATGACGTTTTAGAAGAGGCGGAGCGCGATATTTCAGATATCGATTTTATTCACGCCCACGGCAGCGGAATTCCTGAACAAGATATCTCGGAAGCTCGTTCGATCACGGATGTGTTTTCCAATGGTTCAAGCCGTGTTCCGGTCACCGCATCAAAATCCGTCACGGGGCATTTAATGGATGCCGTAGGAACCTCAGAACTGAGTCTCGCTTTACTTAGCCTTCAAAGAAAAACGCTTCCTCCGGTGGCAAACTTAGAAGAACTGGATCCCCGATGTGATTTAAATTTTGTCCTTGGAAAACCCAAGGCGTCAGACGGAGACACCTTTTTACTTCAAAGCTGCGGTTTGGGCGGGCAAAGCGCAGCGCTCGTCATCAATTACGAAACATGAGAACGAAGCCAAACAGGCGTGTCGTCATTACAGGAATGGGAGCCGTCACCCCTTTAGGATCTTCCGTTGAAGAAAATTGGAAAAATTGGAAGAGCGGAAAATCCGGCATCGGTCCCATTACCCTTTTTGATGCAAGCGAATTTCCGGTGCGGATTGCAGGAGAAATCCGGGGATTTGATTTTGATTCGTGGCGGAGCGAGTGTGAAGAACTAAAATGGGCGGGCAGGTCTACTTTTTTTGCGCTCCAGGCGGCGCGGGAGGCATTTGAAGATTCCGGACTAAAAGACAAAAGTCTGGATCCCCAGCGTCAGGGGCTTTATTTTGCGGCCGGTGACTGGGGAGTTAATTTCGAAGGATTTGTCGCCACCATCGTTGCTTCCTGGGGAAACAACGGCAAACTCGTGGATCCTGGTAAGTACATTGAAAATAGCGGTGATTATCTTGAAGGCCGTCAGGAATTAGAAATCCAGCCTTTTATGACGGTACGACATCTCGTCCGCCAATTTAAGATTGAGGGGCCGGTCTCCAATTGCCTCACCGCGTGTGCCGCGTCTTCGCAAGCTATCACCGAAGCCCTCGAATGGATCAGAAGAGGCGATGCGGATGTCGTGTTTACAGGCGGTTCCCATTCCATGATTTATCCTTTGGGACTTGCGGGATTTTCTCTGCTCACCGTTCTTTCCAAACGAAATGATGAGCCCGAGCGTGCATCAAGACCTTTTGACAAAAATCGGGACGGATTTGTCCTTGCCGAAGGCGCTTCTGTTTTAATTTTGGAAGAACTCTCTCATGCACAGAAACGCGGCGCAAAAATTTACGGTGAACTTACCGGTTATGGTTCTACTGCGGATGCCTACCGGTTAACGGATATGGATCCCCAAGGTGATGGTGCCCGCCGCGCGGTGGAGATCGCGTTAAAAAAAGCCGGCCGGACTCCCGAAGATATCGATTACATCAATGCCCACGGCACAGCAACCTCGGTCAACGATATGATTGAGACGTTGGTGATTAAAAAAGTTTTTGGCGGCCGGGCTTACAAGATTCCTATTAGTTCGATCAAATCCATGGTGGGCCATTTGATTGCAGCAGCCGGGGCCACGGAACTCATCGCTTGTCTTCTCTCGATTCGTGACGGTATCATTCCTCCCACGATCAATTATGAGGAGCCCGATCCTTTGTGTGACCTCGATTATGTTCCTAACCAAGCGCGCGAAGCCAAGGTGGATGTGGCCTTGAGTAATTCCTTCGGTTTCGGCGGGCAGAATATTTGTCTTTTGGCGGAACGTTACCATGGCTAAAACTATTTTTATCACAGGCGCTACGGGAAGCATTGGAAGAGAACTCGTCCGTATCATTCTGGAAAAAACCCAAGATCAGTTGATTCTCATGGTCCGTCCCAAACCCACCGCCTCGCACGAGAAGCGGATCGAAAAACTTTTGCGAAAAATGGGAGTCAATGGAGATTCAAAAAGCCGGCTTCGTGTAGTGGCGGGGGACCTTACCCAGCCGAGGCTCGGTCTTGACGCCGGCGATTGGAATACCGTCGTCCGAGAGACCGACGAGTTTTATCATATCGCCGCGCTTACTCATTTAGGAGCGGCTTGGGAAGAGGCGGAAAAAATTAATCTGCAGGGGACGGTTCATGTCATCGAATTGGCACGCGAGGCCCGCACTAAAGGAAAGCTCGACCGGTTTTTTTATTACAGCACCGCCTATGTGGCAGGAAGCCTTACCGCGATTCATGCGCTGGAAGATGCGCTCACAGAAAATCCCTCTTTTGCCAATTCGTACGAAGCGACGAAATTCCTCGCGGAGAAAAAAGTGAGGGAGGAAGGGGAGAACTTTCCCATTACGATTTTTCGTCCCAGCATTGTGGTGGGGGATTCGGAAAAGGGCGCCATTTCAGATTTTAACGTCATCTATCCTTTCATAAGACTTTTTGCGCACGGTCATCTCCGCCGGATCCCGTCGCGGCTGGAACATGCCTTTAATATTGTCCCGATTGATTTTGTAGTGAAGGCCTCTTTTGCCATTTCCCGCCAAGAAAGTTCTCGGAACAAAACGTATCATCTTGTTTCAGAAAACCCTGCGACACTGGGAATGCTCTTAGAATTAAAAGATGAGTATGGACATTTTCCGTCCGTGGAAGTGGTGGCGCCTGAGAATTTTTCCCTGGAAGATCTGGATCCGGACGAAAAAGAAATTTTTTCTTCACTTGATCCTTACTTAGGATATTTGGGAAGCACGCTCAGTTTTGATATGCGAAATACCAAAGAGGCTTTAGAAAAAACCGGCATCCCGCTTCCCGTGACAGACCGCGCCTTCCTCAAAAAAATCGTCGATTACGCGATCGAAAAAGGTTACTTTTTAAAATCGGTCTAGCGCCATTTCAATTCTTTTTTCTGGACCGCCAGCCAGGCAGCATCCGCTAAAATTCCCCCGAGAATAAAACTCGCAAAAGGATGGAGGAGCGCGTAAAGACGTGGCGCCTCAACCAAACCACACGTTTTCCAGGCTGTCACAATCATTAAAATTAAAATGGGAAAAGTTGCCCCCCAGATCTTTCCGTACTGCTCGGGAAATCTAAAGGCAAATTGGGTAAACATCGGGAAAAAGAAAAAGGGGAGGAACGAAAAAGAAATTACCGACAAGGCCCTTCCAAAAATCCGGAACGGATTTTTTTCAAAACCGTGATAGAAAATCCTCCGCCACCCCAGCCAAATCCCGTCAAAAGACCGGTACATCCGGGTCCCGTAAAGTTTGGTGCCAATCGCACATTCAAACCGGAGGCCCGCATTCTTTATTTCTCTTACCAAAGCGAAATCTTCCAAAAAAGCATCTTTGACTTGGGTGTGGCCCCCGATCGCTGCGTAAGCCTTTTTTCTAATGAAAAGAAATTGTCCATTTCCAAACGTCAAAGAGGATTTTGGGTCATTAACTTTATGAAGCGGAAACCAAAGGCCCGTAAAGCCCATGGCCGCAGGTTGAACCATCTTTTCCCAGAATCCTTCCACGAGGCAGCGGGGAGTGAGGGTTAAAAGATCCAGATCCCTTCCCTCGGCGTGTGTGAGGGCACTCGCAAGCGCCCAGCTTTCATGACGGGTGTCGGCATCTGTAAAAAGAAACCATTCGCCTGCGGCGAATTTTACGCCGTGAGCAAGCGCCCCATTTTTCCCCGTCCAGCCGGGGGGAAGAGGAGGCGCTTCCAAGGCCCGTATCCGATCAGGATATTTTTGGACGAATTCCTTAAGAATCTCCGGTGTCCTATCTAAGGAATGGTCATTGATGACGATAATTTCTTTGTTCGGATAATTCTGGTTAAGGAGTCCTTCAAGACAGGCTGCCAAATTTTCTTCTTCATTTTTAACGGGTAGAAGAATAGATACCTTAGGACCCGAGGGCGGAAAAGTATCTGAGGCCGGCTTCACTTGAGGAATTTGGCGAAGCGTTTCAAAGGCGCGCTTACTTCGGTAAAGCCAGACGACTGCCGTTAAAAGATAGAAGAAGGAAAGTAAATCACCCATAAGTTGAGATAAAATAGCACAATGAGTTCTCCTTTTCGACGTTTCGCTGATATTATCCTTGCTCTCCGCTGGCCCATATGCCTGCTTTTTCTGCTCAGCACGATTTTTCTCGTCATGGCGCTGCCCGCCTTAAAGATCGATCCCTCCATAGAGTCCCTTTTCGAAAAAAAGTCTGATGACTACAAGTTTTACCAGGAATTCCGGAAGAATTTCGGATCCGACAGCTTGGTAGCGATCGCGATCGATTCACCTACGGGGTACCTCACGTATGAGAATTTGCGCTGGACAAGGGCCCTTACCACGGTGCTTTCCTCCGATGCCCGGGTGGATCGGGTGGTCAGTCTGACGAATGCCATGGACATCAGGCACCGGTTGATCGGAGTCAAAGTGGAGCCTGTCATCGCAGGGGTTTTGGAAAAACAAAAATCTTTTTCAAAATTTCGTAAAGAGGTCCTTTCCAATCCTTTTGTGCAAGGCAATCTTTTATCCAAAGATGGAAAAACCGGAGCGATTTTGGTGCGCCTAAAATCCAAGCCTGACAATTCCAATTTCCTTAAAGGCTATGTGGGGGAGCTGCGCTATTTGTTAAAACATTTCCCCTGGCCCAACGCCAAGTTTCACATGGCCGGCTCTCCCGTGGAGCAAAACGATTTTGTCGCGGCAATCCGCTTAGACCAAATGTTTTTTATCCCGGCCGTGACGCTTCTTTTGATTCTTTCCAGTTACCTCATCTATCGAAATTTCCCGAGTGTGATTGTCGCCATGTCGATTGTGTTTATCACACTCCTTTGGACCTTCGGGACGATTGCCCTTTTGGGCCATTCGCTTAATTTGGTGAATTCACTCCTCGCCCCGGTGGTGATGATCATCTCGGTCCCGAATGCGATCTATCTCATCAATCTTTTTTCTGAACTCCGCGTGCATCAGCCCAGTGTGCGGGAATGCACCCGCCTTACCCTTCAATATCTCGGTATCCCTTGCCTTCTTACTTCCGCCACCGTGATGGTGGGTTTTCTTTCCTTGGTTTTTAGTCCGGTCCCGGCCGTCAAAGAATTCGGACTCTTCGCCGCGTTAGGCAGTTTTTATTCTTACGTCATCGCGATGACCTTAACGCCTTTGCTTCTGCCGATTCTGCCTTTTAAAAAGCGGGTCAAAGTCACCGAACAAAGAAATTTTTTCAATCATGTGATCGTGACTTATTTAGAAAAAATCGATTTTACTTTGAAATGGTGGCTTTTATTCGGAACTCTCATCGTGATGGTTCTTTCTTTTGTGGGAATCAGCCGCATCAAAATCGATACGAACTTGATCAATGACCTTCGCCCGGATTCTCCGATTGCCGAGGCAACGAGGTTTATCGATCAAAAGCTGACCGGGGTCTATGCCCTTGGGATTGCGGTGACGCGAAAAGATGGAGCGCCTCTTACAAGACGTGAGGACATGGAAAAAATTGACGGTCTGGCCAAATTTTTGGAAAGCCTGCCTGAGATTACAAAAGTCAATTCACTTCCCATGATCATCAAAAAAGTTCACGAGGCAAGAGAAGGAGATCCCAAGGCTTTTCGAATTCCTGAAGATGAAGGTACGCTTCGAAATTATCTCCGCCGGATGGCCAAGTCCAACAACGCGGATTTTCAGACTTTTATTTCCAAAGATTTTCGCCACGCCCGTCTTGAGGCGCGCATGAAGGCCGTGGGGACACAAAAAGGCGCTGCGGTGGAAGGCAGGATTTGGGATTATATCCATAAATATATGGAGGGATACGATGTAAAGCTTACAGGCAGCGTAGTGCTACTTGGAAAGATGTCCGCGCGCCTGGTGGAAGACCAAGTCATCAGCGTAGGGATCGCCTTTGTGATCATCCTGATCCTTATTTCTCTTTTTTTTCGTTCATGGAAGATGGGTCTTTTGGCCTCGATTCCCAATTTACTTCCCATCTTGGCCCTTTACGGACTGATGGGATTTCTAAAAATCGATCTCTCCACTCCCACGGCGATGATTTCGAGTGTGGTCTTAGGGCTTGTGGTGGACGCTTCTATCCAATTTCTCTACCGCTTTCGGCACGAATTTGACCGCCGGCACCATTATGTCCAGGCCCTTCATTACACGTACCGCAATGTGGGACAGGCAATGGTGGTTTCTACGCTCATTTTGGTTTTTGGATTTGCCTCCAGCGCGTTTGCGAGTTTTCGGCCCACAGTTTATTTCGGGCTTCTCACCAGTATCACTATTTTTTTTGCCTTACTTTGTACGCTCATTCTTTTGCCCGTCGCGCTGATTTTACTTAAGCCTTTTGGGCGCCAGCCCGTATTGGCTAAGCCTTCAAACAAATTTTGACAGCCTTACAGGCCTACCCTATA
>CAYJTB010000048.1:0-16040 GCA_964372875.1 uncultured bacterium
GTCTTGGCGTCAGAATTCAAGACCCAAGTCTGATGAGACTCGTGGCGCGCTTTCTTAAATCAGGAGTGATGGAAAATGGGAAGGCGGAGGCCACTGAGATTGGGACTCCCCAAGGGGGGAATCTCAGTCCGGTGATCTCCAATATTTTCCTGCATTATGTCCTTGACCTCTGGTTTGAAAAGAAAGTGAAATCAACACTCAAAGGATATGCGAAATACTGTCGCTTCGCAGATGATTTTGTGGTCTGCTTCGAGCGGCGGGAAGAAGCAAAAGCCTTTGGGAAGCTTCTTCGTGAACGATTAGAGAAATTCGGACTAAAAGTCTCGGAGAAGAAATCTCGTATCCTTGAGTTTGGAAGATCGGCGTGGAAGAAATACCAGCAGGGAAGCAAGAGGCCAGCGACCTTTGACTTTCTGGGCTTTACGCATTACTGCGACAAGACCCGGAAAGAAGGGTCAAGTCTCAACTTAGAACTTAGGAATTTAAATAAAGAAACGGGTGAGTAAGTTTTAAGTTGAGACTTGACCCCCTTTGCCCCCTGAACGCTTCCTTACCTGGAATCCGCTTCCCCAACCGCGCATCCTTCACAACCTTTATGCGTTTTCCTGAAGCACGGGAAGTGCTACTGAAGAGCCGGATTCGGGAAATCCGATTGTCCGGTTCTGTGAAGGGCATAAATTTCGAAAGGAGAAATTAACATGTCTACTCGACAAAAAATATTTGTTTTTTTAGGGGCATGCGTGGTGGCAGCACAACTCTTGTCACCCCTTGCCTGGTCGGTCGAATCCACTCCATCTTATGCCTGGAATGATAAGTTTAAACGAGGCGCGCTCAATATCGTCACTTCTCCTGTAGAAATTGCGCGCGATATCCATCTGACCACCGAAGAAAAAAATCTTTTGGCGGGATGGACGATTGGTTTAGTCAAAGGAATAGGGGAATGCATCATCCGTTTGGGGGCCGGTGCGATTGACCTCTTAACTTTCCCTTTTAATTTCCCCGACAGTAAAAAGGCGCCCCTGATAGAACCGGAATACGTTTGGCAAAAGCCCGGGCCCAAATACATTTAGTAAGTTTTATTTGCCGATTACCTTGACCCGAATGCGCTTTCTTCTCTTGCCGTCAAACTCTGCGTAGAAGATGAGATTTCATAGCCCGATCGTACTTCTCACTGATTTCGGGACCAAAGATTCTTATGTGGCTTCGATGAAGGGGGTGATCCTGAGCCACCATTCCGAAGCCGTGATCATGGATCTTACCCATGAGATCAGCCCCCAAAATATTATCCAGGCCGCCTTTGTGTTGGAATGGACTTATGCCTTCTGCCCAAAAAATTCTATTTTTATTTCTGTGGTGGACCCTGGCGTGGGAAGCAAGCGCCGGATTTTGGCGGCAAAAACACGGCATGGCATTTTTTTAGCGCCAGACAACGGACTTTTAACGAGGGTGTTAGAAAAAGAAAAATCTTACGAGCTTCGCTTTGTGATCAACAAAAATTTCTTCGCAAGGACGGTCAGTTATACCTTTCATGGCCGCGACTGTTTTGCCCCCACGGGTGCAAGGCTTGCGAAGGATCCTTCACTTTTCTCTAAACTCGGCCCTCGCACGAACCATTTTGTGAGGCTGGATCTGGGCGAGCCCGAAATGAGGGCGGGAAAGCTCAAGGGAGAAATCCTTTTCTTTGATCATTTCGGCAATGCCTTTATCAACATTCCTAAAACTTTACTGGCCCGTCATCCCAAAAAATCCGGGCACCGGGTCAAGGTAAGAGGAAAAAATCTAGGCCCCATCCGTCAGTCTTATTATGAAGTCAAAAAAGGTCAGCTCGTGGTTGTTTTTAATTCTATGGGGCTTTTAGAGATTGCGATCAACCAGGGCAATGCCCGGGAAAAACTGGAGCTTAAAGAAGGAGATAGTGTTGAAGTCGGGTAAAGGGAAAAAAGCGTTCCGGGTCCTCTCCAAGAAAACCGTTTTCAAGGGGTATGTTTCTGAATTGGATGTATTAAAAATCGAGACGGCAAGCGGAAAACGGGTGGAAAGGGAACTCATCAGACACCCGGGCGCGGTGGTGATTATTCCCAAGCTTCCGGACGGCCGGATGGTACTCATCCGTCAGCTTCGCGTTGCTACCGGAGGCAAAATTTGGGAGTTTCCGGCAGGCACCCTCGAAAAAGGGGAGCGGCCCATCAATTGCGCCTCCAGGGAACTGCAGGAAGAAACCGGATGGAGACCGAGAAAGCTCAAGGAACTTTTAGAATTTTATCCTACCCCTGGGATTTCCACAGAAAAGATGTTTCTCTTTTTGGGTGAGGATTTAGTGAAATCTAAAGAATGCAAGCCTGATGTGGATGAGGAACTAACGTGCCGAATTTTTTCGCTAAGGGAGATTGACCGCATGATTCAAAGGGGTTTGATCATCGACGGCAAGACAATTCTTGGGTATCTGTTTTTCCTCAAATACGTTGGTAAGCAACCGCGGGCGGGATAAAAAACTTGACGTTAAGAACGGAAGGAGTAAAACAAAAAAAATGAAATGTTTGGTGACCGGCGGCGCCGGATTTATTGGTTCCAGTGTAGTCGATGCCCTTATTGCGGAGGGCCATACGGTACGCGTCCTTGATAATTTATCCACCGGAAAACGCGAGAATCTGACTCATGCAGGCAAGAACTTCGAATTCGTATCAGGGGATTTACGGGATAAAGACACGGTCGCTCGCGCGTTAAAAGGCGTCAATTATGTTTTTCATATCGCAGCCCTTCGTGCGGTACTTCGGTCGGTGGAAGATCCTACGGAAACCAACGATGTCAACGTCAGCGGGACACTAAATCTTTTAATGGGTGCCTGCGAAGCCAAGGTAAAACGTTTTGTTTTTTCTTCCTCATCCTCGGTTTATGGCGAAACGGAAGAATTTCCACTCAAGGAAACGGCTCGGCCCAATCCGCAATCTCCTTATGCTGCTTCTAAAATTATGGGCGAATACTACTCCAAAATTTTCACCCATCTCTACGGCCTCGAGACCGTGTGCCTGCGTTATTTTAATGTCTTCGGTCCCCGACAGAATCCCGAAGCCAAATATTCCGCAGTGATCCCGATTTTCATCGATTGCCTTTTAAAAAGGAAATCTCCCGAAATTCATTGGGACGGAAAACAATCCCGCGATTTCTCCTACGTGGACAATGTGGTTGAGGGAAATCTATGTGCCATGGAAGCTTCCGGTGTTGCCGGCGAAGTCTTTAATATTGCCTGTCACGAGGAATTTTCGGTGCTTGATATCTTTAACCATCTCAAGGAAATCCTGAAGATCAAAAACATAGAGCCTAACTTTAAGCCCAGAAGGGCAGGGGACGTTAGGCGGACCTTCGCGGACATTTCAAAAGCCGAGAAACTCCTTGATTTCAAAGTGCAAACCCGTTTTCGCCCGGGGCTTGAGAAGACCGTAAAATGGTTTTTGGATTCCGGAGTTCTTGAGTCTCATAGGGCCAGTCGTTAGATCAATTTCTTTTCGGTTCCTGACCATTGCAAAATTAGGCACCTTTAGCCTGATTTATCTTTTTTCCACCACCCCTTGACTTTTTTCATTTCATGAGGCAAATTTTAGTTAGTCTTTGTTATTTGTATCGCTCTTTAATTTTTAACTGCTGAAAAATTCGCCACAAAGCAGGGCGGACCCGCCGAGAGGTTTGGCGGGGGCAAACGATCTGAGAAGATCGGGCGCAAAGCAAGAGGCCCAAAAGGCAAGGCAAAATTCAAAATGCAAAGTTAGTTTGCGTTTTTAATTTTTAATTTTGAATTGCTAGGGTGGCTCGGCTGCCAGAGACAACGACACGCCCATCTTCCGGATGGGCTTTTTTATTTAAAGGACAAAAACAAAAATGATCCAAGGAAGCTTTCTTACAGTCGAAGAAGTAGCGAAACGGTTTGGAATCAACACCTCCACCGTTTATCGCCTTACCCAACGCGGGCGTCTGCCGGGTTTTAAAATCGGCGGCCAGTGGCGCTTTAGTAAAGAGATGCTGGATTCCTGGATCACCGGCCGCGTCAACCGCGAGCAGCTGGAGACGGGGGACGCGTCCTCATGAAAACAAAACCACTCACGAGCTATCCCCAAGCGGCCCAAGAGGTCTTGCAAAGGGCCTATGCTCAGACAGAACTCATTTTTTCTTCCATTCCTTCTATTTTAATTGGGGTCAGTCAAGACGGCGTGGTTTTGCACTGGAATACGACCGCGGAGAAGGCGTTAGGGGTTGCACGCAGCAAAGTCATCGGTCAGAATTTGTCGGAGAGTGGTCTCCAATGGGAATTCGAAAAGATTTTGGAAGGTGTGACCTTATGCCAGTCTCGAAATAAACCCATTCGTATGGACGACATTAGCTTTCGAAGACAAAATGGAGAGGACGGATTTTTAGGGTTCACCCTTATACCCTTAAAACAAAATGACGGAGAGGGTGTCGAATTTCTCCTTTTTGGCGCGGACATCACCGAACGCAAAAAAATGGATCAAATGAAAAGTGATTTCGTCAGCACCGTCTCTCACGAACTGCGGACGCCTTTGACCGTCATCAAAGAAGGCGTATTGCAGGTCTTTGAAGGCCTGGCGGGCGAAGTGAATGGGCAACAAAAAAGGCTCCTCTCGTTTGCCCTGGAAGGGATTGAACGGTTGGGCAGGATTGTGGATGAAATCCTTGATATCTCAAAAATCGAATCTGGAAAACTTGAACTGAGAAAAACGACTGTGGATATCGCAAGTGTAGCCCGCGGCGTGCAAACGGTCTTTAGCCGGCAAGCCCAGGAAAAAAACATTCAGATTGAAATCCATATGCCGGACAAAGTGGAAATTCAAGCGGACAAGGATAAGATCGCCCAGGTTTTCATGAATTTAGTTTCCAACGCTCTTAAATTTACGGAAGAGGGAAAGATAGAAATCTCCGCCGTGCAAAAACCCAAAGAAGTTCAGTGCGCCGTCTCGGACACGGGAATCGGAATTGCCGAATGTGATCTCCCGAAGGTTTTTGGAAAATTTCAGCGGTTTTACACCTCCTCCGGTGCCGTCGTGAAAGGGACCGGGCTGGGGCTTGCGATCTCTAAGGGTTACATCGAGGCCCATGGCGGGACGATCAAAGTTCAGAGTAAACAAGGAGCGGACACCAAATTTATTTTTACTTTCCCGGCAGTGAAAAATGGTTAAGCGTTTACTCATGGTCGATGACGAACCTGAAATTCTAATGTTGGTGGAGTCCCGTCTCAAGGCGAATGGTTACGAGGTCCTTACCGCCCTGGACGGACCCACGGCTTTGGAAATCGCGAAAAAAGAAAAACCGGACCTGATTATTCTGGACATCATGCTTCCCAAAATGGACGGTTACAAAGTCTGCGGTCTTCTCAAAAAAGATTCCCGCTATTCAAAAATCCCCATCATTTTGTTTACGGCGAGGGCCCAAGAAGAAGATAAAAAACTAGGTGAGGAAGTTAGGGCGGATGCCTATATTGTGAAACCTTTTGAACCCATCGCATTGCTTGAAACGATTCAAAAACTGTTAGACAAGGAGAAATGAAATGGCAAAAACAATCTTAGTCGTAGATGACGAACCCGAAATTGTCACGATCTTGGAGGAGCAGTTAAAAGAGTTGGGATACCATGTGTTAACAGCCAAGGATGGTTTGATCGGTCTTGAGATCGCGCGAAAGGAGCGGCCCGATCTTATGATCCTGGATCTCATGCTGCCCAAGCTGGATGGCATGAGGGTGCTGGGGCTTTTGAAAAATGATGCAAGGTACTCGAGTATTCCCATCATTATCTTCAGCGCGCGGGTGCAAAAAGAGGACACGCACCTGGGCGAAGAGATGGGGGCCAGCGCCTATATTACGAAACCTTTTGAAGGCCAGGCGATCTTTAAAAAAGTGAACGAACTGATAGGCCAATAAGTCTTGGAGATGAAATTGTGGCAAAATTAAAAAAATCACTCAGTGAGGGGTTACTGGAAGAGGGGCTGATCACCCCTGAGCAACTCAAGCTTGCCCAGGAAGAAGAGAAGCGTTCCGGTATCCGGCTGGGCAAAGCGGTGGTCAAACTCGGATTCATGGAAGAAGACGATTTTGTAAATTTTTTAAGTGCGCGCATGGGTGTTCCAAGAATTGAACTCGCCAATTATGTGATCGACCCCAAGATTATTGAACTTATCCCCGAATCTTTAGCGAGGCAATATGAAGCCATCCCAGTTTTAAAAATTGGCAATCGTCTCACCTGCGCCTTTGCGGATCCCTGGAACATTATGGCCCTTGATGCGCTGCAAATGAAGACCCACATGATCATTGAGGCCGCGGTGGCCACCGATGATGAAATTAAAAGAGCTTTGGACGAATACTACTCCGCGAAAGGGAGTATGGAAGAAGTCCTTCAATCCTTGGAAGAGGACAGGCCGGGGCTGACGGACGTCAAAGACACCGATATCAAGAAGCTAGAAGGCATTGTCAAAGAACCAATCGTGATCAAATTGGTCAATGTCATGATCCTGGAAGCGATCAAACACGGGGCGAGTGACATTCACATTGAGCCAGAAAAAGAAACCCTCAAAGTCCGCTACCGGGTAGACGGCGCCCTGCGGGAATCCCCGGCCCCGCCCAAGCATCTCCAATCCGCAGTGATCTCGAGAATAAAAATCCTGGCGAATCTGGACATCGCAGAGAGAAGGATCCCCCAGGATGGAAGATTTAATTTAAGAGTTGAGGGACGCGAGGTTGACGTTCGCGTTTCCTCCATGCCTTCCCTTTACGGCGAGAATGTCGTTCTTCGTTTGCTTGACATCTCCAGCGCCCTTTTAACGCTCACAGGATTGGGATTTTCCGGAGAGATGCTCGAGAAATATGAAAAGCTGATCCATAAACACCATGGGATCATCCTGGTGACAGGACCCACAGGGAGCGGAAAGACGACCACGCTCTATAGTTCGATCGATAAGATTAACAGTGTAGACAAAAATATCATTACGATTGAAGACCCGGTCGAATACAGGCTGGCCGGCATCCGGCAGACGCAAGTCAATCCCAAGGTGGATTTAACGTTTGCCAATGGGCTGCGTTCCATTTTGAGGCAGGACCCGAATGTGATCATGGTGGGAGAGATCCGCGACCGTGAGACCGCAGAGATTGCGATCCAGGCCGCACTCACAGGTCACTTGGTGCTTTCCACCCTTCACACCAATGACGCGCCGGGGGCGATTACGCGCCTCGTTGACATGGGGATCGAGCCCTTTTTGATCGCGTCTTCGGTGATTGGGATTTTAGCCCAACGGCTTGTCAGGGTGATCTGCAAAAACTGCACAGAAAATTATGCGCCTTCCCAGGAGGAATTAAAAGACATCGGACTGGAAGGTAAAGATTATAAATTTTTCCGGGGGAAGGGCTGCACGAAATGTCTGAACACAGGTTACAAAGGACGGATCGGAATTTTTGAGCTTCTTTTGCCGAATGAACCCATTCACCGGCTGACTATTTCCAAAGCATCTGCCGGAGAAATCCGGGATGAGGCCACGACCGCAGGAATGACGTTGATGAAGGCCGACGGGATCAAAAAAATCCAGGAAGGACTCACCACGATTGAGGAAGCGCTAAGAGTCCAGGATGAGCAATAGTGATGTTGAACTATCAATATAAAGCGCGGGATTCGGCGGGTAAATCCGTCGGAGGCAATATGCAGGCGGCGTCTGAAGAAGAACTTTACGACAAGCTCCATAAACTGGGATACCTCACCACCGAAATCAAAGAGTCCCGCTCTGACATTCAATCTTTGTCAAACATGAACATTGATTTTCTCTTTGAACGGTTCCAAACCATCCGTTCGGATGATTTAACGATGTTCTACATACAATTGGCCAACCTGATCCGGGCGGGGATCAGTCTGCCCAATAGTTTGAATGGCTTGAGACAGCAGATCAGAAGTAAAAAGCTAAGCAAGATCCTGGACGGGGTGATCAGAAATGTCGAATCCGGAGAAACCTTCTCCGACTCGCTTGCAAATTATCCCCAAATCTTTCCTGCCTTATTTATCAGTATGGTCAAGGCCGGGGAGGTCACCGGCCGCATGGACATGGTTCTCCAGCGCTACGCTTCTTATTGCGAAGAGCAAACCGAACTAAGACAAAAAATAACCGGTGCTCTTTTTTATCCCATCATTCTCCTCCTGGCGGGCATCGGCGTGAGTTCCTTTATTGTCGCGTTTGTCGTGCCTCAATTTTCAGAAATTTTTATGAAGCTGGGGATCCCATTGCCTTTTCCCACGATGATGCTTTACCGCGTGGCCACCGGCCTGCGGTACTTCTGGCTTTCCATTCTTTTAGTCTTGGCGGTGGCCTGGCTTGGGTTTCAATATTTTACCGGCACCCCTCAAGGAAAACTTCTAGTTGACCGGTTGAAATTAAAAATGCCTTTGTGGGGAGATCTTTTTAGAAAAATTGCGATCGCCCGCTTTGCCCGGACACTGGGAATGTTCATCGCCACGGGCGTACCGATCCTCCAGGGGTTGGCGATTGTAAGAAGTGTGATGGGCAATGAAGTTTTGAGCAGGGTGATCACCTCCGCGGGTGATACGGTGGAAAAAGGAGAAAAACTTTCCGACGCCCTTGAAGTGAGCAAGGAATTTCCGATCGATGTGATTCAAATGATCCGCGTCGGCGAGGAGACAGGCAACTTAGACGAGATGCTGGAAAAGGTAGCGGGCTTCTACGACCGGTGGGTGGAGTTTACCCTTAAGAAGATCACGACGCTCATCGAGCCTATTCTGATGCTTATCATGGGTTGTTTGATCGGATTTATTATGGCCTCGATGCTGTTGCCTATGTTTGATATGATTAAGGTCCTGCGGACGTCACGAGGCGGCATCTAAATTTAAGTGGGCATTATGCCGAAGATAAAGGGGAACAAAAGGAGATTCTATGAAGGGTGTTCGAGCTAACAAACAGAGAAAAGGTTTTACGCTCATTGAACTTATCATTGTTATTGCCGTGATCTCAATTTTGATTTCGATCGCCCTGCCTCGCTTTAAAGGAATGCAAGATGAAGGAAATATCGCCAAATCCAAAGGAGAATTGAGAACGCTCCAAACTGCGGTCGAGAGCTTTTACATTCACAATAATCAAAGTTATCCTTCAGCTCTAAGCGCCCTTACCTCAGCCGTTCCCAGCATCGTTACTTCCATTCCGACCGATCCCTTTAGCAGTGGAGGCGGAAGCTATGGCTATACCCGCGGTGGAACCAACAATAAGTTTTATGTGATTTATTCTGTCGGGGCAGGAGGCTCGGGAAGCGCCACCATTACCAGCGATGCCGTCTCTGAAACTGCCGGGTCCAGCTGTATCTATGCCTCGAATGCAGGGACAGATACACAGCCCTGAAAACGGTTTCACGCTTTTAGAAATCCTTCTCACCCTTTTACTTTTAGGAGTGGGGATGGTGTCACTCGTGTCAGCCATCACCCTCATCCTAACCTCCGGCGGCATTAATGAAAGTGAGCTCATTGCCACGAACCTCGCCCAAGAAAAAATAGAAACCTTAAAAAATACTTCCTATTCAGGCATTGCCAATGAAGCCAAAGCGGCTGTCAGCGGATTTAGCTCTTTCGAAAGAGAGGTTGCGGTCACAACACCCGTAACAAGTCTGCAGCAAATCACGGTGACCGTTTACTGGAATCATAAAACCACGGAGCTCAGCAAAAATTTGGTGACTTATCGATCCGACATCTAAAAAAGGCGTGAGTCTGATTGAGGTCATTATTTGCCTGATGCTTGTTTCTTTCGCCCTCTCAGCGGTGTGGATCCTTTTTTCGACAGGATTCGGCGCCAGTTTTGATCAATACCGGCGCAGCAACGCCAAAGGCGAGGCGGCGCGGCTCATGATCCGTCTGGGGACTGAGCTTCGTCAGGCGACATCCATAACTTCCGCCTTAACGGCCGGTCTAACATTTACTGCCGATACCGATAAAAATGGTGCGGACGAAACCCTTCAGTACACCTGGGGCGGAACCTCAGGACAGCCGCTTAACCGGATCGAAGGCAGCGTGACGGCACCCATTGTCAATTCGGTTTCAAGCCTGTCACTTATTTATTATGACTCGACAAATGCCCAGTTGTCTTTTCCTGTGACAATCTCTGACGTCAAAATGGTTTCGATTGATTTGACGATCACCGATGGCGATGAAATTTTTAATCTCCGCAATAGGATCAGGTTCGCGTCACTCTAACCGTGAAGGACGAACGCGGGCTTGTTTTGCTTTGGACTTTCATCTTAATGATCGGTTTGACCTTTTTCGTTTTTGCCCTGGCGTATTACATCAGTCACGAGACTAAAGATGTGGGTTTTCAAGTGGAGGATGCCAAGCTGCTTTATCTGGCCGAAGCGGGAACGGAGCGGGCCTTGAGAGAAATCCGGGATGATTATCTTACAAACACCCAAACAGGAATTGCCGAAATAAGGGGGAATGATACCTCCGGCTCATCCAGCGTGAGTAACGATGATCGTATGAGGTACGAGGAAGATGGCAATGCTGCCATTAATTCCGATACCGACGTGGCTTTGTTGAAAGATTTTGACAGGAACTACACGAATACTAGGATCACGAAAGTTGAATTGGGCATCATCGCGGACCGGGCCGCCGGCGGTACAGGGGCAACGGTCGAGGTTTCTTACGCAACCGACGGAACTTTTCCTAATGCTAACACCAAACTTACTCAAGCGCTTACGACATCGTTCGCTCGCTATTATCAGGATGTAACAGCGGACCGGACCTGGGATTGGGCGGCGATCATGGGTGCAAATTTTACGCTCCGGGCCGTTCGTACCGCAGGCAACCGAAATATCACGATTGACTATCTTTACTTGAGAGTCACTTACGAAATTGATACTGCGACCGAGCCTTGGTACACAGGAACCTATCAAAGCTATCCTTTGAGTCTGGGTGGGGGGACCATTGAATCCGTTTCGATCACGGACGAGCAGGGAAAAGTCCATCTTAATACGGCTTCTCAATCACTTTTGCGGTACCTGATGGTTGAAAATGGAGTTGCCGATGCGGCGGCCAATACGGTGGCGACCAATATTGTCAATTACCGGGCTACCAATAAACTGGATTCAGTTGAAGAACTTCAGCAAGTCACAGGCGTTACGAGTTCTATTTATTCCGCCATCGACCAAGATGTCACCGTTTATGCCTACATTAATACGTATGCCCAAGGCCCGGCCGGCGCACGGGCACCGGTCAATATCAACACCGCGTCACGGGCGGTTCTCGAGGCAATTTTTGACCCGTTAACGTTTAGCGCCGCCTCGGATATCACGAATCTTGCGGATGCAATCATTACACAAAGGGCCGCGAGTCCTTTCACCGGTTTTTATTCCTCCGACACGGCCATTACGACGGATTGTTATGATTTTGTCCGCTCCCTTTCGTATCTAAGCGATGCCGAAGATGACCGCGTGTTGGGAAATGCCGATGCCTCGAGCTTAGTTCCCCGCGAAGGTGGAAATCAAGAAGATGCCCTCACCACGGAGTTTTCTTATGATTCGGGAACTTTTAAAGTAGAATCAGTTGCCAAATACAATCTCCGGAATTACCGGGTGGCCACGATTTTGGGCCAAGACGGCGCCAAGACCTTCCTGACTTATTCCGGAGACACGACCAGCGTGGGATACCGAAAGGAAAATTTTGAGTAAGCAAGAACATATTATCGGATTGGATCTGGGATCCTCTTCCCTCAAAATGGTTGAGCTCTTAAATCGGGGACATGAGCTGTCTCTGGTAGGGGTGGACTTCCGGGAGATCTCGCAACATTCTGAAGAGACTACCTTGCAAGAAAAATTCTCAACGCTCAAGGAGCTTTTTAAAGGCAAACCTGCGAAGCGCTTGAAAGTGATCGTCAGTTTGAATGACGCCAGCACGGGCATGAAGATCCTTGAACTTCCCGCCATGCCGCCCAAAGAGATTAAAGAGGCCATTTCTTTTGAGATAAGGCGAAAATTCCAGATTTCCAAGGAAAATTTGATTTTGGATTGGGAAGAAATCGAGACGCCGGATTCAAAAAAAGAAAAAAAGATGCGCATGGAGGTTGCCTTTTCTTCCCGAAAGACGATTGAAGAGGCGCTCAGTCTATTGAAGAAGGTCGGGATCAAGCCCCGATCCATTGTTCCGGTTCCCCGGGCCTTGCAGCAACTTGTTAAAGAACTGCCGGTGGCTTCCGCCTCCGTTCAAGGCGTGTTGGATATCGGAGACAAACAAAGTGAACTATTAATCTTTAAAGGAAAACAGCTTGTCTTTAGCCGAAAAATTCAATTGGGCGGCGGCAACTTTACGCAATCCATGCTGGGGGTTTTTGCCTCCGAGCGGGGCAGGATCGAACTAGGTTGGGTGGAGGCCGAGCAGCTCAAGCGGAAGGCGGGCATTCCCGCGACGGAAAAAACGGAGATGATTGACGAAAAAATCTCCAGCGTTCACTTACACTCGATGCTTAGGACACCGCTTGAACAGTTGTCCAATGAAATTGAAAGATGCATGCAATATTACCAACAGGAATCGAACGGGGAAAAAGTAGAGCGGCTTGTCCTTTACGGAAGGGGAGCCAGCCTTAAAGGATTGACCGGTGTTTTATCAGAAAGCCTGGATCTTGAGGTGGCGTTGGGAAATCCCCTCACAGGAATAAAACTAGATGCCCAGACCATGATCCCGGAGGAAGGTTTTTCGCCCTACGCTGCCGCGTTAGGAGCAGCGCTAACCCAAGGAAGGGGGCTTAATCTCTTACCGCCCGAGATCAAGGAAGAATCCAAGCGCGCCATTCAAAGGGCCACGCTGCAGTCCTTTGTAGCGGCGGCCGTTCTTGTTCTTGTTTTTGTTTATACCGGCCTGAAGATCCATGCGGCGAATCTCGACAAAAGAATCTCGACCGCTCAGTTGGAACTCTCAAGTCTTCAACTCAACATCGGCGAGATGGAAAAGCAAAAATCAGTCAGCGTCCAAGCCAATGAGGAGCCCGCGTGGGAAGAAATTTTTAAAGAGCTTAGCAACGTCGTTCCCCAAGGAATGGTTTTGACCCAGCTCTCCCTGGACAATACGAATAAAAGATTTAACATCCAAGGGGTGATCAAGGTAAAGGCGCGTGAAGAAATGCTCTCAGGGCTCATCCGGGAAATGGAAGTCGGGATTTTTAGGAATGTAAAATTAATTCAAACGCGGGAAAGCCCCGATCAGGAAGGGAGCCAATTTGAATTGGAAGGCTGGGTGGACAACGAATGATTGAAAAAATATTGAGCGCGTTTAATAAGCTGCCGAAGGAAAAACAAATCCTGGCCGGCGTGGGGCTGGGTGTTTTGGTGTGTTTTTTTATCGTGATGCGGGTCTATAACCCGCTTCTTTCTGAAATTAACAGAAAGGCCAGGACATGCGCGGATTTAGAAGCGGGGGCCCAGGCGGCTAGGCAAGTGGCTTTGTCTTCCTGGGGGGTCCTCAAAAAATTCCCGTTGATCGAAGAGAATGAAATTTCACTCGTCCTTGACGAGATTACCCGCAAAGGAAAAATCCGAGGGATCAATTTTGTTTCGATTGTACCGCAACCAGCGAAACAAAAAGAAGGTGCGCTGCTGAGGTCTCTTCCTTTGGAGCTTGAGACCCAATCCTCTTATAAATCGCTGGGGATATTTTTAGGGCAGCTGCAGGAGACGAAAAATGGATTCCTCAGTCTGAGGAGTTTAAAAGTAACTTCGAATAACACCCATCCCGCGCATGTCTTCGCCAGGATTTCACTGGATGTTTATTTGTCGAACTAGTACCTCGACTTGATTGAATTTTAGGGGAATGCTCGGTACTTTGGTGAGCGAACCACCAAGACTTATGGGGGAGAGTCGAACCATTAGGGAATCATGAAAAATACCAAATTAATCACTATGATTGTAGTAGGGTTGGCCGCGGCTCTGAGTTTTTTAAACGCCGTAGGCAATTTTTCTAAAAGATCCCAACCGGCGACCAATGTTTCGTCACACGTCACAAGTCACAGTGTTACAATTTCACAGGCGCTCCATCAAAAACCGGGAACGGCCAAGAGAATCAAGAGCCGGTTTCAAGATTGGCAAAGAGATCCCTTTGCCTCAGACGGCCAGAAAAGTTCCGTCGCGGAAATCCCGGGCTTGTCGCTCAGCGGCATCGCGTGGGACCCCCAGAAGCCGCAGGCCATTATTAATGGCCGCATTGTCAGCGTGGGTGACGAGGTTGCGGATTACAAGGTGGAAGACATCAAACCTACCGTGGCTACTCTCAGCCGCGGCCCCTCAAAGTTTGAATTAAAATTAGGTAAAAGGAATTAAAGGATGAAAAAAGATTATTACCAAATTTTAGGAGTTTCCGAATCCGCTAAGCCCGAGGAAATAAAAAAAGTTTACCGCAAGCTCGCGTTCCAATACCATCCCGACCGAAATCCAGGAAAAAAGGACGCAGAGGCCAAGTTTAAAGATATTTCAGAGGCCTACTACGTTTTAAGTGATCCCAAGCGAAGGACGGAGTACGATCAGATGTGCCGTTTCGGGGCCGCAGGCGGCGGGGAGAATTTTGCCGGGTCGCAGGGTTTTGATTTTGAAGAACTCTTAAGGCGTTTCGGTGGCGGCCGTCAAGCAGGTCGTGCGCCATCAGGCCGCTATTCCGCTTTCGAAGATATTTTCTCCGATCTTTTTTCCGGAGGCGGAGCAAGAGGTACCAGGACGGCTGGGGGACCCGGGGGGGCAACGTACGAGTTTTATACAACAGGCGGAGGAGACGACGAAGATTACGGCGGAGGGGGAGTCCGTACCCAACCGGCCGCCGATGTGGCGGTCAATCTCCGGATCTCCAAAGAAAAAGCAGAGAAGGGTGGGAAAGTCACCTTCAAGACTCCCGAGGGAAAAACCATCAACGTCACCATCCCGCGTAACACCAAGTCCGGCCAAAAACTCAGACTCACACGCCAAGGTAGGCTTTGCCCCACCTGCCGGCATGAGGGCGATCTGATCCTCAATATCCAAACCCGTTAGTTTACACATTTCTTACACGCCACGATTAGAATTGCCTTACAATACAAAAAAATCCTGATGGCAAAAGAAACCGATGTGGTAATCGAAGATGAAAAAAATATACTATAGCTTGTAAAATACAATCTCGAAAAAGACTGCTTTCGGGTTCTGACAGCCTTAAAAGGTGATGAGGGTCTCGAACGGGCAAGAAAAGAAAAACCCAGCCTTCTCATTCTCGATGTGATGCTCCCGGAGATGAACGGCCTTGAGATTTGCAAAATCTTAAAACAAAATTACCAAACGGCCGCCATTCCCATCATCATGCTGACGGCCAAAGGCGAAGAGGCGGACCGGGTCCTGGGTCTTGAACTGGGTGCCGATGATTACGTCACGAAGCCTTTTAGTCCCCGTGAACTGATCGCTCGTGTCAAAGCGGTCCTGAGGCGTCTTCAGGAAAAACCCAAAGACCGGAGTTTCAAGTTTGGAACGTTAGAACTCGACATCGCCAAGCATATCACTTCCTTAAAAGGTAAACCCGTCATTCTCACCTCCAAAGAATTTGATTTGTTGAAAGTGCTGATGGAGGCGGAGGGTAGGGTTCTTTCCCGGGATTTTCTCCTAGACCGGGTTTGGGGTTATGACCAGTCGCTTGAAATCGAAACCCGGACTGTCGACATGCACATCGGACAACTCCGCAAGAAACTCAAGACCGAAGCCACGCGCATCCTCACCGTAAAAAATGTAGGCTACCGCTTCGATACTGACGCTTAGAATTATCTTCCTTCTTTACCCAGATTTTACCTGAGCATCACCCTGATCTGACGTCCCGTTCCTAGACTTCCTCTGTCAAAACAAGAGGTAAAACATGTTTACACAGACTTTACATGAACCTAACGCGCAACTAACAAACATCCTTTAACATTCCAGCATCCAGCATGAAGACCGGAACATTTGAAGGAGGTAAATTGAATCACTACTGTCCGGTTATAAGTTGTGTAACATCAATTGGTTCTGGGATTCGATT
>CAYJTB010000049.1:0-15935 GCA_964372875.1 uncultured bacterium
ACGCTCAAGAATTGTTTCAGAGCGGACGTAGTTTTCTTCGGGAGAAATTTTCCCATGGCTTCTGTGTCCTCCTTGCCTTGCGTGGCATAGGAGATTTCGACCAGAAGCCATTTGTTTTTCAGCCTGAGGCTGATCCGCCCTTGGCGGAAAAGGCGTTGTATTCATGGGTTACCTAAAATTTGCAGAACTCAAGTCACAAACTTATAGCAATAAATAGCATTTCATCCGATGCCCTTGACTAATCCAGGGGGGAGGGTACATTTATATCAGCAATAAAATTTTCCAAGGCAAGGTTAGTTAAAAAAGGAGAAAAAAATGAAAACGAAGAATGAAGAAGGACGAAGAATAAGAATGAATGTGAAGTCTCTAGGAATTTTTTTGAGCTTGACTCTCGCGTTGACTCCCACTTCATGGGGGGGGTAACTCCATCCCCTCGTCAAGATAATCCGGAAACAAAGCCCGTCTCCACTGTCTCTATTCCTGCAGCTGGTGGAAACAAGCAAATTTCAAACAAGTTGCCCAATGCACCAAAAAATCAATCTTCAGATGCCTTTGAAAAATTTTTCTTTGCCTCACCCCTTAAACAAATTCAGCCCAGAGCACCCCTGCCGCCTCCTGTTATTACCAACGTACTCACACCTACTTTTCGACGGGGAACTGGCCCGACTGAGGCTTATAGCAGCCATTTTATGGAAGTATCAGGGTGGGTTTCCAATTTTAACAACACGACCCATAGATTAGAACTTTATACGGATTCACCTACTTGGGGAGATCCTATCGAAGCTCCCGTTTTAGGAAATGCGTTTGCCGCTGATATTCCCGTCTTTCGAATACCCCCAACAGATTCGCTCTTTGCCAGAATTGTGGATCGAGCAACTAATATTCGGGTTGGCGCTCCGATTCGAATAACCCTGCCTGGCGCATTTCCGAAAAGTCCTGACCCTTATAAGCCCACAATTCGATCTCCTGCTTCTGCAGCCAGTTTAGCGAGGTATGTGAGCAGCATTGACGTTCGTGTAAACGGGTTCCTTAGAAATTTCAATTACTATAAATTTCCGGATTACAGGCTTAGAGTGCAGCTGCTTACAAGCGCGCACGTGGGCATCGCAGGCACTGTAAGAGATCTCAGCGTATCATCCCCCAATTTAAGTTTTAACCAGCAAGTTACGTATAGCGGTACTTTCCCACCGGGAATCAAACTAAAATTATTCATCACTCACAAAGGGCTGCTGACACATAGTATTATTTTGCCTTTGTAATGATAGAAATGAGAGCTTCCGCCAGTGCCTCGCCCTTGTGCAGAGTCTCCTGATATTCTTTTTCCGGATCGGAATCCGCAACAATCCCTGCGCCGACTTGAAGGTAACCTTGATTACGAAGAAGCACCAACGTGCGAATGGCGATATTCAGTTTTAAATTTCCGTCGAAACCGACGTAGCCCAAAGAACCCGTATAAATTCCCCGCTGGACGGGTTCCAACTCATCAATAATTTCCATCGAACGGATCTTGGGGCAGCCCGTAATCGTCCCGCCGGGAAACATGGCTTGGATGAGATCCCACGCATCTTTGGCGGGGCGCATCCGGCTTGTGATCTCAGAAACGATATGCTGCACCCGGGCGTATTTTTCAATCCTCATGAAGTCTTTTACTTTAACAGAACGCCATTTTGAAACGCGGCCTAAGTCGTTTCGTTCAAGGTCTACTAACATTAAATGCTCGGCCCGCTCTTTCTCACTCGCCAAAAGCTCCCGGCCAAGCCTTTGGGTCTCGCCCTCTTCCCGGCCGCGGGGACGGGTGCCGGCAATGGGACAGGTGACGCACTCCGTTCCTTTTTTTTCCACCAAGAGTTCGGGGGAAGAGCTTGCGATCATCAGGTCATCAAAATGTAAAAAGGCCGAGTAAGGCGCAGGGTTCGTTTCTCTGAGGCGGCCGTAAAGTTTAAGGGCGGAGCCTTCAAACTGAAAACTAAAACGTTGTGAAAGATTAGCTTGATAGATATCGCCTGCCTTGATATAGGCCTTGGCCTTCCTTACCATTTTCTCGAAAGCAGATTGAGAGATTTCGGGTTTGAAATTTAAAAGATCGAAATCCTGTTCCTTTCCATTTTCTTGGCCGGAGAATAAAATTTTTCTCATTTCGTCGATTTTCGCATTTGCGCGCCTGCAGGCTTCGTCAAAAGAAATTCCGGTCCTGGGAATGACCCAAGAAATGAGCTGATAAGTATTTTTTTCGTGATCAAAGACCACAAGATCGCGAGCGATCAAAAGTTGGAGCTTGGGAAAAGCGGGCCCTTTTTTAGCGCGAAACATTACTTTTTCCAGCTCCCCGGCCAATTCGTAACCCAAGTAACCCACCGCGCCGCCTGTAAAATAGTCTTTTGAAAATCCGGGCGCCACTTTCACCTGCCGAAAAAGGTCTTTCATCACTTCTAGAATGGGCCCGGACTTTTGGGCCGTGAAAGACCTTCCTTCTATTTGCAGACGTTGATGACCCAGAGAAATTTTTAAAGCGGGGTCCCAGCCAAAATAGGAATAACGCTGTGCGCCCTGCTGGCGGAGCTGGCTGTCCAAGAAAAAACTATTGGGATTTTTAGAAAAAACTTTTTGGTAGAGTTCCCACGGGGTTTGTGAGATTTGTCGCGCGAGGATGAGCGGAA
The DNA here is from genome assembly GCA_964372875.1 of uncultured bacterium. Lineage (GTDB taxonomy): Bacteria > Omnitrophota > Omnitrophia > Omnitrophales > JACQLI01 > CAYJTB01. The sequence continues at coordinate 2,658 of CAYJTB010000049.1, forward strand.
AAGAAAATCCGGATTTGTAATAGGAAGAAAGTCTCTTGAGGGAACCCATTTTCCCTGTCTTAAGATTTGTTGGGATCGATGGTCTTAAGGTAGGAGAGAAATTCGCTGTCCGTTGAAAGAATGAGCCTGCTGTCTTTGAGTCCTTCATGATAAGAATCCAGGGTGGTTAAAAAGGTATAAAATTCGGGGTCCTTGGAATAAGCATCCGCATAAATTTGGGTGGCCTCTGCATCCGCCTTTCCTTTGAGCTCCTGGGCCTTGCGGTAGGCCTCGGAATAGATCCGCTTCAGTTCGCGTTCCTTCTGACCTGCGATTTCTTCGCGGAAGGCCTGGCCTTCAGAACGGAGTTTTTCGGCGGCACGCTTTCGTTCCGAGATCATCCTCTCAAAGACCCGCCGCTGGACGGATTCAATGTAGTTGATCCGTTTGATGCGGATATCAACAAGCCGGATGCCGTAATCGGCCACAATCTTAGTGGCCTGTTCCAAGATCATGCGGGTAATCGTATTTCTCCCCGTCTCGATTTTTTCAAAAGATTCTTCGCCGCTGATGTCTTCCTCCCCTACCTTCACCTCGAGAATGCGGTTCGTGTTTCTTACGATCTCAGGGGCTTCATAGCGAGTGATGAAATCGCGGGTAACGCCGTCAATGATGTCATCCAAACGCGACTGCGCATTGAGTTCATGGCGCATGGTCTGAAGAAATTTAAGGGGATCGATGATTTGCCAGCGGGCCGTCACGTCAACCCAGATAAATTTTTTATCTTTGGAGGGGATTTCAGAAGGATAGCCGTCCCACTCCAGGATCCGTTTATCAAAATAATGAATCTCCTGAACAAAAGGTTTTTTCCAATAAAGACCGGCTTTTTGAATGGGTTCTCCGATAGGCTGGCCGAACTGAGTGATTACGACCTGCTGGGTTTCATCGACGGTGTAAGCGCCATTTAAAAGAAGAAAGCCTGTCACAGCAACCACCGCAGCAATCAAAGGCAACCAGACATGTTTCATAGAGCCTTTTCCTTCTCTTTGACCGGTTCAGAGAGATTTAAGAAAGGAAGAAGTCCTTTTTGAGACTGGTCGATGATGATTTTTTCCTTCATTGCGGGGAGAACGGATTTTAAGGTTTCAAGGTAAAGGCGCCGGCGCGTGACCTCGGGGGCTTTTTGATAAGCTGTCCAGACCAGGAGAAATTTATCCGCATCCCCTTTGGCGCGGTTCACCCGGTCAATGGAATAACCCTCTCCTTCGCGAATGGTTTTTTCCGCTTCTCCTCGGGCTCTTGGAACGGAGCGGTTGTAATCTTCCCACGCTTGGTTGATCGATTTTTCTTTTTCCTGTCTCGCCTCGTTAACTTCATTAAAAGAAGGTTTCACTTCGTCGGGGGGATTCACATCTTGGAGCACCACATTAAGGATCTCAACGCCCGTTTCATAACTATCAAGCACCTGCTGAAGCTCTTTTTCGACGCGCGTCCTGATCTCTTCTCTTCCCTCGGTAAGGACTTCGTTGATCGTGTGATCCCCCACCACAAGGCGCATCATGGCTTCACTCATATTGCGAATGGTTTCGCGGATATTACGGATCCGGAAAGCAAATTTCACAGGGTCTTTGACCCGGTATTGGACAATCCATTCCACCACCGCGGTGTTGAGGTCGCCGGTGAGCATCAGAGATTCATCCAGGTAAGGGTTGCCTTCATTTCCCCAAACGCCCTTGCGGCTTCGCTTGTCTATAGCGCGGGCGAAAAGCCCCTCCTGCACTTCCCTTCCATCATAGGAAGTGCGGATGCCGGCCTGAATGGTTCTGAAACCAAACTCTTCTTTGAAAACATGAGTCACTTTGACCTTTAGAATGGTTTCGATACCCAGCGGCAGTTTCATATGCAGACCCGGCGGGGTGGTTCTTGTGTAACGGCCGAACCTTTGAATCACACCCATCTCATCAGGATCCACTTGATAAAAAATAGTCCCTAACATCGCCAAGCCAAAAATGAGAATGAACAAAGGAGCAATTAAAGATTGGAGATTGGAAAAATTCTTGGGAGGAAAGCCTGAGGGGAAATTAAGTTCCATTGTTCCGCCTATTCATGGTGATAAAAGAAAAGCCCGCTTGCGAGCTTCGGGTAAAAGTAAGTTGTCTTTTGCGGCAACTGTGCTCCAGCATAGGCTAACTCTCGAACCGTGTCAACCTCGGGAGAGCGCAAAAGAAAGGCCGCCTCCGCCTTTCCACTCTCTACCCATTCAATGGCCTCGTTATGAAAATGGGTGTACTCAATCACTCCCAGACGTTTTTCCTCAGAGACGCCCCAAAGGACATCAAAAATAAAATGACTGAGGAGATTGACTTCGATTTCATACCAGATGTCGGGTTTGCCTTTGGGGAGATGAGAACGAATCTCCGAAAGATTTTTAAGGCGCATCAAAAAACTTCCGCCTGAACCCAAAGAGAGGCCGAAATATTTTTCTTGGGCTGGCTGAGCCTCCAGCATTTCAAAAAGTTTTTCTCCGGGAAGAGGTGCCAGGTCAAAATATTTCTGGAGACGCTCCACGAATTCGCGCCCGGAAAGTGGCGCAAGGGATTGGATCACCCGGTGCGTGGGCAGGACCAAAAGCCCATCGTCTCCCGAGGCGACCAAGGCCATCATCACAAAATCATAACCGGCTTCGCCTGAAGACGGTTTCGATTTTTGCATCTGTTTTTTATATTCCAACGCTGTCTCATAACGGTGATGACCGTCGGCGATTAGAATTTTTTCCCGGCTTAAAATTTGTCTCAACTTTTCTTGATCGTCTTTATCTTCAATCGCCCATGCCCTGTGTGTAATACCTTGATCGTCCTTGACATCGAAGAGCGCGGGTTTGGTTTTAGAAGCTGACCAGAGTTCGGCGGTTGTTTTTTTGGGATCGGTGTAAAGGCCGAAGATGGGCGAGAGATTTGTTTTTACTTTTTCGATCAGTGAAAGCCGGTCTTTCTTGGGTCCCGCAAACGTGTTTTCATGACCAAACACCGCTCCCGGTTCTTCCAATTTTAAAACTCCTAAGAGGGCGAGGCGGGTGTGGGTTTTTCCGGTGAAGGGATGGTTAAAGGTTTGCTCGTAGAGATAAATAGAAGGATGCGGATCTTGCGCAAGAACTCCTTCTTTGCTCCAAGTTTTCCAGCGCCCAGCCGCCTGATCGTAAAAATCGGGTTCCCTGCCCAAAATCAGCCGGACCACATTATAAGGAGAGCGCTCATACAACGCATCGCGCTGGGCACCGGAGATGACATCGTAAGGAGGAGCGATCACCTTCTCTAGCGAAACCTGTTCTAAATTGTATCTCCAGCTCTTAAACGGCCGGAAGTCAGCGCCTTTTTTTTCCATCGATTTAAAATTATTTTTTAATGAAATCGTATCTATCGTCGATTAGAATAGGAAACATTGTATGGTTGGCCCTAAAAGAATCAAACATCTTTCACGTTATGTGGGTATCCTAGGGGTTCTTTTCTTCCTGGGTTATTGGTACACCAATTATTCCTACCATTTCCTTGCGACGCTCGCACCCATTTTTTTCATCGTTTATTTCCTGCGTCATTATGGAACCGCGGTGATGAATTTTCTTCCCAATGAAGTGGTGATTAATCAATTCGCTCTTCTCTTGCCCGTTTCGATTGCCTATTTTGCCGCGGTAGGTTACCACGTAAAAAATATTTTGAACGAGCGGGGGAAAATCCGAGTGCTTGTTCTCTTGGCCTTTATTGGTTTTTTGGGCTATATCCATTACCTGACATTTCAGGAATTAGGCCTTTATTGGCAGGGCAGCGATAAATTCACAAAGGCTTCGGTTTCGCCCGCTGCTACCTCAGTTCCCTCAGCGGACGATAGCCCCAGTCCCAATCCCCCGCTCGGGGACGATCAAGGTCAGGGCCTGGTCGACGGAAGCGGCTAAAATCATCCCTTCCGATTTAATCCCCCGAATCTCGGCAGGTTCTAAATTCGCTACCACTACAATTTTTTTCCCTACGAGTTCAGTCTCCGCGTAGTGGCGACGGATTCCAGCCACGATCGTGCGTTCCTCTTCACCGATCCGTACCCTCAAGATCAAAAGTCTGTCCGCTTGGGGATGGACCTCGGCCGTCAAAATCTCTCCGACACGTAAATCTAATTTTTTAAAGTCTTCGATGGTAGCCATGGCCCGGCATTGTACCACAACCCCATTGAAAATGATTAGTTAGGAAAGCCCTTTAGTTTGCCAAACCTCACTTGATTTTGCAGTGAGGAATGATATAATCCCCGCAACCACCAAAAGGCCGCATCTCAAAGCAGGGTCGTGAATTTCACCTAGGAAAAAGGAAAAACATGGGAAAAATTAAAATAGCTATTGTCGGCGTGGGTAATTGTGCCGCTTCTCTCATTCAGGGAATCGAATATTACCGTCAAAATGGCGCCGCCCGCACCGAAGAACACATGGGACTCATGAATTATGACCTTGGGGGTTATTTCCCTGAGGATATTGAAGTGGTCGCGGCCTTTGACATCGATAAAAGAAAAGTAGGCGCCCGTTTTGACGAAGCTCTGAAGGCCAAGCCTAATTGCGTGATGCAGCTTTGGAACCACCTTCCCAAGAGCAAGGTCACCGTCCAAATGGGACCTGTTCTGGACGGCTTCTCTGAGCACATGAAGGACTTCCCGTCTGACCGGACTTTTATCCCATCTGATCGTAAACCCGTTAATATCGAAAAAATTCTCAAAGACTCAGAGGCTGAAATCCTTCTCAATTATCTGCCTGTAGGGTCCGAAAAAGCGACCCAGCATTATGCGGAAGCTTGTCTTAAGACAGGCATCAGTTTTATCAATTGCATGCCTGTTTTTATTGTCTCAGACCCTGTTTGGGCGAAACGATTTGAAGAAAAAAGGATCTCTTGTATCGGGGATGACATCAAGGCCCAGATCGGCGCTACCATTACCCATCGCACTCTGGCGAAACTTTTTACCGATCGCGGAGTTAAAATCGATCGGACTTACCAATTGAACACAGGCGGCAACACCGACTTTCTCAATATGCTGAACCGTGACCGCCTCAAATCCAAAAAAATCTCCAAGACCATGGCCGTCCAAAGCCAGCTGGACATTCCTTTAGATGAAGAGAATATCCACATCGGTCCTTCAGATTATGTTCCGTGGCAAAACGACCAAAAGATTTGCTTCCTACGAATCGAGGGCCGTGGATTTGCAGGCTTCCCTGTGTCTTTGGAATTGAGACTTTCGGTCGAAGATTCTCCTAACAGCGCCGGATGCGGCATTGATGCCATCCGCTGCTGCCGGCTTGCCCGAGACCGAAAAATCGGCGGGCCCCTTATCTCCATCTCGGCCTACACCATGAAACATCCGCCCAAACAAATTCACGACACCGACGCGAAGGAACTTGTTAAAAAGTTTATTCAAGGAACCTGTCCTCGTTAATAGTCGGCCCGGTGGTTCGACAAGCTCACCATAGTACCCCGAGCGAACGTACCTATCGAAATAGTTGAGGTACTTAGCCTATGCTAAGAAAACTTGTTTATCCGAAGGTTGAGCCGATTCTCAACAAAGCGGCCAAGCTTTGCGCGGAAAAAAATTTTACCCCTAATCAATTAACCCTGGCCGGCGCTCTGGTCAATCTCTTCGCGGGATGGATTTATGCCAGCGGGGTCTTTTTTGTGGCAGGACTCCTCGTATTGATCGGGGCATTGGGCGATTTGTTAGACGGCCCGCTCGCCCGGCTTACCAGAAAAACCTCACGCTTTGGGACTTTCCTTGATTCAACGATAGATCGCTACTCTGATTTTTTTCTCTTTGGGGGAATTGCTTATTATTTTGCGAGCGAAGCGTCGTGGGGATGGTTTCTTGTAACCTTAGGGATTCTACTGGGGACCTTTATGACCAGTTACACAAAGGCGCGGGCGGAGAGCTTGATGCCTGTTTTTTCGGCGGGTTTTCTTGAAAGGGCGGAACGGATCATTATCTTAGCCGTCGGATCACTCATCCCTCCCCTGTTCCATCTGAGCCTTGTGATCCTTCTTTTTGGAACTCACGCCACGGCCATTCAAAGAATCTGGTACGCCAAAAAATCTCTTTCGAATTAATTCCTCAGGTAATCAGCACTGCGCAAGAAAGTACGGTCGTCCACTTTTCGTTTTTGTCTCCTCTTGCGCTTTGCGTGATGGCCGCCGTTTTCACAATCTCATTGGAGATTTTCCAGATCTCTTTTTTCTTGTCGTAGCTTGAATCCGGGTCAAATTTCACGCCTAGAATCGTTGCCAGCATGCTGGCCGCAAGATCCTCCGCGTAGTCGTTTGTGTGTTTTTCATTCCAACCATAAGAATGATGTTCGGAAAGGTAACCGTATTGTTCGGGTCTTTTAGGGATGGCCATTCCTACCGAGGCTGCAATCAACCGATTGGCTTCGTTGGTGGCGTTTTCACTCATCACACAATAAAGAATTTGCCCGGGCGTGAGGTACTTGAGCCCCGCTTCTTTTGAGATCTGTTTGCAGTAAGGGGGGTAGATGCTGGACACCCGCACAATATTGAAGGGCGCGATTCCCGCATCGCGGAGCGCAAGCTCAAAACTGGAAAGTTTTTCTTTATGAACTCCAACGCCTTTGGTAATAAAAATTTTTTTCGGTAATAACATTTTTCTGCCTTTCTTCTCTCTCTCTATCGTTGACAACGAGGGCAAAAAGAACTGGTCCGGCCCGAGATTTTGACAGATCGTATCAAATTCCCACATCCGAAACAATTTTTTCCTGCCCGGGCGTACACTTGATGAAAATTTTGAAACCTGCCCTTGGAGCCGTCCAGATGAATATAGTCGTCAATGGAAGACCCGCCCCAACGGATCGCCTCTTCTAGGATTTCACACATCGCCCGGCGAAGCCTTGCAACCCGGGGTGCGGAAATCGTGCGGGCCCTTTTCAAAGGATGGATCCCCGCGCGGTAAAGCGATTCATCCGCATAGATATTTCCCAGACCTGCGATAAGCTTTTGATCAAGAAGGAGGCTTTTGACCCGAGCCTTTCTTTTCTTAAAGGCCCGGGCCAATGCCTTGGGATCCCACTGGCAAGGCTCCGGCCCAAGCCGTCTCACGCCTTCAGGAACTTTTCCTTCATGAGGAATCAGCGCAATCCGCCCGAAACGGCGGACATCTCTAAAAAATAATTTTTCCTTCGATTCAAAAAACGAGACAATAAAATGAGTGTGCGGTTTGAGGGCTTCAGGCGGGTGTTCCAAAAAAAGCTGGCCTGTCATCCCCAAATGAAACCAGAGGGCGGAACCTTGGGAAAGATCCATCCGGATGTATTTGCCCCGCCGGCCGATTTGGGTGATTTTTTCGCCTACCATTTGTTCCTGAAATTCTCTCGGCGGGGTTTGGAGGAGTGTCCGGTTCCTGATTTGGACTTCCGAGATCCTTCGGCCTCCGAGCGCGCGGTTTAATTGAAGAACGAGTGTTTCAATTTCAGGAAGTTCGGGCATTACAAGACGGTCCTACCGTATCGGGTAAAGGCTTGCGGTCAAGGAAACTGCCTCTTAAGGTGTGAAAAAATTGGATTTTCTCTTCCCCTCGGCGCCAGCAGTAACAAATCCATTCTTTACCAGGGCGCGCCAGAAAATCCACCCATCCTTTTTCAGGATGGCGAAGAAGACAGCCGAGTTGTTGGATCTTTTGAATCTCCACTTCAAGCTTGGTTAGATTTTCTTCCAAGGTTTTAATCTCATCCTCATGCGGACTCGTTTGACCCAAAAGCTCATCAAAGAAGAGGTGCTCTTCCAGCGACTGAAAAGCCTGGTGCTGGATTTCATAACTCGCCAAGAGCGATTCGACCTGGGGAATAAGAGCGTTGGCTTCTTCCAAACTAAAAACCTTCGCGCGGGTTGGCATGGCTATTCTCCTAGAATTTTTTTTGGGTTTTCGAAGTAAACCTGCTTCCGGGCGCGTGCGCTCAAAAGAAGGTCCAGCTTCGTTCGTTCAACAAGGGGATGTGAATAAGGAAAGTCGGACCCGAAAACAACGCGTTTTGATCCCACCTCTTTAAGGATCATGCTCGTTCTCCAGTAAGACAGAGTTGAAGTTTCAAGCCAAACATTCGAATTTCTACGGGCCACTGCAATCCCTTCCCGGAAAGCATCCTTGCCGGCGTGAGCCAAGACGAAAGGAATCCGCTTATGACGCTTAAAAACTCCTTCCCATTCCAGGGGGTGGCAGTTGGGTTCATGCGAGGTGTGGAGAATGATGGGAAGCCGAATGCGTTCGATCTCATCAATTAATATTTCAGCATTTTTAGGAGAAAATTTCTCTGAACGCGGGTGCAATTTGATTCCCCGGGCTCCCCTGGCTTTGCACTTTTTAAGTTCCTGCAATGACTTTTCTTGAGGTAACGCTCCCAGACGCCCAAAAGGAATCAACCTGGATTTCCCGCGAGCGGCACGAAAAAGGCGGTCGTTGGCTTTTTCATACACAGGGCCCGCATCCTTTTCATCCAACGCAAAAATGACGCCTCGGGCGACCCCATAAGCATCCATCGCCTTTTGGATTTGGGACAAACTAAGCGAAGCCCCGTCCTTGGAACGGCCCAAATGCAGATGCATATCAATGATGGGTATCAATAGATGGATTTAACGGTCCGGTTCGATTTCGCCAGCGAGGGTGGGGATCAGTCCCCCGGCCCGCGCCACATTGATGATGCTTTCATCACTTAAACGGGAAAAATTGCCCGCCGATTTGGAACCGACGACCAGACAATTCAGGTTGATCTTTTTGTAAGCAAAGTCTAATTTCTTATTGATGATAACGGGCACCGTTATGATGGGAATATTAACATATTCTTGCACAACATATTCCCCTTTTAGCGCCCGGTCAATGGCCGCGTTCCAATCTTCATCTTTAGCCTCTGCGCCGATCCAGACCCCTTTTCCTCCGTAACCCGAAGAGGGCTTGAGGATAAGGCTTTCTTTCTCATCTTTAAGAAAATCTACGAGGAACATCTTTTTTCCGCCGTAGAATTTGTCCGCATCAATCAAACGCCTCGTCCACGAGAGATGCTCGCGCTTTATCCGGTTCTCTTCTTCGGTAAAGAAGTGATCGTATTCGGGATTGGTGAGGATCGACATAAGCGCCTTCGGGCTTCCGAGTTTGGAACGAAAGGGATTCACCACACAGATCGCCTTATCTTGATACGCCCTGACAAAATCTTTGACTTCGTCGAGACGCTCCACCAGTTCATCAAAGATGACGCGCCGGTAAACGAGATGAATCCGGAAATTTTTGTGGTAAAGCTTGCCGCCTTTATAGCTCAGTTCACGGGGGTCAGCGATGGTGGTCTTATAACCCTTGGATTCAAAGAAAGTCTTGAAGGCTTCAAACTCCGGGAGTGTACGGACGTTCCGCCAATCCACGATCGCGATATTGGGGACCTCGTAACCGCCGAACTCCTCCCATACTTCAAGGAGGGAGGTTAAAACACGCTCGCGCCGGGCCTCTCTTTTGAGGCCGTATTCCGAGAAAAAGGGCTGGAGGAGTTTTTCTTCAAAAAGCATCTCCTCTAAAAGGTCCGCGTAACCGGCGCCGGCCGGTGAATCGCAATTAAGTTCGATGACTTTGAAGGCCTCGCCTTGAAGGAAGGCGTCAAAACGGGCAAAAATGACGTTTCGCGGGTACCCGGGATCCATATCAATAAGGGCTTTGGCCTCGGGACTTAATTGAAAGTAATGCCGGAGACTGCCCTGTTCAAAATAAAGCCGTGTCGCGGTATTTACAATTTCCATGAGGGCGCTATTGACGCGCTTTAAAAGCTGCTCTTGGCGCGGGGTAAGGATATGCGGCTTGTAAAAAGTAGGAATGGTGAAGCGGCCGAATTTTACTTGGCTTTTTTCAAGACGGCTCTGGAAACCCGCAATGGCTTCCACCGTCTCCTTTTCGTGAGTCTGAAGGAATTGGTCGTAAAGATAATCTAAATTGCGTATCGAGGTTTCAGTCAATGTAGGGCCTCATTTCTTAGGAAATCTGGACTTTCCTTTTCAAAATTTCGCGGACGGTTTCACCGATTGTCGCAGGCGATGGGGCAACATGCGCCCCGGCTTTCTTGAGCCGTTCAATTTTATCCTGCGCCCTCTCTGAGCTGCCGCCGATGATGGCCCCGGCATGTCCCATCCGTTTTCCTGGCGGGGCAGTTTGTCCGGCGATAAAAGCGGCGACGGGTTTTGAAATTCTTTTCCGGATCATATCGGCCGCTTCATCCTCCGCACTTCCTCCGATTTCGCCAATGAGAAGAATGGCCTCGGTCTCGGGATCTTTTTCAAACATCTCAAGGGCGTCCACAAAATTGGTTCCGATAATGGCATCGCCGCCGATTCCGATGCAAGTCGACTGCCCGATGCCCCGCGAGCTCATCTGCCAAACCGCTTCATAAGTAAGCGTCCCGCTTCGTGAAACCACGCCCACGGGCCCGCGTTTGTGGATATAACCTGGCATGATCCCGATTTTGCATTCACCGGGCGTAATCACTCCGGGGCAGTTGGGACCGATCAGAACGGTTTTCTTTCCCTGCATCTCTTCTTTGATTCGTGACATATCAAGTGCAGGGATTCCTTCCGTGATACAAACAACCAGCTTTAATCCGGCCTGGTAAGCCTCGCGGATCGCATCAGCCGCAAACTTTGCGGGAACATAAATCACCGAGGCATCAGCCCCGGTTTCGCGCACCGCCTCATCCACGCGGTTAAAGACAGGGATTCCATCGATACTTTGTCCGCCTTTTCCCGGTGTGACGCCTCCGACAATCTTTGTCCCATACTCCAGCATCTGCTTAGCATGAAAAGATCCGTGGGAACCCGTGATGCCTTGAACAATGACCTTGGTATTTTTATGAACGAGGACGGACACTTTCAACAACCTTTCTTGCGGCATCTTCGAGCGTTTCTGCGGAGATAATTTTGAGGCTTGATTTTTTTAAGATTTCTTTACCTTCTTTTACTTTGGTGCCTTCGAGACGTACCACCAAAGGAACTTTAAGATCCATTTCCTTGACCGCTGCCAAGATTCCTTCCGCAATCACGTCACAACGCATAATCCCGCCGAAAATATTAACGAGAACCGCTTGGACTTTAGGATCCGTGAGAATAATTTTAAACGCGGCGGTCACTTTTTCTTTGCTTGCCCCGCCTCCCACATCTAAAAAGTTGGCAGGCTCTCCTCCGGCAAGTTTAATCAAATCCATGGTGGCCATGGCAAGACCCGCGCCGTTGACCATGCACCCGATATTCCCCTCAAGGCCCACATAACTTAAGCCGAATTTTTTCGCCTCGGTTTCTCTCGGGTCCTCCTGACGCTCGTCATAGAGCTCGGCAAGCTCGGGATGGCGTTCAAGCCCGTTATCGTCCAAGCGGATTTTGGCGTCCACCGCGGAAAATTCTCCGGAAGAAAGCTGGGCCAGGGGATTGATTTCCACCAAACTCGCATCCATTTCCAGAAAAACCTTGGCGAGGCCGGCGAGAATGGGAGCCAGCATTTTATTCCCGCCAGGGGCGCGGCGTGCTGTGCCTTGTAGAAAAGTCTCTGCTTCTGCTTGAGACAATCCCTTGTTTGCAGAAAAAGTTTTTTTCCAAATAGCCTCCGGAGATTTCCGCGCAACTTCTTCAATCTCCATGCCTCCGGATGCGGAAAAAATAAGACAGGGTTTGGCGACTGAACGATCAAGCACCACGGCGGCGTAAAATTCCTTAGCAATATCGGTTTGAATTTGAACGAGGACTTGATCTACGGGCTGGCCGGCCGGACCCGTTTGAGGAGTTTTAAGAGTCTTGCCTAAAAGCTTTTGGGCGGCGTTTTTGACTGCTTCGCGGCCTGAAACAAGGACCACGCCGCCTGCCTTGCCCCTGCCGCCGGCATGGATTTGGGCTTTGACCACAAATTTATCGCCGCCGATTTCCGCAGCCGCCCGCTCTGCTTCTTCAGGAGTGCGCGCAACTTTACCCGCGGGAACGGAAATTCCGAATTGGGAGAGGATTTCTTTAGCTTGGTACTCGTGGAGATTCACTTAGGACTTACGTTGTTCAAGGGGGACGTAATGCTGATTCATCGGTCCGGTGTATTCGGCTTCCGGGCGAATAAGGCGGTTGTCTTCCAATTGCTCCAAAACATGCGCCGTCCATCCGGCAACCCTGCTCATGGCAAAGATCGTCGTAAAAAAATCCACCGGGATCCCCACCACGTAGAGCACAATCGCGGAATAAAAATCGACATTGGGCGGAATAGGTTTTACTTTACGTACCGCTTTCTCTACTTCTTGCGCGACTTGAAACCAAACTTCGTTCTTGGTGCCGCGGCAAAGCTTTTCCGCGATTTCGCGGAACTGAGGCGCGCGCGGGTCTTCCGTTTTATAGATGCGGTGCCCGAAGCCCGGGACTTTTTTCTTTTGCTCAAAAAGCGAGGCGACATATTTTTCTGCCATCTCCGGCTTGCCCACCTTAAGGAACATTTCCATAGCCCGCTGGTTGGCCGAGCCGTGAAGATCTCCTTTAAGCGTCCCAACTGCGCTCGTCACGGCGGAATAAATATCCGACTCCGTAGCAATGGTGACACGCGCAGCAAACGTGGAGGCGTTCAGCCCATGGTCAGCCAGCATGATCAGGTATTGATCAAGTGCCCTGACATGTTCCGGCGAAGAATTTTTACCGTGAAGCATGAGGAGAAAATTTTCAGCCATGGAAAGCGGCTTTTTGGGGTGAACGATGTTTTGTTTCTGCCGCACCCGGTGAAAGGCCGCAACGATCGTGGGCAAGGCCGCTACAAGCCGCTTCGCTTTCTGCAGATTGGCTTCTTTGGAATTGGCGTCAGCCTGCGGATCAAAAAGCCCAAGCGCTGAGACCATGGTACGAAGCGTGGCCATGGGATTGGAAGAACCGGGAAACTCGTTCAAAAAATTTAGGATTTCATCGGGAAGCGTACGAAGACTTGCAAGCTCTTTAGAAAATTTTTCCAATTCCGAGGCAGCGGGTAATTTGCGGAAAAAGAGAAGAAACACGACCTCTTCAAAAGTAGAGTTGGAGATCAGCTCCTGAATGGGAATACCTAGATAATGAAGGGTGCTGGCTTCTCCATCCACGCGGCTTAAACAAGTTTTTGCCGCGACAATCCCTTGCAATCCTTTTGAATAACTATCCGGCTGCGTCACTTGATTAACTTCCCTGGTTGTTGGTTGCATTTAATATGTCGAGGCTGTTTATTATATTCAATTCAAGAAAGAATACCAGAAACTAAAGGGAT
>CAYJTB010000050.1:0-15191 GCA_964372875.1 uncultured bacterium
GCCACAATGCCCGCAAAGACGAGAGTCTTTTTGAGAATGACTTCTATGTCCATAAGTTGATGACGAACGATGGAATAAGCAACGTCTTTCAGGAGGGCAACTAAAATATCGAGCGCTCGCGGTAGACGCTGGTAAGAAGTCCCATCGCGATAAAGGTCACCACCAAAGACGAGCCGCCGTAGCTAAGAAAGGGAAGGGTGATGCCCGTGATGGGAAACAGACCGAAGCTCATCCCGAGATTGATCATGACTTGGAAGAAGATGATGGAAAGGATGCCGGCTGAGAGGAGCTTGCCTTTGATATCCGTGGTTTTCTCGATGAAGAGGATGATCTGATAAAAAAGTGCGCCGTAGAGAAGAACGAGGAAAAACCCGCCCAGAAAACCCAGTTCTTCGGCCAGGACTGAAAAAATAAAATCGGTGTGGTGCTCGGGGACAAAATCAAGCTGGGCCTGGGTGCCGTGAAAAATGCCTTTGCCGAAAAGCCCGCCTGAGCCTACCGCGATTTTGGATTGAATCGCCGTGTAACCCGAACCCAACGGGTCGCGCTGGGGATCTAAAAAAACGAGGATACGCCTTTTTTGATATTCCTTGAGAAGATGCCATAGAAAAGGCAGGCCCGCGAGCCCGCCGATCAACGTCATGACGAGATAGCGGTAACGAATCCCCCAGAGGAAAAGAAGAACGACTCCCATCGGCACCAAAAGCATTGCGCTTCCTAAGTCGGGTTGTTTCATGATAAGAATGGTGGGCAGAGCCAAAAGCGCTAAGGTCCCAAGAATGGCCTTGCCCTCGCCTTCCACAGGATTTCTTGAACCCAAAAAATTGGTAAGCGCCAACACGGTCGCCACCTTGGCAAACTCGGAGGGTTGGATCGAAATTCCAGCGATCGTGATCCAACGCTGGGCACCCAGCCTGATTTCACCGGCCAAGAAAACCCACGCCAGTAAAAAGATGGCCGCCAGATAAAGGGTGTAGGAAATTCCTAAAAAGAAACGATAACCTAGCTGTACTGAGGCCAGGAAAAAGACAAGGCTGATGGCAAACCAATAAGTCTGGCGCCAGGCGTAATCCGTTTCATTTCTAAAGGTGGCGCTGTAGATAAAAAGGATTCCGAGTCCCACAAGAACCAAGACATTGCGGAGAAAGGCGATCGGGAGAGATTTAAGCCAGCGTGCTAGGAACATAAAGTTCTTTCCAAATTTTGACGGCCCGCTTCACGATCCGCGCCGCGTTGATTCCGCCCGAGCCGCCGTGTTCGATGATAATGACAAAGGCGATCTGGGGATCGTTGTAAGGAAAAAATCCCGTCATCCAGGCGTGAGGCTGTTTGGGAGGCGCTTGGGCCGTCCCCGTTTTTCCGGCCAACTGATCAAAATCCACCCGCGCGAGCTGGCCTGTTCCGTAATTGGACTGGACAACCTTTAACATCCCCTGGCGGATCGCCTGTAAATTTTTTTCCTGGATCGCGACCCGCGGGTGTTGGAACGTTTTATGGGTCCCGGCTTTTTTGAGAATTTTAGGCTCGACCCACTCCCCATTTTTGGCGATAAGAGCCGCGAGCCGGAGGACTTGAAGCGGTGTGACCGTCAGATAACTTTGACCGACCGCAAAACTCAGCGTTTCACCTGCATACCATTTTTCTTTATAACGCTCTTTTTTCCAGACCGAATCGGGAACGAGGCCGGGAGCAAGGTTGGTGAGTTCCACTTGCAAGGGCTCGCCCAAGCCTAGTTTGCGTGCCGCCTGCGCAATCGCGTCCGGGCCCACGAGTTTTCCGAGATTATAAAAATACACATTGCAGCTTCGCTCAATCGCACGGTAAAGATCGAGGGAGCCATGTCCATGCTCTTGCCAGCAATGAAAGGGCCTGGATTTCGGACCGAGGCGGAAATAACCCGGACAATTAAAGGTGGTTTGGGGTGTGATCTTTCCCGTTTCAAGGCCTGCCAGCGCCGTGACCAATTTAAAAATAGAACCGGGCGGGTAAGCGGCACCGGTGCCCCGGTCAAGCAGGGGCGAACTTGGGTCACGCAAAAAGCTAAGACGCTCCTGGCTTCCCTGGGGAGAGACAAAGACATTGGGGTCAAACGCCGGCGCGGAGACAAGG
This sequence comes from uncultured bacterium, assembly GCA_964372875.1. Classification (GTDB taxonomy): domain Bacteria; phylum Omnitrophota; class Omnitrophia; order Omnitrophales; family JACQLI01; genus CAYJTB01. Next base: position 2,110 of record CAYJTB010000050.1, read on the forward strand.
GCGATCACTTCATCGGTTTTAAGATCTAAAAATGCGATCGTGGCTTTTTTATCATAAAGAAGATCCGTGAGATGCTTTTGAAATTCCAGATCGATCGCAAGGGTAATATCCTCTCCCGGGGTCGGCGCCTTTTCTGAAACGGTCCGGATCCGTTCGCCCCGCGCGTTGACCTCCACCTGCTTTCCTCCTCGCCAGCCCCGGAGCTCGGTATCAAAAACTTTTTCGATGCCGCTTCGGCCCACCAAGGAATTGAGCCCGTAACGCCCGCGGTCCGACGCGCGATATTCTTGGGGACTGATTTTTCCGAGGTAGCCGATGATGTGAGAGGCCACAAGGCCGTAAGGGTAAGAGCGGATGTAATCGGTCTCGATGGCAATGCCGGGAAGTTCGGGGCGCATCTCTTCAATTTGAAAAAGAAGTTCTTTGGAGATGTCCTGCGATAAATAGACAGGGGCCAAGGGATATTCGCGCTCAGAACTCATTCGGTGCCGAAGTTCTTTTTCTGGAATTTTTAAAAGCTTGGCAAGCTCTGGGTACACTTCGGGTTTGACATCCTCCGGTGTCGCCACCAAATGATAACAAGGCCGGTTCGTGGCCAGCACCCTGCCTTTTCGGTCGAGCACACGCCCGCGCGGCGCCTCCAAGGGAATGAGACGAATCCGGTTTTCTTCACTGAGGTGACGGTAATAACCGCCTTTCATCACCTGCATATGGAAAAGCCCGATCCACAAAAAAGAAAGCCCAATCAAGACTCCGGTTTTTAAAATTTTTATTCTCATTAGAAGAGCTCGTATTGGCGAAAGGAAAGGGAGCGTTTAAACCAGCACGAGGTAAACCAAAAAAAGAAGGGTGCCACCAAGGCCGTAAAAAAAGTGGTTTGTAAGACATTTCCCATAAAATTCCAGGAAAATCCCGCCGAGGTTTCTAGGGCGAGCCCCAAGACAATGCCCAACGTCTCGGTCAGCGCCACAAAAAGCACGGTTATTATCATTTGGACCCAAAAAAGATTGCGGTCTAATTTTTGAATCCCGAGCGAGAGAAGTAAACTCATCATGGTCAACGTCAGGGTTTGGACCCCAAAGAGATGGCCGCCGAAGAGGTCTAAGATAAGCCCGGTGAACATGGCGAAGAAAGCCGCGCGCTCCCAGCTCCAGAAAAAGGCATAGTCTAAGACCAAAAGGTAGACAAGGGCGATGTGCGCATTCAAAGGAAAAAGAAAGGGCGAGAGAACATGTTCAAAAACGATCACGAGGGCCAGGAGGCCCAGGAGTTTTGAAGAAAGGAAATGACGCATCGGAATTCCAGGTGTTACTCGGAATTTTTATCTTTTTTACTTTTAACTTTGACTTTTTCTTTGCCGTTTTCGTTTTCTGTTTCTGGCAAATTTGTTTTTTCACTGACCATCACGAGCACTTCTTCGAGTTTCGAGAAATTGACGAGGGGTTTGGCTACGGCAAAAAGTTCGAGCCCGTTTCTCTCGGTCCCCACCATTTCAATGGTGCCCACCGGGACTCCTTTGGGATAGACGCCGCCAAAGCCTGAACTGAGCACCCGGTCACTCATTTTAACCGAACTTTGCCTGTCAATGTGAGTCATCCTAAGAAAAGACGAGCCGTCCCCTTCCACCACGCCCAAATCGCGGCTTTCCTGCAAAAGGGCGCTTACCCGGGATTCAATATCAAGGAGCAGGATCACACGCGAAGTGGATTGCGAGGTCTCAATGACGCGGCCGACCAGGCCTTGGGAATTGACCACCGCCATTTTTTTATGAATGCCGTGGACTTGGCCTTTATCAATCAGGATGGTTTTGCGCCAAGGCGCCAAGTCCCAGCCGATGACAAGGGCGGGGATGGTTTTTCCTGGAATTTCTTTTTTGAAATCAAGCAGCTTGCGGAGCCGCTCATTTTCTTTTTGATACTCCTCCATCTGCACCAGTTTTCGCTCGAGCTCTTCGTTCTGCTGCAGCAGCTGGCCGTGCGTGCCGTAGACGGACCAAAACTGGGCAAAGGAGTCGTAGCTATCGCGGACCCCTTGAGAAAGAGTGTGGCTTATTTGGAGAAAAGGTTTGAGGACGATAAGACTTGCTTGATGGACTGCGACTTGCCGCTCAGGATTGTGCAGGACAACGAAGAGCGGAACCAGGGCTAAAGCGAGGAAATAAAACGAGCGGTTCCCTCTCAATATTCTTTAGTGTTTTGATTATTGACGGAAAGACGCTTGAGGAGGCGGAAGTCACTGAGGTAGCGGCCGGTCCCAAGGGCAATGGCTGTCAAGGGATCTTCAGCGATGTGCACCGGAAGACCCGTTTCTTCACTGATCAGTTTATCAAGACCCCGCAAGAGCGCACCTCCGCCGGCAAGGATCAGACCACGGTCAATCAAATCCGAACAAAGCTCAGGGGGTGTTCTTTCAAGGGCGATACGGGTTGCCTCAAGGATTTGGGCAAGAGTTTCAGATAAAGCCTCGCGGATTTCTTCGCTGGTGACGGTGACGGTTTTAGGAAGCCCGGCCAGGATGTCACGACCTTTGACTTCCAAGGTGGTCTCTTCTTCCATGGGATAGGCGGAACCAATTTTAATTTTAATTTCTTCTGCGGTCCGTTCCCCGACCATCAGATTGTAGGTCTTTTTAAGATGAGTGATGATGGCTTCGTCAAATTCGTCGCCTGCAATGCGGATGGATTTAGAAAATACGATTCCTGAAAGGGAGATGACAGCGATTTCTGTCGTTCCTCCGCCGATATCGATGATCATGTTGCCTGCGGGCTCATGAATCGGAAGCCCCACTCCAATGGCCGCTGCGATGGGTTCTTCGACTAAATAGACGGGGCTTCGGGCGCCGGCTCGCTCTGCCGAATCTTTAACCGCTCGTTTTTCAACTTCGGTGATTCCGCTTGGAACAGCAATAACGACACGAGGGCTGATGAGGCGATTTCCACGATGAACTTTGCGGATGAAATAGCGAAGCATGGCTTCTGTGATATCAAAATCCGCGATGACACCGTCTTTCATAGGACGAATGGCGACGATGTTACCCGGTGTGCGGCCTAACATTCGTTTGGCTTCTTCGCCGACGGCGAGGATTTGATGGGAGGAGCGGTCGATCGCAACGACAGAGGGTTCACACAGCACCACGCCCTGGCCTTTGACATAAATTAAGGTATTGGCGGTCCCTAGATCAATTCCGATATCGCCCGAAAAGAAACCGAGTATGCGGTCGAGTAAGAACATTCTCTTTTATCCTAAATGTTAAGCGTTTTGCTTCCCAACCAGAGAGACGGCTCCGCTACTTGAGATTTACGGAGAGGATGTGGGAGCTAATTAATGCGTGTCACTATAGCCAACGACCTAAAAATTGTCAATCAGAATTCCGCCCGGACAGACTCTAAGTCCTTGAAAAACCCGGGGTAAGAGGTAGGCACGAACTCAATTCCTTCAATCCGGATCTCGCCCCGGCTGGCGAGACTGGCGATAGCCATGGACATGGCGGTGCGGTGGTCGTTGTAGCTTTTGACTTCCCCCCCGTTGAAACCTTTGACCCCTTCAATGACGCACCCGTCGGGAAGTTCCTTCACCCTCCCGCCTAAGGCATTGAGCCCAACGGCCATTGAGAGAATCCGGTCGGTCTCTTTGACCCGCAGTTCACTCGCCCCAGAGATCAGGCTCTCTCCTTCGGCAAGCGCGCAGGCCACCATCAAAATGGGAAGCTCATCAATCACGGAGGGAATTTCTTCGGGAGCGATCCGCGTACCGCAAAGTTTTTTTCCTTTGACCCGGACTTGGCCGATGGGTTCCAGGTGCTCATCCTCTACATGTTCTTCGATGTCCGCGCCCATGCGTTTTAAAATCCGGATGAGTCCGGTGCGCGTGGGGTTGAGTCCCACATTCCGGACCGTAAGCTCGGAGCCTTCCAGCATGGCAGCGGCCGTGATAAAAAAAGCGGCGCTTGAAAAATCACCAGGAATGCGGACCGTAAGCGGCGCGAGTTCTTCTGCTTTTTCCAGTACAAGCCATGCCGCATCTTTTTGAAGAGGCACTCCGCAGGCTTTGAGGAACCTTTCGGTGTGATCGCGCGAGCCGATTTTTTCCATGACTCGCGTACGGCCTTCGGCATAAAGGCCCGCAAAAAGGACGGCCGATTTTACTTGGGCGCTTCCCAAATTATTTTCCAGATCAATGCCCTTGAGTTTTCCCCCGCGGATCGTAAGGGGAGCAAAGTTGCCGTCATCTTTTCCTTTGATTTGGGCGCCCATACGCTTCAAGGGCTGTGTCACACGACGCATGGGTCTTGAGCAAAGCGAACCATCGCCCGTGAGCATGGCTTCAAATTTTTGACCGGCAAGAATTCCCAAAAGAAGGCGCATCGAGGTCCCTGAATTTCCCAAATCAAGCGCGTTCGCGGGGGCCTTCAAGCCCCGGAGTCCTTTTCCTTCTATTTCAAGAGTGTGAGATGAGGTATCGACGGTAACCCGGATGCCCATGGAACGAAAGGCCTGGGCGGTCCGCTGGCAGTCCTGGGCCTGAAGAAAATTTTCGAAGCGGCTCCTTCCCTGGGCAAGTGAACCGAACATGATTGCGCGGTGCGAGACGGACTTGTCTCCGGGAGGTTCGTATTGGCCATGGAGGCTTCCGCCCCCTTTTAATAGGATGTGATCTTCCACGGGTAGGAGGATTATCTTCGTGCGATCCAGACGCGGAGATTTTCTAATTCGGCGAGAATCTTTTGCTGTCCGGTGATGATGTCTTGCTGACTGGCTTCAATTTTTTTTACCCGTTCTTCGATCGACCCAATGCGAAGCGTTAGCTCGTCGGCGGCTAGCGCTTTGAAGGAAAGGGTTAAAAAACCTAAGACCAGAAATAAAAGTACGCGCTTCATTTTATAGGTTCACCAATTTCGGCCTGCGGCGTGCCAAGACACGCAGCTCGTCAATTTTCGTCCGGATTTTTTGATTGGAGATAAGAATTTCATTTTGGTTTACCTCGATTTGACCGATCCGCTTTTCCAGATCCTTGATCCTTTCGACGGAAACATTCGTTCTTTCAGCCGATAAACTTGAAGAGAAGGGAAACACAAAAAGAAATAGGCCTAAAGAAAGAAAGCGGAGTTTTTTAGCCAATGTGGATCGGGTCCCCTTCGTGGATCTGCGCAGGTTTGATCTCTTCCATAATGGCGCAGGCGGAAAAATTATCGTAAAGCTTCTCAACCTGGATTTTGCCGATAAGCTTTCCTTTATCTTCCACACGAAGGACATCACCGATCTTGATCTTATCCCGGAGCCCTACATTGACCACGACAAAATTAAACTGGCGGTTGACGGAGAGAACTTGCTGGGGACGAGTGTCCTCCGCGGGCCGGATCACCGGAGCGGTCTTGGCCTCTTCTTTTTTGGCCTCTACTTTTTCAGAAGCCGCGGGTGTGGGAATCACTTCCGGTTCTACTTTTTTAGTCTCTGCTTTTTTGGGTTCTTCTTCGGGTTCCGCTTTTACTTCCGCTTTGGGGGGCATCTGTTTTTTGGGAGCAGGGGGTTCGGGTTCTTCTTCAACCGGAATTCCAGGAAGCGATTCCGCGAGAACCGAAACAGGTTTGACTGGCTCTGGCTGCGGTTCAGGAGTAGATGAAGGCACGAAACTCCTAGGCAGATCCAAAGACGGAACGGAATCCGCGGTGGGTAAAGCCGGTTCCGGCGGGGGCGCTGTTTCGTCCACGGCCGCTGCCTGGGCGGCTTGCGTGAGATTTAATTTGGCCTCGAGTTCTCTTTTCTCGGAATCGATCTTTTCAATTTCTTGCTGAAGCCCGGTGGCCTTTGCGCTCTCGGCGTCGACTTCATTTTTTAGAGTATTACGTTGACTGAGGAGATCTTTAATCTGATCGTGGAGGCGCTCGATTTCTTGTTTGAAGGAGTCTGCCTGGTCGGCTTGGTGTTTAAGCGCAGCGTTTTGCTCCCGGAGCTGGAGAAGATTGGACTCTAATTCTTGATTATTAAATTTGAGGGTTTGAGTCTGCTGATAAAGATAAGCACTACCCCCCGCCGCGGCCAAGGCGGAAGTAAAACTGAGCCCTAATAAAAGTTTGGTAACCTTCATAGGGGTGGCATGTTAGCACGCACCGATTGTAAATTCAAGTCAGAGGTCATCAGACTTTGCTATAAGCTCCTGATTCCACATCGAGTTTTGCACGTTCCCAGGTGTTGAATCCGCCTTCCAGTTCCATCACAGGAAATCCTGACTTGGCGAGTTCCACCGCGGCGGCTGCGGCCAAGTGGCAGGTTTGGGAATAACAGTAAAGGACATTGGTTTTACCCTTGGAAAGTCCTTTGGGGTCTGACCATTTTTCTCTGGGTAAATTGATTGCACCTGGGATGTGTCCTTTTCCATAATCTTCAGGCCGGCGCACGTCAACTACGACTACCGAGTCAACCCCCTCTTTGAGCCAGCGACTTAACTCAATCGGCCCGGTGGTGCAGTCCAGTTTGGTCTGAAAGTATTTCAAAGCTGCCTGCGGGTCTGCCTTTGGTATTTTCGTCATTTCATACTCCTCCTTTAAATAATTTATTCTTCTCGCCAAATATGGGTTACGTCAAATTTTTGCTCGCTGCGGCACTCGCTGCAGCGGCCCACGGCGTACATCTTACTCTCATCCGCCTGCAGGCTTCCCGGGTCGAGACGGCATTCCTTCCCGCAAGCCTTACAAATGAAGCGGGCCTTCTGAATGAATTGTTGGTCAAAATCCTGTCCCCAGGATTCGTAGGGCTTCATTAGGATTACATCAACCGCCTTCTTCGATTTTATTGGGCAATTCATCAATATCATCTTGGGTGCCTGGAAAATGGACGGCGAGCTCGCACCCAATTTCTCGAACGGCCGCCGCAAGACCTTCCGCAAAATTATTTTCGGCGAAAGAGCGTTCCATTAATTGGACCCTTTTCTTCCAGAATTCTTCGCCTACTTTTTCGTCGATACCCCGATCCCCCAAAACAGCAAACGAACAGTGAGTAAGAGAAAAATAAATCAGAACGCCGTTTCTTTTTTGAGTCCGCGTCATCCCGAGTTTCTCAAATATTTTCTTGGCGCGGGAGAGGATTTCTCCCTTGGCTTTCCGCTCGAGATAAATCCGGATTTCTCCCGAACTCCGACGCTCCGCCTCACGCATCGCTTCCAACACTTGCATTTTTTCTCCAGGCGTCAGAAATTTTCTAGGATTCGTTTTGCGCTCTACCATCTGCCGCTTGCGCCTCCTCCGCCGAAACTTCCTCCGCCTCCGCTGAAGCCGCCCCCGCCGAATCCTCCGCTGCCCCCAAAAAAGTCATTTCCCCGGTAACTTCTCGGGCCAAGAATCATCGGCAAACGGCGATGCCTGCCGAATAAAAAATAGAGAAGCAGAGGGGAAATGCCTATTAAGAATCCGAGCGGCAGACAGAACAGAAGAGGGCCCACAAAAATGCCGAAGCCTATCAAAAAAATCCCCAAAACAAAAAGAAACCACAAAAGTATGACAGGAAGAGTCATGCCGAAAAAAAATGCGGCAAAAAGAGCGGGGCCCATATAATCGCGGGCCGGGTAAGAGGGATGATTCTCGGCTTGGTATTCTCCTTGGGTGGCGCGAAGGATAGCGTCGACTGCTTCCTCAATCCCTTCGTCAAAATTCCCCTGCCGGAAGCGGGGCACAATCTCATTTTCAATGATGGACTTAGAAATTGCGTCGGTGAGAGCGCCCTCAAGCCCGTAGCCTGTTTCAATTCTGACCGCGCGGTCACTTTTAAAAACCAGGAGAATGACACCATTGTCTTTCCCCTTTTGCCCGACTTTCCACGCCTCGGCCAAACGCATCGAAAAATCTTCCGGCGCTTCCCCTTCTAAACTCAGGAACGTGACGACAATAACTTGATTGCTTGTTTCTTGTTCAAACCGATGGAGTTTTTCTTCAAGCCGCTCGCGCACGGCAGGTGAAATCATTTTGGCGTAGTCGGATACATATCCCTCGGGCCGCTTGGGAATTTCCAACGCCCAAACCGCCTGAATCCCGATCACACAACTAAACAAAATCCCAAGCAGAATCTTTTGAAAGCTTCTTATCCGCGAAGAGACAACGTTCTGTCGCCACTCGTAACGTCCCTGCGAGACGTTTTTCGTTCGTGCGTCCGGCCTCACTCCTGGCCACAGAGGAGAAGAAGAAAAGATGGGGTGGCCAGTCCCTGCCCGCTCGGCCTTCCGAACGCGCCCGAACGTGCCCTTCGCGGAAGGAACTTTAAGAGCAGAATCTCCTAGCCGAAGACGGTCCCCTTCATTAATGTTTATTTTCAAGGATCGGGACAGCCCCCTTGTGGGGCGGAGATTCTGCTCTTTAAGGACCGAGTGGCGACGAGACTGTGTCCTGCAGCGGATGAGAGTTTTGCTGAAGAGTGAATTTAGAATTTTACTTGGGGAGCGACGCGAGCGCCTTCATCGGCAGCGAAATAGGATTTTCTATGGAAACCGGCCCAACCTGCCACCGCACTGTCGGGAAAGATGCGAAGCCTGGTGTTGAAATCACGGGCCACTTCATTAAAGCGCCGCCTTTCAACCGCAATCCGGTTCTCGGTGCCTTCAAGCTGACTCTGTAATTGGAGGAAATTTTGATTGGCTTTTAGATCAGGGTATTGCTCGATCACCACAAGAAGCCGGCTTAAAGCAGACGAAAGGCCCTGCTGGGTCTGCTCAAACTGTGTCAAGGTGTTGGGATCGTTAAAGGTATCTTTGGGTAAATGAATCTGGGAGATTTTAGAACGGGCTTCGATCACCTGCTCCAGTGTCTCACGTTCATGGGTTGCGTAACCTTTGACTGTTTCCACGAGATTAGGAATTAAATCCGCCCGGCGCTGGTAGACATTTTCTACCTGCGACCATGCTTCCGAAACCTGCTCTTCGGATTTAACGAGCCGGTTATAAATCCCTCCCACCGTCATCACCAAAATCAACACGGCAGCGCCTAAAATTCCTAAGGTAATTAAAATCCCTTTGTTCATTTTATTTTTCTCCTGCGAAAGTATACCAAAATTCCTCGTCCAATCAAAGCAAGTTAAGCCATCATTTCAATCTTTGTCATTTAATTCTTTCTATCATTCCCTAACAGGATATAGTTTTTTGCCCGGAACCCTTGAAAAATCATTATTTCGGTAGTAATGATTACAATAGTTAAAGATTCTACAAAAAATAGAAAAGGCGGAAAAACACATGAATCCAATGAAACAGAATTATCAAAGATCCAAATCAAGACAAACAAAAAGGAGCCAGCAAACAATGAATAACACGCACGGTCAGACAAAGAGAGTTCTTTCAGGTCTTACAGCATTTCTTATGGTGATTTCAGGAATCGCCTCCCCCTTATCTTACGCCGGAGGTGTGTCCACTAATAAAACTCTTTCACAAACCTTGAAGCCCGCTTTGCAAGCAAAGCCAGCAGTTGTAGTCCAGGCACAGCCTGCAAAAACTTCTCAGCACCTTTCGGGTCCTATTATTTATTCCCATCCGCTGCCTGTCTTCAATAACGAAACAGAGGCTCTGGCAGATGCCTTGGGAGTTTCCGGGAGAACCGATGCGATTAAAATCTTTTCAATGAAAATAGGAAAGAATGAAAAATACAAAGACGAAGTTTATACAGGCTATACCTTTCTAGTCGGCATTGAGAGCATGAGCCGCGACGGAAGAACGATGTCTTATTCCAAACAGCAGCTTTTCCAGCTTAAAGATAAGAAATGGACCTCGCGGTCTCCCAAAAGTGTAAACGATGTATACAAAATTTTACCAAATACGGCCAGTTCCATGCCGGAAGAAATGCAAGCGACTCTTGCCATGAGTCTGCGCGCAGCCTCCGAGACACTTCAGGCGGCTTTTAGCAAAGTGAAAATAGTAGGCACAAAAATGATTAAAGGAAAAAAAGAAGAATATGAAGTCCGTTTCCTCCTTCCAGGCGATCAGGCAAAGAAACCTCGGGTGGCTGTCATTAAACGCATTCAAGCGGGAAAGAAATGGTTCTACATGGATCCCGCGGCCCAGCCCGTGACCCTGACCGTTATTCAAAGAGAGCTTGTGACTAATTCTGTGATGGATTTCAAGGAAGCCGGACTTAATCTTTCAAACAGGCTTTTCCTTAAGTACAAAGCAAAGACAGCCGGCGAAATCATGATGAGCCACAAACTCTGCAGCGCATCGGGCGTCTGCCAGAGCGTCAGTTATGCCGTCGAGGTGCTTTTGAACGGCTCAACCGCGCCTGTACCCATCGACTTAAGCCAGATTCAGAACGGCCAGAAATTTTCAATCGGTATAGGCAGCGAAGTCATGGTTCTCTTGCGCACTGCTGATTTTGATCTCGCGAAAACCCAAACTTTTAATTCAGATGAAGAATTGATTCAAGAAAAATCGGGAAATGAAAAGCAAGGAATTCGGATAACTCATTTGGACTGGGAGAAAGAAACGGCGATGCGCACCTATTCCAAACCATCTCCCGCAGGTGTTATTTATGAATCTTTTACTGATTTGAAAATCGTGGTTGATCCAATGGACATTACAAAGTCCCAGATCACATCGTATGAAAAAGACGGTGAAACAAGCTTTGTGGTTGGCCGCCTAAGCCGAATTGTTTATTCGGACGGAAGACAAGAAGATTTTCTTGGGGAGTTAAAGATCGCTTCCAAAAACGGGCAGTATGTGGACTCTTCTGTCCCCGGCACTGCCAGCATTAAGCAATCGGTCGAAAAGGTTAAGCGTCAACCGACCTTGGAAAAAGTGGAAGCCCTCCAAGCGATGCTCACTTCCATTCAAGGCATGCTTACAAGCGCCGAGATCCCCTCTGATTTAACGTTGGTGGTTAACCAAATGAAAACAGAACTCGAAGCCCATCTGGCGTGGATCAGCGAGTGGATGGCCACCGAAGGTTTTAGGATCAGGAAAGCCGAGATGTTAAGCGCGGCCCAGAAAGCGATCCGAAATACCCGTGGCGAAATCGAACAATTCCAGAGAAACCGCCCATCCGTTGTGACGAAGCAGCAAAATGACCGGGAAGGTTTCCAAGGCGAGACCGGCAGTCGCCACGGATCTCTGAAAAGCATCATCGATGAACTGAGACGTTTTTCAGAATTCCAAGCGGTAAAGGATTATTTAACAACGGTGTCTGGGTACATCAACGAGTCCCTCGCTTCCGAAACGGACGCTTATAAAGAGTGGATCGGGACCAATGAAGTGGACGAGATTGATGCCAACATTGAAACGCTCAACGGATATTTAAGTCAATTGGCTGACTACTCAACGATGATTTCAGAGGCAGCGACGATGGAACAACTTTCCCCGCTGCCTTCGAAACCTCCTTTTAGTTTTAATCCAACGGGAGCTCCGGCGGATCCGCGCGTTAGCCTGGATAATTTTTCAGAACAAGGAACGGCCATGCTGAGGATGGAAAGGCTGCGGGCGCAAATGTTGAAACTGACCGATGACGCGACCCGGGACGCTAGAGGCAGGCTTGCACAACTTGAAAGGGACCTGCCGATGGTTAGCGATCAGGTTCGTCAGGCTGATATAACATCCGCAAATAGAATCGTAGGATCTCTGAATAGCCTTTTGAGTCAACTCTCTGAGTTTGGAAATTTGGAAGGGATCGGGAGATTCATTGATAGAGCCAGTACCTATGGGACCAATGCGTTTGCTTCTGAGCTTGAAGAATTTATCCAATGGGACATCTGGCGCACTACCCGTTACACCCGGCTTCTCATCGGTTCAGTCCGGGAATATTTGGGTCTTCTGGCCATGCACCGGGAAAATTTAATGAGCGCAACCTCAGAGGGTCAATTGGTCGAGCCGCCTCAAGAGAATCCTCCGACAGAGACCTGGAATCCTCCGGTTGACCCCCTCGGGAAGCTTGAGGGATTTGTGAAAGAGGGAAGATCCTTCTTCGTTCGCGGATCGGAATTTGACGGCAATGGGCTTGCCTCAGCAGTCTATGACCGTGAGACAAGCCAGTCAGTCCGAACCAAAGACAAGCGTGGCAACGACGTCCGCGAACATTTCACGGCGGTTGAACAACGAGTAGTAGGCCGTGATGAAAATGGGAATCCGATCGTCGAGGTTCCGGAAGGGTATGAAGCTATTATTTTCTTCGATCTCCACGACCAGGGGGGGATTGGCTATCTAATAGGAAGGCGAGAATAAAATAAAAGGAGGCATGACCGACATGGCCATGCAAAATTTTTTGGTAAGGAATGTAGCGGGGTGGCTGGTTTTCTTAAACTGTGCGCTGCTTGGATTTTCAAATCAGGTCTTGGCTGCGCCCGTTGTGCCGCCGCAGAAGGCCGGTCAACCCATTGTTGCTGCGCAAGCGAAACCTGTTCCGCCTCAAAATCGTCAGATTTCTTCTATTACCTCTCCTATTACCTTTCGAAATCCCCAGGTAGCAAATTTTCTTCTGTCAATACCGCAAACATCCACAGGACGTCCTCCGTGGTATTATGACGCTCCTATTCCGGGCGGTTTTATGAGGCTGCCCCAGGGTGGCGGACTCACCGGCCCCCACGCTTATGTGCAGGGATTTGCCGGAATACGTTTGTACCGGCCTCTTCATTATGTTCGGATTGAAAGAACACGAGAGACTGCGACGACCGCGGAATTCACCGTCTTTGGAATGTGCGGAGCGGTACGCAACGGTCCTCCTGGCCCTGTCCCCCTTAGTCCCGTCGCAAGTTTAACGCAAACTAATTGGCCGCTGGCAACCATTAGCTTAAACCTCGCAACCGGAACGCTAACGATCACTCAGCGTGAAAATATTTATAGTGGCTCTGAGGGCGGGGCTAACGCACGTATTCGCATAACAGGTTTTGCCTTATCCGGAACGGGAAAGTCCCGCGTTCTTCGTCCCATGTTTGGTCCTTGATTTTCAATTTAAGAACTCTGGCCTATTAAAATCGACGGCCGAGAAAAAAATCTCTCAAGCAGGGGGAACGGAATCCTTTCCGTCGTAAGGCGGGGTAAAAATTACGAAGGCAGCGATGGGTTCTTTGCCTTGGTTAATCACCTTGTGAGGAACGCCGCGCGGAACAAAAACGCTGGACCCCGGACTAA
>CAYJTB010000051.1:0-15130 GCA_964372875.1 uncultured bacterium
AACGTGTTTTCGCAAAAACTCTTCGAGCGAATTTCTCATCACCATGATGAGAAATCCGGGCTAACGCTCGTCGAACTTTGGCGTCAAAAAATCTATTTGGATTGTGAAATGATCAAAACAGAATTAATCCGCTTCGTAATGCTCGGTAGCGCGGAGGTCGTAGACCATGATCACAAGGTCGTGGCTTTCACCTTTAAGATCTTGGACATGCTGAGGAAGGACCGCCATATTTACAAATCCCATTTTTTCAAAAATGGCAATAGCGCGGGTTTGCTCGGCGATGAATTCGGCATCCAGCTTAACGAGACCGATGTCGAGCGCGACCTGAATGAGCTCGCCGACTAAAAGTCTTCCAACACCTTTGCCGCGATAATCAGGATGAATGACGACGCGCACGGATCCGATATGGCTTTTCCATCCGCGTTTTTCTTGGTGGAGCGTCGCATCCGCAATGATTTTTCCTTCTAAATCAGCAATCAAGGGAAGCGTGACTTCGTAATCAAGTCCTTGGCACCAGCGCTTGATCACGTCGGGATTTTTGACATCGTCGCGAAGATACGTGAGGTCTTCATTAGGGATCGATCCAAAAAATTGAATGAGGGCTGTTTCATCTTGGGAAATCAAAGGGCGAATAATGACTCGCTTGCTGTCTTCAAGCCTGGCCGCTTTGGGGAACCGTTCTTCGAGAACAATCTCTAACATAAGGACCTTAGTCTACAGGATTAGGGCGCGCTCGACAAATTGAATAAAAGGAGCGGGATAAATTCCTATTAAGATAATGCCGGCCAGCGTAATGATAAGTGCCGCAAGAAGAGGGATCGGTGGAGCCAAGGATTCCTTATTTTGCGCAGGTGTCAGGTACATGAGACGCACAATCTTGAAATAATAAAAGGCAGCGACTGCACTGTTAAGGGCTGCAACCACGGCGAGGGTGAGAAACCCGCCTTGGATGGCGCTGGCAAACACATAAAATTTGGCCATGAAGCCCGCCAAAGGAGGTATTCCTGCCAATGATAGAAGAAAAAGAGTAAGCGCAAACGCGAGAAAGGGCGAGCGTTCGGAAAGCCCTGCATACGCATCGATTTCATCGCTTCCTAAATGGTTGGAGGCTGTGACGACGCAAATAAAAGCCCCCAAGTTCGTAAAGATATAAATAGCCAAATAAAAAAGAACGCCCACGAGCCCCATTTGATTGGAGACGGCCACGCCCATTAAGATGTAACCCGCCTGGGCGATCGAAGAATATCCGAGAAGACGTTTAATATTATTTTGAGAAATGGCGACCACATTTCCGAGGGTCATCGTAAGCATTGAAAGTCCTGCCAACAAAATTCCCCATTTTGCATGGAACCCCAAAAAACCGGTTTGAAGCACTCGGAGCAACACAGCAAACCCAAGGGCCTTTGGTCCGACGGTAAGAAATCCGGTAAAAGGTGTCGGCGCGCCTTCGTAGACGTCAGGTGCCCACATGTGAAAAGGAGCCATCGAAATTTTAAATCCGATTCCCGCCATCACCAAGAGAAGGGCTGTGAGAATCAGGTTTTCGGGTAACGCGAGCGCGGCAAGTTTGGTTTGGATGATATTGAGATCAATCGCTCCGGTCAGTCCGTAAACGAGAGACATTCCGTAAAGCATCACTCCCGAACAAAGGCTTCCAAAAAGAAGGTATTTGAGGGCGGCTTCTTTGGAGCGGGGACTTCGTTTTAGAAAACCTACGAGAAGATAAGAAAGGATGGAAACCGATTCGATCGAAAGAAAAATCATCAGAAGATTGTTGGAACTTCCCATCAAGATGAGGCCAAAGCAAAGAAAGAGAAAAAGAGTCGTGTATTCTCCAAAGTGAGCAAGAGGTCTTTTTTCCTCATGCGGTTCGTAAGCCATTGAGGCAAGAAGACTGATGGCTACGACGCCCAGCGCCGCGATTTTGAAAAAATAACTGAAAGGATCCAAGATAAAAAACCCGTAAAACAAAGGTAAGGGTTCGACGGGATAACGAACCATTGCAAGCGCAGCCAAAATTCCGGCCACTCCGACCCACCCCAACCATTTTTTAGACGGAATAAAAAGGTCGAGGACAAGGACGAGGAAAGCAGTACCTAGAAGAATGAGTTCCGGGAGAAAATGGTGCAGGCTGATTATTGGTTCCATGGATTTTCGGATGTAGGGGCGCCATTCATGGCGTCCCTACAGGTAATATAATTATTATCCTCCCCCCACCTTCGTTAAGAGCGCACTCAAAGTTGGAATGATGTAACTGAGAATCGCTTTGGGATAAATTCCGACGAGTAAGACCAAAATCATTAAAGGTACCAGAGTAAAAATCTCGCGGCCGTTGATTTCGGAAAGTTTGATCCATTTAGGATTGAGCGGCCCCAGCAAAACGCGCTGGACCATGTAGAGAAGGTAAGACGCCGCCAGAATAATTCCGATACAGGAAAGGACCGCAAACCACCGGTAGACTTCAAAGGCTCCCAAGAGACAGAGGAATTCGCTAATGAAACCGCTGAGTCCCGGAAGTCCGAGTGAGGCGAGTGAAAAGAAAATAAGAAGCCCGGAATAAAGCGGCATCTTTGCGCCCAGTCCGCCAAAAGCGTTGAGGTCTCTTGTATGAGCGCGGTCATAAAGAACTCCGACTAATAAGAAGAGCCCGCCTGTGATCGTTCCGTGGTTGAACATCTGAAGAAGTGCGCCGTTGAAACCGTCCGGAGTAAAAGCCGCGAGCCCCAAAAGGACAAAACCCATGTGACTGACGCTGGAATAGGCCACCATCTTTTTGAAATCGGTTTGGGCAAGCGCCACAAAGCCGCCATAAATAATTCCGATGACGGCAAGAATTCCTAGATAAGGACCAAACCAGTGGGCACCTTGAGGGAGAAGGGGATAACTGATCCGGAAAAACCCGTAGGTCCCCATCTTAAGAAGAATGGCGGCAAGGAGAACGCTGATGGGAGTCGGTGCCTCGACGTGGGCATCGGGCAGCCAGGTATGGAAGGGCCAAACCGGGACTTTGATGGCAAAGCCAAAGAAGAAGGCCATAAAAACTACTTGTTGAAAGAGAAGCGAATGGGTTTGATGGGCGAGTTCAGTGATTGAAAATGTGTGAGGCGTGGTATTAAAGTAAAGCGCAAGAATTCCAAGGAGCATGAAAAGACTTCCCGCCAAGGTATAAAGGAAAAATTTAATGGCCGCATATTCTTTGCGCGGTCCGCCCCAGATCCCGATCAAAAAATACATCGGGACCAGTACGACTTCCCAGAAGACGTAGAAGAAAATCAGGTCAAGCGCCAGGAAAGTTCCCAGCATTCCGGTTTCAAGAAGGAGGTAAAGGAAAAAATATTCTTTCTGCCGCTCTTTGATTCCAAACGATGCGATACAGGCCAAAAACGAGAGAAGAAGCGTTAGCATCACCATGGGAAAGCTGATGCCGTCCGTTCCAAAAATATAATGAACACCGATTTGAGGGATCCAGGCGTGATTTTCAACCAGCTGGAACCCCGGGTCTGCGGGATGAAATCTCATAAAAAGGACAAGGCCCAGGAGAAGGTTGGCTCCTGTAAAAATCGCGGCAGTCCATTTGAACCCTTCGGTTTTGGACTTGGGAATTAAAAGACAAAGAAAAGCCCCGATGAGAGGCGTGAATACAATCCAAGAAAGAAGATGGTTCATACGAGTCTCCTATTAAGGGTTAACGTTGTTGAAAATAAAGAATAATTACAATGCCCACAAACGCAATAATCAAATAATTTTGAATGAGTCCGGTCTGAATTTTCCGCAAGGCAGCAGAAAATCCGCGTGTGACGGCTCCCACACCATTGACGATTCCGTCCACCATATGAACATCAATCCAATTTTTAATGTCACTTAACCGCAGCGTATTGAGTCCCGTTCCATTGATAACGCCGTCCACCACCTTCGCATCAAAGACACTTAAAAGACTTCCGATGCCGTACCATGCGCGGATGATCGTGGCTTGATAAAGCTCATCGAACCAAAGTTTGCGGTAAGAGGCGATATAAAAGGGTTTGAAGATCGTTCCGAAGATTTGTGCAAGACGCGGGACCCAGAGATAAAAGAAAGCCGCAAGAAGAATTCCGCCTACACTGCATGCCACAGAAATTTGCATGACCAAGGGATTTGAGGCTTCCATTTCGGCATGAGGCTGAATGAAGTGCTGGAAAAAATGATTCATCCAAGGAGAGCCGGGAAGCCCCATCACCATAGAACCGATCGCCAGCATCCAAAGGGGGAAGGTCATCACGGCAGGAGATTCATGAACGTGCAGTTCTTTTCGCGGCTTTCCAAAAAAGGTGAGGAAGACAAGGCGAAACATATAAAAGGCGGTCATGGCCGCAGTGACGGTGAGGACATAATAGAAAATCTTATTTTCGTGATTGAAGGCTGCCGCCAGGATTTCATCCTTACTCCAGAATCCTGAAAGAGGGGGAACACCTGCGATGGCAAGTGAGGCGATTAGAAATGTCAGAGCCGTGTGCGGCATTTTTTTAAAAAGCCCGCCCATCTCGCGGATGTCTTGGGTCCCTGTGCCGTGAATGACGCTTCCTGCCCCTAAGAAAAGGAGCGCTTTGAAGAAGGCGTGAGTCATCAAATGAAAAGTTCCCGCAGCGTAACCTTTTAAGCCAAGAGCCGCGATCATAAAACCCAGCTGTGAAATGGTGGAATAAGCGAGGACGCGTTTAATGTCCGTTTGTGTCAGGCCAATGAATGCGGCCATAAAAGCGGTGAGGGTGCCGATCGTGGCAACCACCGTTAAAGAATCGGGGTATGCGGTAAGAAGACCAAAAGAACGTGCTACCAGATAAACACCCGCAGCCACCATCGTCGCCGCGTGAATGAGGGCACTCACAGGCGTGGGGCCTTCCATGGCGTCAGGAAGCCAAACATGAAGAGGAAACTGGGCGGATTTTCCTACCGCGCCGCCAAAGATCAAAATTCCTGCGAGCGTAAGCGTCGTTGAATGAGCGGAAAATGTTTGCAGGAACTCTGCATTTAAATCTTTGATCTCCAAAGTTTTGGTCGTGAAGAAAAGAAGAAGCAGGCCAATGAAAAACGACACGTCTCCG
The DNA here is from genome assembly GCA_964372875.1 of uncultured bacterium. Classification (GTDB taxonomy): domain Bacteria; phylum Omnitrophota; class Omnitrophia; order Omnitrophales; family JACQLI01; genus CAYJTB01. Next base: position 5,082 of record CAYJTB010000051.1, read on the forward strand.
ATTCTGGTCGTGATAAAGGCCTTTTTGGAAGCGCGCGCGGCCGAGTCTTTTTCAAACCAGAAACCGATTAAAAGGTACGAGCAAAGGCCTACGAGTTCCCAGGAGAGATAAAGGAAAAGAAGATTTCTTGCAATAATCAGATTAAGCATCGAGGCCATGAAAAGTGAAAGGTAGGCGAAGAAACGAGAAAAGCGCGCGTCTTTCTGCATGTAACCCACCGAATAAATCATAATAAGAGTCCCGATCACCGTGACCACAAAGAGCATCATGGCGCTTAGCGAATCAATCCAAACTCCAAAAGGGAAAGAAGCGCCGGCCATTTTCATCCATTCAAACGAATGAGAAAAAGTTTCGCCGCGCAAAGCGGCCAACACCAGGGGGACCGCAGTCAAAAGAGAAAGGGTGCTTGCCCCAATGGCAACGAGCGCACTTTTGTACCCCAGTTTTTTTCCGAAGAAAATAAGGATCACAAAAGAAATAAGCGGGTAAAGAGGAATCAGATAAGCGGTTGCGGCTGTCATTCTGAAGACTCCGAAGGAGCCTGAAGAATCTGAGATCCTTCGGCCTTGATGGGACGCTGCCTCAGGATGACTAGTTTTTTGTGAAGCAACGTTCTCTCAGCATTTACCATTTGAGTAAATTAACCTCGTCGGCATAAACCGTCCGGCGGACCCGGTAAAGCCCCATGACAATCGCAAGACCGGCCGTTGCCGCAATGGCAGCTAGGGTGATCACAAACACCGCAAACACCTGACCGAGAATGGGATTCGTTGTGTGGGCGTGCGCGAAGGCAATGAGATTCACATTGACGGAATTTAAAATGAGTTCAATGGACATCAAAACGCCTACGACATTGCGCCGGACAAGCACGCCGTAAATGCCGATCACAAAAAGAAGCGCCGAAAAAATAAGGATATGGTTTAAAGGGATGAGCATCTAGTCTTTCCTCGCGATGACGATGGAGCCAATGAGCGCGCCGATTAAAACGATGGAAACCACTTCAAAAGGAAAAACATATTCTCCCAAGAGTGCCTTGCCCAGCGCCAGTGTATCCACTGGCATGAGGCCTCGATTTGCTTCGCCGGCTAAAACGAAGGGCCAGTCGATCTTTAAAAAAAGAGAAATGAGTAAAAGAAAAAAACTAAGGAGTGTGACAAAGGCAAGCGGGCTTTGTTTGTTGGTTTGAGGGACCGTTTTGTCACCGATCCGCTGGGTGAGCATGATGGCAAAAATGATCAAGGTTACCACCGCTCCCACATAAAGCAGGATCTGGACCACTGCGATAAATTCTGCGTGGAGCGCAATAAAAAGAGCCGCAACTCCTAAAAGGGCGCCTACTAGAAAAAGTGCGGAGTGAAAAATATTACGGGCTAGGACCACGCCCAAGGCCGCAAACACACTTAGAAACATAATGATGTAAACGCCGATTTTTACAATCGTATCAAGCATCATCATTAATCCGCGAGTTGGTACGTTCTTTTTTGTGGAGCAAACGGTTGATTAAGAAGTGTTAACACCCAAAATGAAATCAAGAGAATACCTGCCGAGACGCCGGCTTTGATAATTTTTGATTCGATAAAAAACCAAGCGGCTGCGGCAAAAATATTAATCAGGGTAAGAGGAAGCAAAAATTTCCAGGCGAAGCCCATCAATTGATCCACCCGCAGGCGCGGCAGCGTTCCACGGAACCACATCATGACAAATACTAAGGCATAGGTCTTCATAAAAAACCACGCCCACGAGGGGAGAAAGGCCGGGCCTTGATAGCCGCCTAGAAAAAGGGTGGCGGCCAGGCCTGAAACCGTGAAGACATTCATAAATTCCGCCATGTACCAGAGCGCGAATTTCATTCCGCTGTATTCGGTGTGGAATCCTGCGACGATTTCAGATTCCGCTTCCGGAAGGTCAAATGGAGTCCGGTTGCATTCGGCCACACCGCAAAGATAAAAAATAATAAAGGCGACAAACCCCCAAGGCGTAAACACATTCCAATGCATTCCGCCCCAGCCGCTTTGCGCCTCCACAATAGAAACCGTGGAAAGACTCCCTGTCGCAAGAATGACGGGCACGAGCGACAAAACCATCGGGACTTCGTACGAAATGAGTTGGGCGACGCTTCTCATCCCGCCCAGGAGTGAAAATTTATTCCGGCTTGCCCAGGCCCCCATAAAGATGGCGAGGGTGGTGGTTGCCGAGACGGCGATAAAAAAAAGCAGTCCCACGTTTAAATCCACAGCGACCATTTTTCTGCCGAAGGGAAGAACCGCAAAAACAAGAAGGGCAGGAATCACAGTCACAAGAGGAGCAAGAAGATGGACGGTTTTATCCGCGCCGTCCGGGACGATGTCTTCTTTGGTGAGCATCTTAACGCCGTCGGCCAAGGGTTGAAGCAGGCCAAAAATTCCCACGCGATTGGGCCCGATCCGGTTTTGGATTCTTCCGATCAATTTTCTTTCAAACCATGTCAGATACATCATGGTGAAAGGACCGAGCGCTGCGATGGCGCCGATCGAAATAAAAATGGAAGCTAAAACGAGTCCCTCGTGGGGAAGAAAACCGCCGAGTAAAGTGAGGAGTTGTTTTTTGAGATTAAAAAAAATCTGATCGAGTATTTGCATGCGGCTAGGCTTGAGGTAGAGTGGTTGGCGGCGCAGCCGGCGGAGGGGCTGCGGTTGCAATAGCAGCGGCTTTTGCGGCAGCCGCCTTCTTTTCCGTTTCTTTTCTGCGGCGGTCCTCGATGGCTGCGAAATCATTCGGGCGGATCTTTTCCAGATGGGAAGTCGGTTTCAAAAGCTTCTCACGATCGAATACCATGCTTTTGAGCCGCTCCGGGCCTCCGACTTCAAAGTCATGATCCATAAAGATGGCATCAAAAGGACATGTCTCTTCGCAAATCCCGCAATTCATACATACCGTGACATCGATATCAAAAATCTTCGGCTTTTTAAGAGCCCGGCCTTGTTCATCCACGTCGCGGACAATATAAATACATTTGGGCGGGCATTCTTTGGCGCAGATATCACAGGCAACGCAGCGTGGATTTTCCGGATTTTCATCAAAAACAAGAAAAGGAAAATTCCGGAAACGTTCTTTTTCCGGCAATTTCTCATCCGGGTATTGGATGGTCACGATCCCGCGGGTTTCCAGGTCGCCAGGTTTACGGGGAGCGGTATAGCTTAGAAGAAAATTCTTAAGCGTGATCCCCATTCCTTTTAGTACACCTATCATTAAACGCTCCTCATGTCATTGCGAGGAGCCTTAGAGATCCCTCGCCCGAGATTGCTTCTCCGCCAAGCTGCGTGGCGGATCGCAATGACGTTATTTTAACGATCTAGTTCGCCCAGCACAATATCGATGCTGCCGAGAATAATAATGGCGTCCGCTATTTTTTGACCCACACACAAATCTTCCAGCACCGTGATATTGATAAAGCTAGGTGCGCGCACATGGTAGCGCCAGGGCTGAGCAGAGCCGTCACTGACAAGGTAAAATCCAAGCTCGCCTTTGGGTGCCTCGACCCTGCCGTAGGCCTCGCCTTTGGGCGGTTTAAAATTCCGGGGCGCTTTGGTAAACGCCGCATATTTGGGATTCATGATGGGGCCTTCGGGGATATCCTTAAGCGCCTGGCGGAGAATCTTAAGACTTTCCTGCATTTCAAGGACGCGGATCATGTAGCGGTCGTACACGTCACCCATTTTTCCGAGCGGGACTTTGAATTGGAAACGGTCATAGATTGAATAAGCGTCGACTTTGCGGATATCATAATTAACACCTGACGCACGGGCCATGGGACCGGTGATGCTTGCGTTCACCGCCAAATCATGGGGGAGGACGCCGACGTTTTGGCAACGCATGCAAAGAATTTCATTTTTGGTAAGAAGCCCTTCAAATTCTTCTAAAAATTTAGGAAATTCGTTTACGATTTTTTTGATCCGGTCAAGTACGCCCGCCGGAAAATCTCTTTTGACGCCGCCAAAGCGGAAATAATTGCACATCATCCGGGAACCGGCCGTCTCTTCAAAAAGATCGAGGATTTTTTCGCGTTCCCGGAAGGCATAAAGCACCGGCGTGAAAAAAGCTCCGAGGTCATTTAATAAAAATCCAATCACAGAAACATGATTTACAAGGCGCGACAACTCCGCCATGATCACGCGGATATAATTCGCCCGTTCAGGGACTTCGATCTTGGCAAGTTTCTCCACCGCAAGTGAGTAACCGAAGTTATTCGACATCGAATTAAAATAATCCAGCCGGTCGGTGTAAGGCATCGAGCCAAGATAAGACATGTTTTCCGCAATTTGTTCGTGATTACGGTGAAGGTATCCCATGACGGGTTTGAGCGAAAGGATGGTCTCGCCTTCCAGTTTGACATTCATGCGGAAAACGCCATGGGTGCTGGGGTGCTGCGGACCGATATTAACTTCGAGTTGGTCCGTATCACCTAACACAGGGTCGTAAGCTTGAAATGTTTTTTCAGTGGCGGCGGTCTGCATCAGGCGGGCTCTTTTTCGGTGGGCCTCTGGGCCCGGGCTTCTTTGCCCGAGGCCTTGAGCTGCTTGGCAAATTCTTTATATTCGATTGGAACGGTGACGTGATGCCGCTCGAGCCACTCCACATCTTCCATTTCCAAAACGTCCGCATCCTCAGGGATGTAATCTTTTCGCATAGGATAGCCTTCAAAACCTTCCCACATAAAAATTCTCCGGGGATCGGGGTGGCCTTCATAAACGATTCCCATCATGTCGTAAGCCTCGCGTTCCTGAAATTCCGCGCCCCGGAACAGAGGAACAAGCGACGGGATAATGGCTTTGTCGCGCGGCACACGGACTTTAAGGACAATCCCCTCCATAATATTTCTTTCCAAGGATCGGGATAGTCCCTGTGGGGCAATCCCCTCCATAATATTTCTTTCCAAGGATCGGGATAGTCCCTGTGGGGCGACCGGGCCCGTTCGTTTGTCGACGGAGTAAAGATGGTAAACAGATTCAAGAAATTCAAGATAATCGACGGCCGTGACCGATGAAAGGTAATTCATTTTGAATTCATCGGATTCTTTCAAAAATTTGGCGACGCGCAAGAGGTCCTCGGGCTTAATGACCAAGCCCTCATTGATGATTTGGATCTGGATGCCGGAGAATTGTTTTTCGAGCCTGGATTTAATTTCAGATGAATTCATTAATAGAACATCCCGTTCGTCATTGCGAGCCCCCGGAGGGGGCGAAGCAATCTCCCGGCCTCGGGACAGGCTGCGCAATCCTTCTGAGATTGCTTCGGCTGCACTTGGAACAACGCCTCGCAATGCCCGCAAGTCATACGGTTCCTACCTTGACCGAGGGATCGCCAAAGGTTTCAAATTTGGGAGCGGCCGTCTTTTTTCCGATGAGAACGGGATCACCGTAGCGCTCGCGCCGGTGACTGGCCGTTTCAGGCCGCCAAACATCGGGATTAAATTTGGGGATCAAACCTTTGGGGCCAAAATCAGGAACGGGAAATTCACGTTTGAGGTCCTTTTGATACCATTCGTTTTTTTCGATCTCTTGGTGATCAATTTTTTCCTGCAGCTGTGTGAGACCATAAAGAAGCGCCTCAGGCCGGGGAGGGCAGCCGGGAATATGAATATCAATAGGAATGTAACGATCAATTCCTTTAAGGACATTGTAACCATCAATGAAAGGTCCGCCTGCGATGGAACAGGCGCCCATCGTGATAACGTACTTGGGCTCAGGCATTTGATTGTAGAGACGGACGACTTGGGGTGCCATTTTCTTCGTAACCGTTCCGGCGACAATCATGAGATCAGCTTGACGCGGTGAGGCGCGGAAAAGTTCAGCACCGAAGCGGGCGATATCGTAGCGAGCGCATGCCGTTGCAATCATTTCGATGGCGCAGCAGGCGAGGCCGAACTGGAGCGGCCAGATGGAAGATCGTCTCCCCCAATTATAAAGCTCCTGGATCGTTGTGACGACCCCGCCTTTCTTACGAAGCTCGCTTTTTAAGCCCTCTTCAACTTTTGATTCGTTTTTTCCGAACGCCATAACCTTAAATCCTCAATCCCACTCCAAGGCTTTTTTCTTCCATGCGTAAATAAGACCGATGCCTAAGATAGCAATAAAAATTGCCATCTCGACAAACCCAAAAAGGCCTAATTGTTTGAAACCGACCGCCCAGGGGTAAATGAAGACCGTTTCCACATCAAATATAACAAAAATAAGGGCATAAATATAGTACTGCACCCGGAACTGGATCCACGGATCCCCCACAGCCTCAAGGCCGCACTCGTAAGGCATCTGTTTAAGGCGCGAGGGTTTTTTAGGAGCGACAAACTTTGCTAGGACGATGGGAAGGATCGGAAAAACTACCGCAAAGGCGGTAAAAATTCCTATGAAGAGATAATTATAGAAATAAGAATCCGGATTCATTTTTCAAACGCAATAGCAAAAATTCCAGAGTAATGATGGAGATGATTGGTTTCATCTAGCGGCGCAATTTCGCCGAAGGTAAAAAACCCAGCCACCGGAAGCCCCGGGAAAAATTCGCGGATCAAAGCGGTGTCTTCTCCCGAAGTTCCGTAAAGAGCGCTTCCCCTTGCACAGCAATTAAAGTAGAGACCGAAAGCGGGCCGCCGGTCCCCGGCTTTTTGGCGCAGGTCTTCCAGCATGAGAATCAAATCCTGTTTTGCCCTGGAAGGATCACGCAGGGTAAACGTGACATAATCGCCCTCTTCCACATGAGACGCGCAGGCAACGACTCCCTTGCGGGCATTGACCCCCATGATGTTTCTTACGAGATAACGTGACCGGTTAAAATCCGTCTGAAAACTTGTGACGGGCAACCCTAAAAAGAGCTGGTGAAAAACTTCCCGCGTGTCTTCAAAATGAAGTTGGGTAATGAGTTCCAGGAAAATATTATAAGCAGGCCGGCCGTCAATTTCAAAAATCATATTCCCTTGGGAGCGGGTAATTTGTAAAGGTTCGCCCAAAGGCTGGCAGGATTGGGTGATCCCAATCTCAAATTCCAAATTGTCGCCAAAGGCAAGACCTGAGACCGCATCAAAGGTAAGCTTATCGCCCAGCCATTGGTAGGTTTTTTCTTCCCCGCCGGGCTCGGACGCACAACCTCCCACTAAAGGGGTAAATTCGTTTTCTGATTCAAAACCGTCGAAAAAAGGCCCGTGCTGAAAACTAAAGGCATCCGGAAGGATCATCGCGAGGGAAGAGCGACCGAGGGAATTTTTCAAAATTTCACCCAAACAGGTTGCGGCCTTAAAATTGTTTTCTTGGAGATTGGGAATAAGGAAGGGGAGGGCCGAATCTTTAAGACCGGTGAGGGCTAAGACCGCAATGCCGGAACGTTGTTCGATTTCGCCATTCTCGGTGAGGACTCCGAAGGCCGAACTTCCCACGATGGTTTCAAGCCCAGTGAAAGTTTTTATTTTTTTTAAAACGCTGGTCCATCTCTTAGTTTCGTTTCCTGTAGCAAAGATCACCATCGCATCGGGTTTGGACACGCCCGTCTTATCCAGGGCCTGCGTGATTGCTTCAAAGACCCCTTTTTCTAAGGAACGATTTTCTGAGAGACCGCTTCCAGCACGAATCATTTTTTTGTTTTTTGATCCGCTCGCAATTATATTCTGGATTTTTTATTTTGCCTAGAATTCGTTTGGGCCGAAAATCCTAACCCGGTTTTCTCATCGATTTTCTTCTTGATGAGAAATTAGGGCTAAAGCGTTTGAATCCTCCGGAACTTCTTTGAAATTTTATCTTTCATCATGCATCAATCACCCACCGATAATCAGTCAGCATAAGCTTCGTCTTGTTCAACGTGGCGTACGTGAAGACGGCGCTTCCGACGTCCGGAAAGGGAGGGGTGGTGACGGTGGCGCTTTCCCGCTTCCCTTTGTCGTCCCGCTTCACAACGGCTATTGCCACAAAGTTGCCGGTAGAATCTTTGTACCGGTATTCTGTCGTTTTAGAATCTAGCGGTGTGAGCTTCTCATCGTAATTCGCTTTCAGGAAACTCATGTGGCTATCCACGTCACGGTAGAAAAGCGGCCCCGTTAATGTTGTTGCATTGAGCTTTGTGGTGTCATTTGTGGAGAACGTCGGTGTCATCGGAGGGTCGGAGGTGGTACCCTTATCGCCCGGATTGTTAGGGTCTTTATCAGAAAAATATCCGTTGGAATCATAGAAGTAGGCGAAGGCCGAATCCGCATAGACGATCGCCTTAATTTGACTACTCTCGTAATAGACCGTCGCTGCTAATTTTCCCTCCGCATCTTTAAAAGTCTTTGATTTCTTATCGCTAGAAAACGAGCCCCTCCCATAAGCTTGATTCAGGTATGTGTAGTGCTTGTTTCTGTCGGTCACAATAGAATCCGGCACGGTAATCGTCGTGGTACTCTGAGGTTTGGGGTCGGGAGGTATTCTGGATGCTTCGAGGTTGTCGGAAGTATACCCGCTAAGCTTTCCATCAAGGCCGTACGTGTAAATTCGATTAAGTGTTGGTTTGCGGCGGTTTGTATCATCGAAGCGGATGTCCCAGGTGGTGGCGGTGGCACTCTTCAGTTTCCCGGAGAATTCATCAAGCTCCACATCGACCCATGCTACCAGCTCTCTATCCCAGTCCTTTTGCTTGTACACTGTCACTTGATGATTCTTTTTTGTTCGCAGGATAGTGAACTTTTGGTAATGATCGTTTTGATAAAACTTGTCCAGGAATTTTGTGTGATTAGCCAGAGTATTTTCATAAACCAACCCCGTTGTTATTCCTCCTGTGGTTGTTGGTTCCGGCGTGGGAGGTGCGGTGCAAGGAGCTGAATCGTCGAAACCACACCCATCATAAAAGTCTCCACCATTAAAATTATACAAGTAAGTATAGTAAGGATCGGCATAGGCAATCTTCTTAATTTCAGTACCCTTGGAGTACACCGTTGCCGCTACTCCGCCCGCCGCATTCAGAAAAAACTTTTTGGTCTTCGTACTCTTGGGGCTTTGCGTGTAAGCCTTTTCTAGGTAGGCAAGGTGGGTTTTGGCCTTTTCCTCCCACACAAAATCCGGTACGGTAAATTTGGGGGTTGTCTCTGGAGTGGGGATTGGGAAGTCTGCGGATATGCTCTTATTATCCTCATAATTCGTAAGTTCTTTATTCGAGCCGTACGTGAAGACTTCGGAAGTTGCTGGAAGGCTGATGGTGGTACTCTCTTGTTCTCCGTACGGGTTAACCGTCGTATTGACCATCGCTACCAGATCCCCATCATAATTATTATATCTTGTCATTTGACGTCCACTGGGTGGCCGCGGGATATCTGTTCTGGTGTAAAACATGTTCAGGAATTTTGTGAAAGCCGCTTGGGTGTTATGGAAAGGGGGAAACAGTTTCCAAGGTGGTCCGGGCTCGGTGATAACCATTTCCGACAGAGTAATGGTGTAGCATGTTTCGGGATCTGGGCCTGCACACGTGTCAAATTCTCCATTGGTTTTATAGGAGAAGCTTACTTTGTAATCAGGGTTATTAGGGTCAACTAGTGCATACTTAATCGTTTTAATTTTATTACTATTCGGCTTGTGGTATTCGACCGTTGCTACTGCTTTGTCATCCTTATCATAAAAGTCCCTCGACTCCCCATTTTTAGAAAGTTCGCCCATCGTAGAAACTTGCTTCAGGAATTCGAGGTGGAGTGCTGAAGTGAGGAATATCTTTACATACAATCCAATGGGAGATGTTGTCACTGGAGCGGTTTTCGCTTCACCTTTTAAATTGCGCATACTGGGCGCTTTAATCGCCACTTGGGGTACGATAGTCTTGCCTGTCGTTGTCACGGGAGCTTTTAAATTCGTGGGCGCCTTAGTAACTGCCGCTTTACTCAGCGGCCCGGGAGGCACCAGGTCTCCTGTATACGTGGATGCTTTCGGAAGAGCAGCGGGTACTCTCTTTACCGGTGTAACGGATTTCACAGGCTGGACCGTTTCTTTCTGTCCGGTTAAAGCCGTTGAATCTCCGGCCCGCACGGGACTGACCGGAATCCCCGTAAAAGAAAGGGTTAAGATAAC
>CAYJTB010000052.1:0-3383 GCA_964372875.1 uncultured bacterium
GAAGTGAGGGGACAGGAAAATAAAACAAGTTTAGTGAGGTGGAGTCAACGGCCGGTCGGATTACCTGATACGGTGATAGAACTCTTCCGTAAAGTTGCTGCGCTAGATCCGCGAATGGCCCGGGCGGCTCGCCAGCGCCATCGAATTGTCCGTTCCCGCAACAAACCCTGGGAAGAATTAAAAGCAGCGCTTGATTTGCCTTATTTGTTTCATAGTTATGCGGCGTGGAAAGGCCAAGGAGAAAAGCATGCTTACGAGAGGAAGGTGCTTCAGGTGGCAACGCCTGCTTTGAAGACATATGCTGAAAAACTCCAACAAGGATTTGCCGAAAATGGTATTGCCTCAAACGTTACCGTTGTCGATTCCGGTAGGATTCAGCCGCCAACGTCCCGCGATGTCCAATGGACATTGATTCATTTCAGCGGCCGCCCGGAAGATTTATCCCTCCTTCAAGCCCCTTGGCCGGGTAAAAAGGTTGTTCTCATGCACGGCTCCGAATTTCCTTTGTGGAAGATATCCCCTCGAACATTAAAAAAGGCATTTCAAAATGTTGAGGCCATCGTGACTCAAAATTATGTTTCTGAAAAAGCAGAAAATTGGATTCCCTCAGCCAAGGTGATCCAAATTCCGCATGGTTTTTATCAAGCGGGCCAAGCCGACCCCAAGCGGTTTCAAAAAGGAAATATTTTAACCGTAGGCGCTCTGCGCCCCTGGGGCAGGATGTATAAGCTGGCGGATGCGCTCCATTTTCTGCGTGAAGTGAAAAAGGCATCTGGCGGCAAGAATTTAAAAATCTTACGTTACTTGGGAGTTTCCGATGCAGGCGGATATCACCCCTCCGCGGGTCATAAAAATCAAAATCAGGATGTCCTATATGTTCATGCCCGGGAAATCGACCTATGGGTTCAAGAAAATCATATTCAGTCTTTAGATGATTTCAGGAATCTATTATTTCGCAAGGCGAAAGGGCGCATTCTGATTCGCAGAGGACATGTCCCGCCGCGGGCGGTTTGGAAGGAATGGGAAGAAAAACTTTTTGATTTTGAACTTGAATTGGCGCGCGAACCCGATTGGAAGCCGTTTACCAAAGGCTGGCGCCGGGACAAAGGGGATCCGGTTGAGATTCGAGAATCCGGCCTTCTTTCCGCCCGAATTTTTGAACAGGCGGCGCCCAAGTTTTTTGTCGTGTTTCATAACTATGCAGAATCTGACTTGAGGTATGAGGCGGGTTTTGGGATGACGCGTATTTTTCACGACGAATGGGATTTGCGCCACCTACCCTCCAAAGACGGTTTTATTGAAGCGGCAAGAGCCGTTGTGAAATTGATGACCGATAAAAAAATGCGTGAGCAACGATGGAGCTCTAATATTCAAGCGGCCCATAATCTCAACTTGCCGGTTGCGGCATTTGGATTTCAAAAACTTTTTGAATTCTTAGAACAACAGCCTAAAAAATCCGCTTCGCCTGCTGAAAACTTTATCCAGGATTTGGGTCCCGGGGCGGTTCAAGCGGTCGCGGAGTTAGTCAAAGCGGTTCATGACCGTGCGCCTGAGGTAACCCGGCGTTTACTCGCGTGGGACGGAAAAAGACCCTCTCGATTTCTTCAAAAAGAAAGAGCATCGGACACTTCTGCTTATGTGAGACAAATTTGGACCGAGGTGGCCGGCATTGTAGGGGTAGGGGCTTATAGCCACAGCCACTTTATGTATAGCTCTCTTTATGGAATTTTTATTCATTGTAAAGATGGCCCGGATGGCCGATTTATGTATTCAACCGCCACTTTATTGCAGCATCCCCTTACGATGGCACGCATCAATGCGCTTTTGGCATTAACCCCGATTACAAGCGGACCCGCGGTTGCGGATTCCTGCTGCACGGCGCGGTGGCCCGCCCTCCTTGCTAATTCCTATCACGGTGGAGGAACCGCACTTTTGCTTTTGAAACGCCGGTTGGAACAAATTTTGCCAGGTGTTCGCTATCCCCTGAAAGTTTCTGAACGGCTCGAAGAACCGATGGTGAATTTTGACGACATTGAGCCGGAATTATTATTAGAAGCCATTTGGACTGCGCGTGTTCTAAAACCTGAAGATGCGGTACGTAAACAAGTCACTCTAAATCAATTTATTTTTCATCCGGGAATCGGCGAACTTGCCCGATGGATGATGGAGCACCCCTTACCCCCGAATTTTGAACCCCGTTTTGAAAATCATTCGATCCTGAGGTGGTATTCGATCATGAAAGAGCCTCGGGGCGTGGGGATTCCTGCGGCTGCTTTCAAGCGGGATAAGATTCAAATGCTGAGTCAATTTTACAACGAAAAAATATTGGGCCTCTCGGTTGAAATCGCAAAACCTTCCCTGGACCCCGCAAAGTACCGCAGAATTGCTCAGGAACTTCCAGCCGCATTTTTGAGGTGGGCAAATCTCATGAAAGAGCGCGGCCGCAGGCTCGGCGTTGTCGGCGCTTTCAGCAGCCTGCCCGTGATTTATCAACCCAACGTGACTCGCGAGTGGGCCGCCGTTTTTAAACACTGGTTACAAAAAGTTGTCGAAGAGGGATCGCGCGGTAGCGAGATCGTGCCTTATGAGAGCAAAGCGCTGCCCCAAGTTATCTTGATTGAAGTGAATGCTGAAGATGTGGATCAAGCGCAGATCAAGACCATGATCGAGCTGGAAAACGCAGGTTATGATTTTACGGATGAGCGCGGCGATATGGTGGTGCTGGCAGTAAAAGGAAAACGGGGCCGCTTGTTACCGATGTGGATCCGAAATTTAAATCAGCGCTATGTGCGGCGTTTGGTCGTCGTGGTAGACAACAAACAAACGCTTTCTTCGCTGACTCATCATACCGATTTGATCCGCCAAAACCTGTTTGTTGTAGATTTCGAAACGTTAAAAATTTTCCCCTTGCAGACTCAAATGACCGTTGCGCGATACCGGAGAGAAATTAAAGCCTTAATCGAAAGAATTGAAGAAACTTGGGGGGAAGGTGCGCATAAAAAATTAACGGCTGAGCAAATCCAAGAAATCCAAAGGGTGGTCCGTATAGAAATCATGTACGAAGGAGATAGGGTCGCACTCATGGGAGTTCGGAAAAAAAAGACGATTAAAACTGCCAGCGACATCACGCAAGATATCTTGCGTCGGCTCCAACCTGCTCGCTCGGAAGTGCGGGGGGATGAAAAAGCCAGTCGCCCGAAGAAAATGGGGAAGGCCCCTCGATGGGCAAGGGAATGGGGATCTTACCATGGAAGGATGTCGCATATCGACTCTGATGTGTTAAAAAAAGCTATTGAAAAGCTCAAGCTCGATGAAATTGAACGCACTCGGCTTATTCAGTGGAAGCATCTGACTTTAATTTCAAGAGATGTTTTAGAAGAAGA
>CAYJTB010000052.1:3483-14575 GCA_964372875.1 uncultured bacterium
GCTTTGCTGGACAGTCCTCGGGTTCAGGAAGCGTTCTTCTATATTCTTTTAAATGACGACAGAGATTCTATTCTGAAAGATGCGGTGAACGAAATTGACCGGAAACATTGGAAACCTCGAAATAAAAGAGAGTATGTTTTTTATTATCTTGCGAAGGAAAGCTTTGATGACTTAAACGACGGGGATCCTGAGACGCTCGCGATATTATTCGATTTGTTCAGCGGCGGACATTGGGATACCGAACGATGGGCGGCTCAGGCCCTGCTCAAGAGGCAAGATTTAGAGCCGGGAAACGTTTCCTATCTGGTTGATGCGTTGCTTAACTCCATAAAAAGAGATACGGAAAATGAAATAAAAAGAAATGCAGAAAGGAACAAAAAGCACATTCCCTTTCAAAAATTTCTTTTAAAAAATCTAGAAAATTTTCGCTCTCTGGCGGAATCCATTGTCCGCAAAGCGGTCCGTCAGAATGGCCGTGCGAATGTTATTGCCCATTGGTTTTGGACTTCCTCAGATGACCGCATCAGTTTTGAATTACCTCTCAAAGGGCAATTGAGTGATCAGATAAAGACTCTCTATGTGCAGGCGGTCCAGTCACCGCGAGGTATCGCTCAGACCCCTGATGAGGATTCGGGATTATTTCCTGGACCCCGTTCCGAGGTGCGCAATGATGATTTCAGGAATCTTTCGGAAGTAGATCTGATGGCGGTAGGGATCGGTCGAGCAGAGGGCTGGCCGCGGGATTACACGCTGCCGAAAATTCCGTCTTTCAAAGAGGGAGATGTCTTACCTCCAGCCGATCGAACCATCGATCCTGAAGGTAAGCGAATCCATCTCGGGCTCCGGACGGTCATCAAAAAGTTGGGAGAAGGATTAGCCTCAGTCGTTTATCTCGTACAGGATGAAGCGGGGAATCGCTATGTCGAAAAATATTTTGGATACGTGAACCGCGAATCAGCGTTCAGCAAGTTCCTAACTGACATCTTTTATAGTTTGGTTCGAACCGCACCCTTCGGTTATCGCCATAATTCTCACGCTGTTTTATCCGCCCATTTCTCGAATCGAATCATCAATGAACTCTACGAACTTCAATTTGGCAAGATACTGACGCCGTCGGTTCGATATACTCGCTTCGACGAGCCAACTCAAAGTTATGTGATGGCCTTTGATTATGTAGAAGGCGTGAAGCCGCATGTTTCAGCCCCCGATCCACATTTCGTTCAAAATCTTTTTTACGGTTTGGTTTCGCCCTTTATTTCTTTTGTGGCTAAGATGCGGGGGAAGGCAGTTTCACCTAAAAGAGGCCCACCGATCTTAGACGATATCTCTGCATTCCTCTCAGATCTCAAAGGGCGCCGAGACTTCCTTCGCAAAATCGGTTTTTGGGGTTTAAGCCGCCAGGCCGATCCCTTCAATTTAAATTCGCTCTCAAATATTCTGTCCTCGAACTCTCTCGCTCAAGAAAAAATATTGATTGATATTGTTCCGGCCATTCTGGGCGGATTCATTTTTCTTCTTCCCTTGGAATTTTATTATTTTGCAGCAGGTTTTTTGAGAGGTCGCCCCTTTCCTTTTGCGGACGCCGTTGATTTTGAAAAACTTGATCGCGAAATAAAAACTCAAGAAGGTTTGCCTTCCGAAAAAAGAGCTCAACTCGAACATGAAGCCCGGCTTCTACGGGATGCCGTGACGTTATGGCGGCAGGATGAAAAGGACCACAAGTTCGAATATCTGCGCTGGTTCTACGGAAAGGAAATTTGGCGTCTTGCGGCGGTATTCATGCGCGGGGCGTTGAGGTTTATTCGGAGTCTACCCAGACGCATCAAAAATTTCTTCGCCCGTATCTTTTATTATTTTCTCCATCCGAAAGAATGGGTGGAAGAAGTGATTCAATCAGCCTTGAAGCTTGAGGTCATCACAAAGACAGAGGCCGATCTCATGCGTACGCAAATAAGTCAGGACGCGCAACTTGTGCGCCTCATTTCTCTCTATCCTCTTTATTCTATCCCCAAAATCATTAAACCTCCGGGAATCGGAACAGCCATGAGCTTCGCCGCCATCGTTGCTTTTCTTAAAACAGGAAATCCTCATTATCTGTGGATTGTCTTTGCTGACGGGATTCTGAGAGTGCTTATTACGGCAATGGTCATGGTTTTTGATGTGAAACTGCGTGAGAATAGCGGATGGGTGAAGCGTATTTTATTTTCTAAGGTTTCATGGAGAGGATGGAAAGCTCTTTCTAGGAACTTCTACGTTATTCTGGTTTCAGCCATTCCTACCGCGGGATTTATCTTAGGTCCGCTGGCGCAGGCACAGAAAAATTATCCCGAGATCGCGGCGCTTATGATTCGATATCACGGCCTCCGGTGGGGGATGGCCTTTCCCGGCGTGGACCGTTTTTCACTTCGCGTCTTTTTCTACGAGAAATTTTCCGACATCCTTCTTTCTGTCAATCAGCTTGCGATCGATCTTCTCGATCCTGCCTCCCGTATTTCTCAACGAATTTATCGTGGTCTAACCTCGCGATCCAAAGTTCAGCCCAAGTCTGTTCATCCCGCCGCCCCGCGTTCCGAGGTGCGGAAAGGGGAGGATACAGAAATTCGGGAGCGGTTCAAGGTCATTGTACGGGAAGGTTCAAGTTTGGATCCTGCCGAAAAAAGCTCTCCAAAATTAGCAGAACTGAAGGCGCATTTAATCGAATTTAACGGTAAAAACTACATCGTTCAGTCTGAAGGCGTTCAAGGTAAATCCTTTATGATAGCTAAAAATCATTCCGCAAGATTTTCCCGTCTCCAGCAACACAAACCCTACCAAATGAAGATTTATTGGGAACCGGGTTATGGGCTTATGGTTTATTTCATCCTCGAAGGCGAAGAAGTGCAGGGTTACAGGGTTGAAACCTCATGGCTTGCAGAGAAGACAAAATTTGTTTTGTCGGATGCCTTGCTTTGGGTGAAGCTGCCTACTCTTGAGGTCGCTCAGGCTCAGCTTGGAGCTGAAGAGTCTGCCCGAATTCCCGGATTGAGAATTCGGCAAAGAGCAAAAACCGCTGAACCTCCGATTCCGCCGCCGTCTGCGTTCCCTTTACCTTCAACATCCTCCGCATTCCCCGCGACAGCTCCTGAACTTCCTCCCCCAGCGCCCCCGCAAAGCAAACCGGAGTTTGATTTTAATCAACTTCGACGACTGTTAGATCCTAACGACGTTCTTTATCCTGATGGTCATACAGACAGGACGTATCTTTATCACCCTCAATTTGGGACAGGTGTTTTGACCGAATTGAATGGGCGAAGCAGCTTAGCCATCAGAGTTAGGAATATTAAACATTTCACCGTTCGTTTCCTGGGGGGAGCGGATAACGGAGATCGCATTGAAAATTTTTCAAGTTCCTCTATTGGGGGTTTCTATAAGGCGACTGCAAGGGACATTAAAGATAAGACAGGCCAGGATCCAAACTACAAGTCACCTCCACCGGTTCACGCTTCAGCTACAGAGGTTGATGCGTCGGTTTCTCTCGAAACTTCACTCCAAAATATTCTTAAAGAAGGTTTTGCTATTAGAAATTTTGATCAACCGGAACCTGCAGCGTTTCGAAAATCAAGAGAAGCCTTTAACCGTTCCAATTTTAGTGTTCAAGGGTCAGAGCAAGGAGTGAGTCTACAGATTTCAGAGAATCATCGTGTGATTTTTGCTGAACTTACCGAACCCGCGTCGATCCTTGTGCAAATGGATTGGCACGTCGGTCAGGGTCTTTTTCTTTACTTTGTTCAGAAGGAAACTGTTGCTGCTTACCCCATCAATCAAAGTTGGCTTGAAACTAAAACCCAACCAACGCGAGCGACCGCAAGTTTGGTTGCGTTAGAAGCCGATTTAGACACAGCTCGCGCCGCAGTGAATCTTCTGAAGCAAAAAAAATCCGAAGTGGTTTTATCAGCATTTGTGTCTCCAACGAGATCAGAAAAAAGCGAGGAACGCGATGAGTGGGGACTCACTAAGCGAGGACATGCTGAGGGGAATAAGTTTATCAGAAGGAAAAGTCAAGAGTTAGAAGAACAGCAAGATAAAAAAAATATATCGATGGCAGGAATGCTTCACTTTCTTATGTTGGAGCCTGACATTTCGACCAAGGGGGGGGCGGCCAATATTGCCTTACGGGTAGCGATCGCCCGAGTAGAGCATCAGATGCAAGCCGCCCATCGCAAGCCGCTTTTGGGTTCGGATTTAGGCAATTTAAGAAGAGCGCGAATATTAGTGGGTCTTCCTGTTAAAGAGGCGCGGTCTGAAGTGCGCTCAGAACTCCCTCGGCCGATGATCAAAAGTATTTTGGCCTTTGGACTTTTTTTAAGCGCTCTTCTCTTTTCGTCGTTCGCCATCCCGCCGTCAAATGAAAAGATTTTCCCTGTCCCCACAAACCTTGTCCCGCGTTTGGAACCAAGACCTTTGCCGTCACCTCCTTCCAAGGAAACGATCAAGGCATGGATTTCCCATCTTTCGGTTCCTATGCCTCGAGGTGAAGCCGCGGTGGCCCGAGATAAATTAATGGAATGGGGTCAAGAATCGATCCCCGCCTTAATCGAGTCTCTCCATCATGAGAATGCACTCATCCGTTTATCCATCGTTATCCTTTTGAGTGACATTGTTCTTCAAGAAGAATTGGAAGGCCCGGAACTGAAGAACGTGATCGAAGCGCTCGGCCAAGTTTTGAGTAACGATCCTAATAAAAATGTCCGTCGAGAAGCGGTCGGCGCTTTTGACGACATGGAGAGCCGGTTGGCGATTCCTTTTCTGATTTCAGCCTTGGGGGATCCGGATAAAAGCGTCAGCCTTACCGCGGCTACCTCTCTGGCTCATTTGGCGGATGAAAGAGATTTAGAGTCCTTGAAGTCAAGATTAAACGGCGCCGATCCCAATCTCAGGGCTGGCATTATTTTTGTCTTGGGTTGGATTCTTGTCAACGAAGAAATCGAAGATCCGTCTTGGATTGATCTTTTCAAGAACATTCTTGAAAATCCAAAGGAGCCGGTCGAAGTCCGCATCTCTGCAGCCTCCGCCCTGACCGACATAGTCCAGAGCAATCCCGAGAAGGTTCGCTCTAGTTTCAATCACATCCTTCAAGAAAAGGGATTAGACCCCATGCTTCGCGGAGCGATCGAGGCGGGTTTAAAGCACATCTCTTCTCCTAAGCCAAGCGAACCGCCGCAACCCATAAAACCCGAAGGCAAAACTTCCCCGCGCTCGGAGATTCGAAGTAGAAAAGGGAATCCGCTTGGATCACCCGAATTTTTCGTGGGTGACCCGCATCGATTTATTCCGGTTTCGGGTAGAGTGCCGCAGTCAAGCGTTCCGCCTTTTAAAGAATTCAGCACCCTTGCTTTTCATCGTCTAAGTTACCTTTCCATCGTCTTCAAGGGGAAGTGGGGGAATAAAAAATATTATCTCAAAATGAATATGGATCCTGCCTTGACGAAGCGTGAAATAAAAATTATGAGGGAGATGGGTTCTCTCGAAATCCTACAACCTCATCTTCCTCCTTCTTGGATCGTTGGCCATCCCCATGATCATGACTTGGCATTGCTTCATCATACGGTGAACTACTGGCGCAGGATGAATCGAGGCACGGAAGAGGATGAAGCTTTCGAGACGAAAAGGCGATGGCATGAAGCAAGAAATCATAGCTTGTGGGCATTGAGAAGGCCTTTTCTTGCGATCGAGGAAATAAAAGGGATTTCGCTTGCGCAACATCTTGAGAAAATCAAAAAGTTCTTGCGAAATCAAAAAAAAGGGAAGGAAGTTGCGGAACTTGAAGTCTTAAAGATCCTTCAAGAGCTTACGCGAACCATCAATCTCTTTCATAAGTATGGAGTTTATCATCGGGATATAAGCCCAGAAGATGTCATTCTTCAGCCAAATGGAAAAATCGGTCTCATTGATTTTGCGCTGTCACAAACGCCCAAAAGTCCGCCGCTTCCAGAGAAATTCGCCAGCTTTACTCCGAGTCCATCCGTCGGCGATTTAGAAGGAGCGGAACGGGATATTCAGAGCCTTTTTGAAATATTCCTCCGGTATTCCAAGCTATTTCCTGAAGAGTCGGTCCTTAGAAAAGCGGAGGAAACACTCAAAATAGAGCGCAAAACCAAGCCGTTGAGCGCCCAGGACCTTTTGGAGGTCCTTTCCGCTGCGCTGGCTCGCTCGGAGGTGCGTTATCAAGAAAAGGATGTGCTCGATCTTGAATCTACAGATCTTTATCAGCCGTTAATTCGCGGAATCGAAAAGGCCTGGAAGGAAGATCCGTACCGCTCCGTCAACGATCTTATCCAAGTTCTCCGAAAGGACACGAATATCAAGAGCGATTATCGAAGCAAAAAGTTCTTAAATCCCGGGAATCCTCAATTCCTAGGCCACCTTCTTGCCTATCTTAAGAGTTTTCCGAAGTTCATCTTTCACGAGCATAGTTCCGGTTTAATCTTTGCGGAGGATCTCCTCGAACTCTTGTGGTGGGATTTCGAAAAGGGTCCCAACGAGAAATTGAGAGATTCAGACGGCCGGCGCATTTTATGGGATGCCGAAAAGGCCCAAAAGGCGAGGACTCTTTTTGTTTTAAGGCTTCTTGCTTTTCGAGACGGAGAAAAACCGATCTTTTTCCGTAAGCAGCCCCTGATTTTAAAAAAGCTAGATCCGAAGGAAGTCGATAGGATCTTTCAAACCTTTATCGGTCTCCCGAACGGCAACGGGAATGGCGGGGATCGGGACAACGCCCTTGAGAAGCTTAAAAAATTAATGACCTATCACGATGCAGATGAAAAAAATTACGATCGCTTCGAATGGTGTTTTGAGTTTATCAAAGCAGTCACCGATGCCCATCCTCCCATCCGAGCGGAATTGATCAAGCGCGGTCTTTTAAAAATGCATCGCGAGCATAACGTCCGCTACAGGGAGATCACGGATTATCACAGCCCTTCCCTTTTGAAGCTGCTTCAAAAAATTCTCGAGGCTGAAAAAGAAACTCAGGGGAAGCTTCACGCCGTTCTCTTGAAGGCGTTTCGCAAAGATCACCTCGCGCGAATTCGGGAGGGAGAGATTCTGAAAGACGAGGAAAAGATGAGAAAAATTAGATCACTCTATGATCTTCCTTTCGAGCAGGTCAAGAAAACCGTTTTGAAATGGGTAAAGAGCAGTGATGAAAATATCCTCGGCTTAGATAAGGCCACCAGCGCGAAAGGTTTTGAGGGCGGCTTGGAAGATATCAAGCAGCAACTTCAAAGGGAAACAGGATCGAAGGAGGTGTCTGAGGATCTCATGAAGAAACGCCTGATCGAGGTTTATGCGGCTCGAGAATTGGCGCTTCAGGATTTCCTGAATTTTGAACAGCAGGAATTGGATCCCCTTGAAAAGCGAAGCCCGAAGCTTCGCAAGCGGGTGGTAGGCATCAGCAGTGTCGGCGATGAAGCGGATTTTATTCCTTGGATCGAGCAGCCGATTTTAAGGCGGGCTGAAAGAATCGGTTTAAAAGTAACGGTCCACGTGGGGGAGCGCTGGCATCCGGGCGATGAACTCGTTGCCCTCAAACGGGTCAAGAAAGTTTTGGAGATGGGAGTGGATCGGGTAGCGCACCTTACGATCATGAGTCTTGATCCGGCTCAAATGGGGGGGCTCACTCGCGAGGAGAGAATGCTTGCACAGAATCTTCAGAAAGAAATCTGGAGAATTGTGCGCAGGAACAACCGCCATGTCGAGACAAACCCCACGAGTCAAACTGTTTTTTCACCTTTTCATCGTGATTACAAAAATCACCTTGTGGCACGTATCTGGAAAGAAAATCAAAATGAAAAAGAAAGTCAGGAGTTCGGAAGAATCCACTTTTCCATCAATCCGGATGATGCGAGTGTTTTTGACACGACGCCTTCGCTCGAATTTTTGAAAATTTTGGCCGCGAACCCCGATTTACCCTTCGCGGCGGTCATGCCCCTTCCCGACTTGGCCGAGAAACTTCGGAAGCAAAAGCAATTTCGGGAAGCAGACCGTCTTCAGGATCCTGGGAAGGCCCGGTTTTATAAACCGCTCGAGGAAGTCATTGAGAAATTAGAAAAAGAAAGATGGCAGCTCCTTGAAATCCAAAAGTGGCCGCCTGCGGTCGTGGCCTTTGGCAGCGCCCGAATCCCCCGGGATCACCCGATCTACAAACTTGCCTTTGAGATGGGGCGATGGACGTATCGTCTGAAACTTGTGCCGCGCACCGGGGGCGGACCGGGAATCATGGAGGCCTTTCTTGCGGGTTATTTGGAAGAGAGGTTCCCTGGATTTTGGGAGCTTAGTTTGGCTGAAAAGAAAGCAAAGCTGGCAGAGTTGCCTCCTGAATCGAAGGCCCAGGCCGTCAAGATTCTTTTCAAACGCTATGAACCGCTCAATGAATTTGTCGATGAGGAAATGCTTTATCAGTTTGAGCATTTTGTCTTTCGAAAAATGGCCCTTCATTCCAATGCGCGCGGAATCTTCCAATTTCCCGGGGGGTTCGGCAGTTTAGATGAATTTTTCGAAGTTTTGGACTTAGGGTTACCTCTCGTGATGCTGGGAAAAGATTTTGCGGGACCGATTGTGGACGCCTTTGCTCAAAGTTGGTATGAGGCCGGGTTGATTCAACATCCCGATGAGGCACGTAAAAAAATTGACATCATTGATGTGGACCCCGAGGATCCCGCCTCGGTTTTAACGGCCTTTTCATACATGCTGGGAAAGGGATTGGAAAAACATATCCCCAAACTGGATGAGGCCTGGGTTCGGGATGCCAATCGAGAAATGCGGAAGGGAATTATTAAATTAAGGGCGCTTCCGAGGGCCGTGACGATTTCGGGCGCCCCGCTTGAGGAAAGCGAGGAAATCGAAATCTTGAAGCAGACCGTGCGCCGTCTTCTTTTGGAGGGTGTCTCGATTCGTGTGGCGAGCCGAGGGGTTGTGTTGAAGGCCGTCTTGGAGGTTGTGCGTGAGCTTCAACAAAAACAATTAATCAAGGAGTCCGCTCTCAAAAAACAGCTGCAATTTGTTCTTTATCGGCGTCCCCACGACGATCCATGGGTCGAGGAGGAGCTCGCCTTAAAAAAACAATACCCTAAAAGCACTCTCCTTCTCAAGCACGACAGCAACCACCGGCTTTTATTAAACTACGATGCACGAGGGTCTGTTTCACTTCCTGGCATGACCGATACCATGAACATACATCACGATAGGATAGGAGCGATGCAAACCCACACGATTCGTCATACACCCAATGTTTCGATCGGAAAGAAATTTTGGAAAAGGATTTTGGATGTCTTAAGAAAGCAAATGGGGAGCGGGGGATTGAAATTAATTGCGGATGAGGATATGCATCTCACGCGCATGAGCAATACGCCCGAGGGAATAGTGGCCTATCTTGGTTTTCGTTCTGTCAATGTCCGCCCCTTTCGATCCGAGGTGCGCACATCTCAACCCATGCCGGATCAGGCGGTTCAAGCGCAGATCGAAGTAATGAAGAAACAAAGTGAAAACAGTGGAATGAAGCTGAGTCTTGAAAGCTACGCTGATCCCGCTTTGATTCGAATCGAAGGGGCGCACGGTTCCGCCCTCATGCCCGGTAGCCGCAAGAAACTCACGATCCGTTTTGACGATCCTCCCGGCTTCTGGTCCGAGGTTTATGAGGATCCGATCCATTTTACGATTCATCACGGCGTTCTTTATATCCAATTCCTGAAAGATCCGGCCCATCCTCAAGTTGTAATCCATAAGATGGATCCGGGCATGGCGGATCCGGCAAGGCCGCACCGTGTTCAAAAACTCGACGTGGCGGGTGAGGAGTTACCTTGGAGGGTTAAAAAAGCCTTCGGCATTCCGTTGACTCCCGAAGAGTTGAGGGAAAGCGATGAAAAAATGACGATTTTGATTGCGGATAAACCGGGCCAAATGGATCAGCTTACAAAACTTGCCGGCGACTCAAAGGGAAAAATTGAAGTTATCCAAGAAATAGGAATCGGAAAAGAGGAAGCCGCGCTCGAATCGGCAATTCAAAAACATAAACCTGACGTGGTGTTTATACGCTCCGGAACAACGGCCTTCAAGAACAAAAACGATAAAGAAAAAAAAGCGGGAAAGGCTGAGAATTTTTTTAAACTGTTGACTCAGGGGCGAGGACAGCGGCCCGTTGTGATCTTGCGGGGCGGCGCGGATACCGACAATGTGGACCCGAAGCTTGCCGAGCAGTTCGGTGTTTCGCTCATCCGCACCCACGGCAATCAAAACTCCGTGGCCGAGCTGTTTCTGCGCTTTCTCTTCGCCTTCGCCCGTCTCGTCAATCCCCGTGTTCTGAAGGTGGACGGCGATGACTTTTCGCACCATTCGGAGGGGAGGACAATATTTCGGCTTGATCCAAGAGATGAATTTAGAGATTGGGCCGCCAAAGAGTCGAGGGAAAGCAAGCGAGGGGTGATGAATGCGGAACATTTTCTTTTCGCGCCCTTGTCGCTCGAAGATGATCAGGCGATGGGGGATTTTATAAGGAACACCAAGATCGGATTTGCCGGGTTTGGAACGATTCCCTTCGTGACTCTCGGCCGATTGCACGCTTTGGAAGCAATGATGAAAAAAAGATTGGGAGGCGAAATAAAATTTCACGTGATGGCTGCCTCTCGATCGATTGAAGATCCTAAACGGGATCAGAGTAAGACGCTCGAGCAAGTGAAGCAGGTGGGCGTCATTCCCGCGACTAAAGAACAAATCCTTAAAGAAGCCCATGTCATTTCCCTTCATCTTCCCGGGAGTACGGGGGTCTATCTGGGCAAGGATGAATTCGCTGCGCTCTTAAACCGAGCGGGTCCGATTGCTATTATCAATACTTCCCGTGAATCTCTCGTCGACCACCAAGCCCTCCTTGAAACCCTCCGAAAAAAGAAAGACCTTTATTATTTTGCCGATCTTGACCTCATTAAAAAGCTTGAGGATCTAAGAAAAGAATTTCCGGACCGAGTATTTCTGACTCCTCACATCGGGGCCAACACCCGCGAAGCGCAGGCGGGCGTGGAAGCCAAAACGCTTGAAATCCTTGAGGAACTCTCCCGTGTTTACC
>CAYJTB010000053.1:0-14025 GCA_964372875.1 uncultured bacterium
GGTCGATCTTGGTAAACAATCGAGTTATTTCGTGATTAAAAATCAGCAGGGCCAGCAGCTTTTTCATGGCCAAATATTCAACGATCGGGTTTCGATCGTAAAAGCATTAGAGCCATACCTTAAAATAACCTGTCATGCAGTACTCGAGGCCTGCTGCAATTATTACTGGATGTACCAAGAGCTGACACGTTTAGGCATTCGGGTCATCTTAGCGCATCCTCTGAAGACCCGGGCCATAGCAGACGCAAAAGTTAAAAATGACCGCTTGGATGCCAAAATGCTTTGCGATCTGCTGCGCGCGGATTTAATCCCTCAAAGCTATATCCCCACTGAGCGGATTCGCCAGCTTCGGGAATTGACCCGCCAACATATCCGGCTTGTCCAAATCAGGACCCGAATTAAAAATCAATTTCATTCCCTGCTGACCCGACTTAATCTTCGCCCCACTGAACGAATGACCGATATCTTTGGACTAAAAGGCCGGAACTGGTTAAAACAAATGCAGTTGCCCGACGTCTTTGACTTTCAAAAGCAACAACTCCTTGATCAACTCGAATACTACAACCGTTTGGTTTATCGAATCGATCAAAAAATTCGCCACACACTCAAACAATATCCTGAAGCCAAACGCTTGATGGAGATCCCTGGCGTCGGTCCGCTAGGCGCAGGCATGCTGATTGCCGAGATTGGGGATATCCAGCGATTTCAATTTCCAAAACAGTTAGCGGGGTATGCCGGCATTGTCCCAGGCCTTTATGAAAGCGGCCAGACCCGTCACTCAAGGGGCATCACTCATGAAGGAAACCGGTTTCTGCGTTGGATTCTTTGTGAAATGACGCAGCATCATATCCGAAAACCAGGGGCCTTGAGAGATTTTTATCTCCGGCTCAAGGAAAAGAAAGGGCATGGCAAAGCCATCGTGGCAACGGCCAGAAAATTCCTGATTCAGATTTTCTATGTCTTAAAAGAACAAAGAACCTTTTGCCCGATTTTAGCTGGATAAGCCCGCAGTGGTACCTGGCCTTTAATGGCCGTGGAAGCGATTGGGAAATCCAGTTCCGTATAACGCATCGAGTGCCTTCGTGCACGAATAGACGGTTGGTGTGATTCACCTTAATCATCGAATGAGGATACTTTTTTCATAGAGGGTACCTTTTTTTTCGTAAACTAAGGCCTGGCAGCCGCCGGCAGCATTTTTCGAATTTCAAGCGGTACAGTTTTCAGGGGTAAGTCCAGGGCCACGAATAAAGAGAAAGTGGTCGAAATTCAAAAACAAATCTTTATAGGCCAACAGTATCAAACAATGGCAAGATAACAGGAGTGCCAAGAACCGCGCCGTTTGCCGACTTCACTGTGAGTCGCATTGAAACAGCCCGCTTAAGTATATTGTTACCATAGTCAAGCCTTTGATCTAAGTAATCGTTTTGTAGATTATTTATGGCTATGTCTTTTGTTGTCCCCGCGATAACTTTTCCCTTGGCGTCGAGTACTTGGGAGACGATTCTTGCAGGAACTACGTGATTATTAGGATGTTTAGCATTCATAATATTTCCATATACTTGGATTTCGTTCTTATCGTAATGCTGAGCCGTAACATAATAGGTCGACGCCCCATCCCCAGGAATCTGAGGTTGATAAGCTGCGTCTGGACGTGTAGGAAGGTTGAATTTGGTTTCTTGAATAATCTTGTCGTTCGGATTACCGTTCTCCATCAATCTCATAGTAAGTTGAGTCGCTTTGTTTGGAATGTTATGAATTGGAATGATGTCGCCAAACGTAAAAGAAAAGGTATGGCCGTCTTGCGTGGGTTGAGAATTGGAGAGATAATAAGTACGTAAGACGCGGTATTGCGGTGGAGAGGTCGGAGAATAAAGTTCGACGCGATAATTTCCACGATTCCCGGTGGTAAGATCAGGACTGCTCACAGTCCCCGATCCGTCTATAACGAGATAGTGGCTTGATGAAAGAGCTCCTCCTGCAAGAGAAACACCGTTGTTGTTGAAGTCCCATTTCTTTACCGAAATATTTTTATTTGGCCAGGCTATCTGAAGATTCGTAAGAGGAGGATTGTTAGTGGGGTGGGTGCGGGGAACGTTCGCTTTTACGGCTTTCGGGGAAGAGATGGATTTCACTCGAACCGCTTGCCCATTGTCTTGGCTGCCATTTTGAGGAACGTTTTGCGCAGCGAATACTATTCCATTCGAGAAACTCGTCGTCATCAAAATCCCCGCCGCAAGGATTAAAACTTCCAATTTGTATTTTTTCATTTTGTTTGATTCTCCTTAACCCAAAGATACCCGTTTCAGGGGGGGGTCAAGACCCTGAACAAACATGCTAGATCTTGCTGTTTCTTTAGGAGTTTAGAAAGAGGGGGGGTGAAGCTAATTCAAACGAAGGATTTCAAAGATTTCTTGCCAAGGCAAGATAGAAATTCCGTTAACATGGCGGGGGCGAGGGGCCAAGGAGGCACAGTAGAGTTTCGCCTTGGGACAGATTTCGGAAAATGATTTCAAGCCTCTCAAATCGTTAGAATCAGGATATTCTTTTGCTTTGATTTCAATCGCAAAAGTCTGGTCCCTTGGGGTTTCCACCACGAGATCCAGAAACCGTAAAAAATTCCCCAGATTTTGCACCAGCGCCTCCTGCTGAATCTCTTCCTTCAGATAAGTTTCTACATAAGATTTGAGCGTCTTCTGAGCGTCAGTTTCCTCTGCGAGATAAACGCTCGGAAGGGTCGCTTTTTCCCGTCTGTCTGGGGCCGAGAAGAAAAAAAGCTATGGTTTCTGGGAAGCGAAAGGAGCCTTAAGCACGCTTATGATCTACTATGTAATTTATAAGTAGTCAAATAAAAGATGATGGAGACCTTCCGCCACTTTTGTTGTGGCACCGCCATAAAGCTGATCCAATTCAATCAATCCCGCAGGGCTGGTGACATTCATCTCAATGAGATATCCACCACGGACATCAATGCCCACGAAAAGAAGGCCTTCTTTTAAGAGGAAAGGCGAAATGGACTGGGCAAGTTTTTTTTCCGGCTGAGTGATCCTGCATTTTACAAATTTTCCTCCGATACTGAGGTTGCTGCGAAAGTCTCCTCGCGGAGGAATACGTGAAAAGGCCCCCAGAATTTTGCCGCGCCACATAAGGATTCGTTTGTCTCCTTCGTCAGACGGAATAAATTTTTGAGCAATCACCCAGGTATTTTTGGCTATCGATTTTTTAAGCAGATTATTTTGTCCTGCCTTTAACCTGAAGACCCCTTTTCCGCCTTTTTCATAAAGAGGCTTGATCACCAGATCGCTTCCCAGTTTTTTTTGAAAGGATAAGATTTCGCCCGGATTGGAAGAGACAAGACCGGGCGGCGCCCACTTTGGAAATAAAAGGACGGAAAGTTTCTCATTCGCATTCCTGATCCCGCGCGGATCGTTAATGACCAAAGTTTTTTTAGCCAAGGGCTCCAGGAGATAAGTAAGGCTCAGATAATTCGAATCAAAAGGCGGGTCTTTGCGAATAAAAACGGCGTCACATTCGGCAAGTTTTGTCTTTGGAGTGGGCAATAGATCGTAACGATGATTGCCCAAAGGTTTCACTCGATTTCCCCGGCCGAAGACTTGGCCGGCTTCGAGTGATAGAGATGAAGGGACAAAAAGATAGGTCTCGTGGCCGCGCGCATTCAGTTCTCTTAAAAGGCAAAGCGATGTATCCCAAGGCAAATCAAGGGATTCCAAGGGGTCCATGACAAAGGCAAATTTTTTCATACCCTTTGTCACTGCGAGCCCCCAAAGGGGCGAAGCAATCCACGCATCGCGAGATTGCTTCGTCGGCCTTTTAGGCCTCCTCGCAATGACGGAGGAGAATCCTTGTGATAACATAGGGCAGCCATTTTACGATGAGTACCTTAATCGGAGAACAGGAATCTCGACTGATTGAATCCGAAGAAGAGCTTTACTCCTTCTTCCGGCAATTCGCGAAGCCCGCCACTGAGCAGCTCGTGGGGATTGAGTGCGAATTCTTCGGAATCGACGCCCAAACCGGCCAGGCCCTTTCCTATCTAGGGCCGCGCGGTATTGAGGCGATCCTTTGCCGGCTTGCAGCCACTTTTCACTACGAACCCGTCTTAGAATCCGGACATGTGATCGCCCTAAGACACGCCGAGACCTGGATCACGCTTGAACCCGGAGGCCAAGTCGAGCTAAGCGCCGCTCCGGTGCGCACCATTTTTGAAATCGAGAAGCAAGTTCAGTCGTTTGCGGCCCAACTGCGCGAGATGAAAAACTATTTCCCAGGAATTGCCTGGATCTCGGCCGGTACCCAACCCTTTGCGCGTCTGGATGACATACCTTGGGTCCCGAAGCGCCGCTATCAACTCATGGCCGATTATCTCAAACCTCGCGGCTTGTTTGCCCACGACATGATGAAATGTACAGCCACCAATCAAGTGAATCTGGATTTTGCAGATGAGGCCACTGCGGTATCTCAATTCCGCGTGGTCTTCGCCATTACTCCCATTGTGTCCGCGATCTTTGCCAACTCTTGTTTTACCGAAGGACAACCCGACGGCTTTCTTGACCGGCGTGTCGAGATCTGGCGCCATACCGATCCGGACCGCTGCGGTCTTTTGCTGGAATTTTTAAAAGAGGGCCGAAGTTTCCGCGATTATGTGGAATACCTTCTGGCGATGCCGATGATTTTTATCATTCGCGGCGAACAGTGGATTCCGATGGAAGGAATCAGTTTTCGGAAATTTTTAAAAGAAGGAAAAGGCCGTTACTACGCGACGTGGTCTGATTTTGAACTTCATTTGAGCCTGGCCTTTCCTGAGGCACGATTTAAACACTATCTGGAAATCCGTGGAATGGACGCCCAGCGTCTTCCTTTAATTCCCTCGGTGGCAGCTTTTTGGAAAGGAATCCTTTATGACGAAGAGATTCGTCAGAAGGTGAGGGCGCTCGTTCAAGATTTTTCCGCCGAAGAAATTTCAAAATTGCACAAAGAAATTCCTTATAAGGGTCTAAGCGCCTGGCTTGGAAAAGTTCCTATTATTGAACTAGCGTGCGAACTCTACCGCCTTTCTTGTGAGGGATTAGGACATCAGGCAGCCGAGTCTCCGGTCAGCGAATGTGTTTTTCTTCAAAAGATGTATGATGAGATCCTCCAGCCGGGCCGTTCGCCTGCAGAAACGCTTCTTATGAAATGGCAGGGCGAGTTCGGCCGCGATCCCCAAAAACTCATTCAATATCTGGAGCTTTAACTTTCCCTCTGCTAAAATATCCGCTGTACCTGATCCCGATTTTACTTCGGGGCGTACTGACCATTCATTGAAAAAACCAAGCGGAGATAATAGGAAGTCAGTACTGTCCCGATTTCCTATAAAATACGCTTGGGATTATTTTTAATTGTTAATCGGGGCGTAGCGTAGCCCGGTATCGCGCCACGTTCGGGACGTGGAGGTCGCAGGTTCAAATCCTGCCGCCCCGATTCTTCCTCTCGGTTCCCCGCCAAAGGCGGGTGCGCCTCTGGCGGAAAATCTGAAGCGAAGGCCGTCAAGGCCGAGCGGAATGCCGAAAGCATTGAGCTTCCGGCCTGCCGCCCCGACCAATTTTGGGCGCCTCTCCAAATAAAGGGGCAATCTTGGTATGGAATCTTTCGGTAATCCCGTTGGATTTGGTAAAGCGCCACATCCTTACAATTTCTCAGATCAGGACTCAAGTGTTTTACCTAAAATGTGCATGGACTCAAAGTTGGCATCTTTCAGAAGCTGGACAGGGTGAAGGAAGAGCCGGACATCGGGGGTCAACAGGGGACGGATCTGGACAGGATTTGACAAATCTGCATTCGTCGGGTAGCTTTTCCTCGGGTAGTAAATATCGTTCTTTTATAGGAACTGAAAAATCCGCCACAAAGCGTGGCGGATCCGCTAAGGAATTTGGCGGAGGTAAACGATCTGAAAGGATCGGGCGCAAAGCTAGAGACTGTAAGAACAGCGGTTAGCGGAGAGCGTAGAGCGTTCAGGAAAAAGGCAAGTCAAACTTCTGAACGCCGGACGCTTAACGCTCTTCTCGGTGGCTCGGCTGCCCTTAACAACCGATTTATCGGTTGTTAAGGACTGTACTTGAAGAATGCATCGCATTCTTCAAGTGCTGCCAGTGAAATCGTCATTGCGAGGGCACGAAGTGCCCGAAGCAATCTCAGAGATTGCTTCGTCGGCCCTGCAGGCCTCCTCGCAATGACAGAAACAGCCCGTCCTTTTTCCGCCACAAAGCGTGGCGGATCCGCCAAGTAGTGTGGTGGAGGATGGGCTTTTTTTTGGAGAAAAAATGGTTGAGAGAAAAAATCTTTCAGTAGGAGAAGTCGCTATTTGGTTAGGGATCGACGAAAGGACGGTCTACCGTTTAGTCCAGAGCGGAAGGATACCTGGTTTTAAAGTGGGAAACCAGTGGCGATTTAACGAGGACATGCTCAAAGATTGGGTAGACGACCGGATGACAATTGAACGACTCAAACAAGAAGAGCAGGGACCTTCTTCGGCCAAAGGAAGAAATCACCATGTATGAAGTCTTACTGATCGAAGATCATCAAGCGTACGCCGCTATTGTTCTTAAACGACTTTCAAAGCATCTCGATCCTTCGTTTAAGATGATGCACTCCGCCTCCCTTCGGTCGGGTCTCGAATCCATTGCAAAGATAAAGTTTGACGTTATTTTGGCGGACCTTTCTCTCCCCGACTCTCAAGGGCTGCAGACCTTCACGTTTATCCGCGCCTTGGCGCCTGAGATTCCGATTATCATCCTGACTGCACTGGACGACGAAAAACTGGGGATTGAAGCCGTGCGACAAGGTGCCCAGGATTATCTTACGAAAGGCAGTACCCGTGTGGCGGAGCTCCCCCGCATCCTGCAATACGCGATCCAGCGGAATCAGTGGCAAGACAAGCTGCGCCATCAAGCCCTGAACGATCAATTAACAGGGCTTTACAACCGGCGCGGATTTCAGATCCTGGCGGAACAGCAGATGAAATTAGCGGTACGAAACAAAAAGCCGATGCTGGTTGTTTTTGTTGATGTGGATGGTCTGAAGAAAATCAACGACGAGTTTGGTCATTCTGCAGGAGATCAGGTGCTGCGGGAGGTTGCAGAGATCCTGAAAAAAACTTTTAGGGATTCGGATGTGATTGCCCGAATGGGAGGCGATGAGTTTGCGGTCCTTGGGATCGACGCCGGCGCTGAGAACAGAGAAAATCTACCGGGTCGCTTCGGAACAAAATTGGAGGAGACGAATCGCCGGTCCGGCCATGCCTTTCGGTTGTCCCTGAGCACGGGCGTAGCCGTGTTTGATCCGGCTCACCCTCATTCTTTGGAAGAGTTGATCAAAGTGGCGGATCGCGCGATGTACGAGAATAAAATCAATCGTGCCTCAGAGAAAAAAGAAGAAGAGGGCCAGAAGCCTGTAGAGAGAAATCTAAAAAAGATCCTTGTGGTTGAAGACGAACCCAGCATCGCGAAACCCTTGGCGAGGAGGCTGCGCTCACTCGGATTTGAAGTGATCGTGGCCGAAAACGGCCAGGAAGGTTTGGAAAAGGCGAAGCGGGAGTCTCCGGGCCTTATGATTCTTGACTTGATGCTTCCCGAGCTTTCCGGTGAAGAAGTTTGCAAGGCGATCCGGATGGATGATAACGAGAAATTTTCAAGCACTCCTATTCTCATGCTAACCGCAAAAATTTCAGAGACGGACCGCATCGTCGGCAAGGTTATCGGAGCGAATTGTTATATAGCGAAGCCCTATAAAACAGAGGAATTGTTGAAGGAAATCAGGAGGCTGACTGAAAACAACCCATGAAAAAGCAACTTGAGACGATCATGAAGACGCTTTTCACGGCCGCAGCCTATTGGGCCGCAGGCAGGTTGGCCCTCTTTCTGGCCATTCCGCCCGGCTATGCCACTCCGGTGTGGCCTGCTGCCGGAATCGCTTTGGCCCTGATGATCCTTTGGGGTTACCCTGTTTGGCCCGGCATTGCGATCGGCTCGTTCTTTGTCAACCTTTGGACCTCCTTTGACGCCTCGAGCACAGCCGCCATTCTGAAATCCCTCTCACTTGCCACAAGCATTGGACTGGGCGCTAGTCTTCAAGCGATTGTCGGGACTTTTTTGGTACGCCGTTTTGTCGGATGGCCGAACTCACTGGCTCAAGAAAAAGATGTTTTGAAATTTATCCTCTTGACTGGACCGGTAAGTTGTCTCGTGGCTGCGACGGTGGGGGTGACAAGTTTGCTCTCGGCCGGCGCGATTCAATCAGCCAATTATGGATTCAACTGGTTTACGTGGTGGGTCGGCGATACGATCGGCGTCGTTCTCTTGGCGCCGCTCATTCTCATTTGGAGCTTTAAATCGGCTGAGTTCTGGAGGCATCGGCGGATGGCCGTATCTTTACCCGTTGGCATGATGCTGGTATTGGCAATCGTCCTTTATATTTATGCGAGCCGTTCGGAACAGAACCGCATCAAGCTTGAATTGAATGGTCGAACGGATCAATTAGCATCGACCCTAAAAGAGGACTTTGAGGGGTATCTGGATGTTCTCTACTCCATCGAGAGTTTGTATGCCGGTCCTCACAACGTGGAGCGGCAAGAGTTCAGGAAGTCGGTCCGGCGTTTTTTCTCACTTCATCCAGGGCTTCATGCCCTGTCGTGGAATCCACGCATTCTCGCAAGCGAGCGGCTGGCCTTTGAAGAGTCAATGCAAAAGGAAGGGTTTCAAGGCCTCCAAATTACGGAACAGAATGAGGAGAAACAATTGGTTCGGGCAGGGAATCGGAGCGAATATGTTGTCGTCGATTACATCGAGCCGTATGAAGGCAACGAAAAGGCATTGGGGTTCGATGTGGCTTCAGATCCTGTTCGATATGAGGCGCTCGTCCGGGCACGCGACGAAGGTAAGCCCGTAGCGACCGGTCGAATCCGGTTGGTCCAGGAGAAGGAAGGCCAGTTTGGTTTTCTCATTTTCCTCCCTGTTTATAAACAAGGGCTTCCTTCCGACACCGTGGAAGAAAGGCGTCGAAACCTCGAAGGCTTTGCAGTCGGGGCCTTCCGGGCAGGAGATTTGGCAGAGACTCCACTCAAAGGGGCCTATACCGAGGGTATCGAGATTGCGCTTTTTGATGATTCCGCTTCAGAACCGAATCGCCTCTTTTATGATAGAGGATCGGAAGCTCGATCCCTTAAAGAATCTTTATTAAAAAGAACCACGATTTTTGAAATGGCGGGACGCCAATGGAGGTTTGAGTTCTCCGTTGCGCCGCAATACCTCCTCACTCACCGTTCTTTCCAGGCATGGAGCGTATTGACAGGAGGACTCTTATTCACGGGGCTCTTAGGAATCTTTCTCCTTGTTATTACGGGTCGAACGTGCACAGTTGAAGAATTAGTGGTTGAGCGGACCCTGGAATTAAAGGAAGCCAACGAAAATCTTAAGAAGGAAATCTCCGAAAGGAAGCGGGGCAAGGAAGAGCTGGCTCATCGCCAAAAGATTATGCAAAGCCTCCTGGAAGACTTAGAGGCTTCAAAGAGAAAACTTCAGGCAGCCAATAAACGGCTTGAAGAATTGAACCGGCTCAAAGATGACTTCGTCGCCACGGTAAGCCACGAGCTTCGGACGCCTTTGACTGCCATCAAAGAAGGGGCAAGCCTTATCCGGGATGAGGTTCTTGGGAAAGTGAATAGCGAACAAAAGGATTTTTTGACAACCATTGATGAAAGTGTCAACCGCCTTGCGGAACTCATCAACAATATGTTGGACTTGGCGAAGATTGAAGCAGGCCGGATGGAATTCAAGAGACAAAAGACGGCCATCAAAGATTTGGTCAAAACCACCTTGAAAAACTTTCAGCCGATGGCGGGAAACCGAAAGTTAAAGGTAGAGAACCTCGAAGTTCCCGACGTTTTCGCTGATCCCAACAAGATTCTTCAGGTCCTGGGAAATCTCTTCTCCAATGCAATCAAATTTACCAAGGATAATGGGATGCTCACCTTTCAGGCCAAGGAAGAAAAGGGGGAAGTGGCCATTTCGGTCGAGGATGACGGAGCGGGAATTTCCAAAGAGGATTTGCTTAAGCTCTTTCAGAAATTCTCCCAGGTAGGAAGGGCAGAAAACCGACCGAGGGGGACGGGCCTAGGGCTTGCGCTCTGTAAGGAGATTGTGGAAATTCACAAGGGAAGAATTTCCGTCACCTCAGAACTCGGTAAAGGCTCCCGGTTTAATTTCACTTTGCCCGTTTATACCTCCAAATTGGCATTGCAAGAAAGCTTCCAAGAACAGCTTGAAATCGCCAAAAGACTCCACCAAGAGACGATTGGCCTCATTGCCATTGAGAGTGACATTTTGAAAGAGGATTTAGAGGAGACTCTGGAGCTTCTTCATAAGAACCTTCATTCAGCCGATACAATTGTAACCGTTGAGCCCTCTTGGATTGTAATCCTTGTGGCAACGGATGCCAGGGGCGTGTCTGCGATCATTGAGAGATTGCCGAATATTTTAAAAGAGCAAACTCCTCACTCCCTTGATCTTGGCACCGCACTTTATCCTGAAGACGGCGCGGAGGTTCACCATTTGTTTAACAAGGCCACAACCACACTAGATCACATCTCAATAGGAGGTCGCTAACATGCAAAAACGTATCTTACTGGCCGATGACGAGGTTTCCATCCGCAAGGCTACGAAGCTGCGGCTTGAACACGAGGGCTATGAAGTCGTAACCGCCGCGGATGGTGAAGAGGTTTTGGAAGAGGCCTTTGACTTTGAGGAAGGAGGATTTGACCTGATTCTGTTGGATATCAAGATGCCCAAACTGGACGGTTTCCATGTTGTGAAGAAGCTCAAAGAAAACCCTTCAACTGACAAGATCCCCATCATTCTTTTTACGGCTTCGTCCGCTCGTTGGCAAGAACTCCTTGCCCAATGCGCTGAACTCGGAGTTGCGGATTTCATAAAAAAGCCCTTTGAATCGAAGGAGCTCGTTGGAAGAATCCGACGAGTGTTGGAAGGGGAAGTGAAAACAAATGGCTGAGAGAGCTAGAATTTTACTTGTGGATGACGAACCGACCATCGTCAAGACAATCCAGAAGCGTCTTGAAGCAGAAGGTTTTGAAGTTTTAGTTGCGATGGAAGGTCCGGAAGCTCTCGAGAAAGCGCGGGTCGAGAAGCCCGATCTTATTGTGCTTGATCTTATGCTTCCCAAAATGGACGGCTACAAGGTCTGCGACCTCCTCAAAAAGGACACTCGATATTCCAAGATTCCCATCGTGATGTTTACCGCAAGAACGCAGGAGGCAGACGTAAAGCTTGGCCTTGAATGCGGGGCCGATGCCTACCTCAAGAAGCCTTTTAATTCCGAGGAGCTTTTAGAAAAAATCAAAGGCTTATTGACCCTGAATCAGACAGAGGTATAATCACTCCGCTTTCATATAA
The DNA here is from genome assembly GCA_964372875.1 of uncultured bacterium. Classification (GTDB taxonomy): domain Bacteria; phylum Omnitrophota; class Omnitrophia; order Omnitrophales; family JACQLI01; genus CAYJTB01. The sequence goes on from CAYJTB010000053.1 coordinate 11,460, forward strand.
GGAGGTGACCCCGCCTGTCATCCGCTGTAGAGACCGAAAAAGCCTACGTTCTCGTCATCGACGACGATCCGCTCCTGACACGTACCCTGAAGCGCGTTCTTGAAAGAGAAGGGTATTTTGTCGATGTGGCCCGCAACGGTTGTGAGGGGATTAAAAAAGCCAAAAGCGGATTCTTCCACCTCATCTTATGCGATATCCGGATGCCGGGCTTGGACGGTCTTATGACCATTCAGCACATTCAGGATTTTCAGAAAAAAGCAGGAGCAGGAAAGTCAGGTTTTATTGTCGTGACCGCCTACGACTCACCGGACAGCCGCACCCAGGCCTGTCAACTGGGTGTAACAGATTTCTTGATGAAACCCTTTGACCTCGCCAAATTTCTTGAGACGATCGATCACAGCGTCAAACCCCTCGTCCAAGAAACCTCCGTCCAAGAAGTAAAGAGACTGAATCAAAAGCTGGGACGCCTTCTCTCCGCTTTCCAATCAGAAACCATGAGCCCCCCTTAGTAAAAACCGTATAAGAAAAAGTTTCGCATCTTTTACAAAAATGAGGTAACCTTATCACGATGATTACTTGGATCGGCCTTTGCGCCGGAGAAGTTTGGCAATACCTCGACAAGCATGACGGAAAAGGGAACTTGAAAGATCTTTTTTCCAGCGTTCGTGCGCCCAAGGAAACTATCCTCATGGCTGTGGGATGGCTGGCCAGGGAAGGCTATATTTTAATGGAAGGCAATCTGCCTGATTTTACTCTCACTATCAATTCGAATCCTCCCCGCAAAGGTTAGTGTCTTTCCAAGAAGCCTTTAGACCCGCACCGTGGTGCCGGGGCGCACACGTGCAGACGATCGTGGGTGCACTCTTCAGGCCGAGGCCTCATCTCCCTTTAATCCGCCAGCGAATAGAAACGCCCGACGGAGATTTTCTCGACCTTGATTTTCTTGAAGGAAAAGGTCCCACCATTGTGATCCTTCACGGCCTGGAAGGTTCCTCCCAGGCCCCTTATGTTTTGAGCCTCTTAGGAGAAATCGAAAGACGTTCCTTGTCAGCCTGTGCCGTCAATATGCGGATGTGCAGCGGCGAGCCCAACCGGCGGCTTGCGACTTACCATTCAGGAAAAACTGAAGACCTGGATTGCGTCATCCGTTATTTAAAAGAAAAGAGAAACTGCACGAAACTTTTGCTCGTCGGTTTTTCGATCGGCGGCAGCATCATTCTCAAGTGGCTGGGGGAGCAGGGCGGCCCTGCTTCTAACATCATCGAGAAAGCGGTTGCTTTGTCGGTTCCTTATGATTTGGCGAAATCCGTGGAACTCATGGATCAAGGTTTCAACCGTGAAGTCTACACCCGTCTGCTTCTCACGAGTCTCAAGGCCAAGCTTTCCCTCAAAAAGAAAATTTATCCTGACGCAATACGTTTTGAGCGCGTTAAAAATTGCAGCACGTTTCAGGTCTTTGACAGGGAGGTTACCGCGCCGCTTAACGGTTTCACTAGTGAAACGGATTATTGGACCCAAGCAAGCTCGGGGCCGTATCTTAAAGAAATCCGCGTGCCGACCTTGCTCGTTCACGCAGGGGATGACCCCTTTTACCCCGGAAGACTTCTTCCCTATGAAGAATTCAAAAAATCAGATTATCTCTACCCTTTGATTGTGCCAGCAGGCGGCCATCTGGGTTTTGTCATGGGAAACTGGTGGAAATGGAACCCTTGGTTTGAAAAAACCACGCTCGGTTTTCTCGCAGGCGCCCCTACGAGGCCGGATTTAATAAATCACTCTTAGTAGGCAAAAGGTTATATAATGCAGTCGTGATACAAATCAAAGTCAGCCAGGGCGACCCGCTCTACCACGCAGTTCATGGGCTCTGCCGGGTGGACGGCGTCTTCAAAGAAAACCGGTCGGGTAAAGAGACCCTCTGTTATTCGCTCGTGCCCAAAGTGGCCAACAGAATGAGAGAGCGCTTCATTATTACAAGCACCGACCTGCAGGAATCAGGCTTCCACGTCTTAATTTCACTCAAAGAAGCCAATGAGATCTTGGCGTGTTTACAGTCTGGCAAGATGGAATCCAAGGGCTCAGCGGAATCTAACGGTTCGGAAAATCAGGTGTGGGAGTTAGCTAAAGATATCTTGTCATTCTCTCGTGAGACCTTGGAAATAAAAGACCACAAAAAACGCCAAACACTGGAACGCTCAGCCAAAGGTCTTATCAGGGAACTTGCCTATGTGCTTCAGATCACCTTGAAAGAAGCGGCAGCCAAGGTCAGGAAATGTCTGGGAGACACATCCAAGATCAATCCGACAGTTGTGGTTGCTTTAGTCCGCGCCAGCGGCGATTAAAGGTCTAGCAGTCCTAAACCCATTCTTCGTTGTGCTTCGTTTGTTTATCTTAAGAAAATAAGAACCCTTTGAGATTTCTTCGGTCAGTGACCTAGGCCTCATCTTGCTAGCGGGAGGACTTTCTCAAAATTTTTAGAAATTCTTTATACTTCGCAGACGATTCTCTCAAAATCTAGCCCAACTTCGCCAGTTGTGAGCCGTTCGAAAAATATTTTCTCTTGGGTGGG
>CAYJTB010000054.1:0-12287 GCA_964372875.1 uncultured bacterium
CATGAAGGCGCCCAGACAAGATGACTCCATGGTTTTTGTAAGAAAGGCGGCCCGGCAAAAAGCTGCACAAGTAAAGCAGGAAACAAAGGCGCCGGAATCAGCTGCTTTGCCGCTCAGTCCCGCAACGAAGGAGCGGACTTCTAAAGAAACTCCTTTGCCGGCGGCTGTAGTTCCTCCCGTGTTACCCGGATTGGAACAACCCGCGGTTGTGCCTCCGGTGAGCACGCGAAATCCTTATGTGATCCAGGTCTGCACTTACGCCAGTCAGACGGATGCGGAAAAATTAATTGATGAGTTGAAGGGCGAACAGCTCAATGCATTTTTCCAGTCTTCCACTCGTTCGAGCGGAAAGACCTTTTATCTTGTATTCTTGGGCCGGTTCAAAGACCTTCGCGAATCGCAGACCCGGCTGAAAGAATTTCGTTCCCAATCCATCTCAAAAAGTTTTCCAGACAGCTTTATACGCACCCTATCTTAATTCGCTCTCATGTGGGATGGATTCAATAAACGCAAATTTCCAAGATTGAGCCTGCGCTGCGAGATTGTCCTTCGCAATCAAAGTGGGGTGCAGGTTGTTCAGGCGCAAACTGAAAATTTGGGCGCCGGCGGACTTTGCCTCATTTTAGATCGCGCCCTCGAAAGATTTTCCACGCTTTCACTGCGTCTTGAGCTGGACAAAAATCTCCCTTGGATCGAATGCCAAGGCAAGGTTATATGGATCGTTGCTTCAAGGGGGATCGGCGAAAAAAAAGACAGTTTTGACACGGGGATTGAGTTTCTAGGTCTTGAGCCCGCGGAAGAAGATTTGATCCGTTCGTATGTAGAGTCCCGGGTCGAAACAGCCTAACAAGGATTCCCATGGCCTCCAGTGATTTTTCTTTTGATATTGTTTCCCGCATTGAGCTGCAAGAAATAGACAACGCCGTCAATCAGGCAAAAAAAGAACTTGCCGCTCGGTTTGATTTTAAAGGCAGCAAAAGCAACTTTGAATGGAACCGGGAAGAGAAAAAAATGACGCTCTTGGCCGATGACGGACTAAAACTTAAAAACCTCAAAGATATTTTGACCACGCGGCTTGCAACTCGAAAAGTCTCGATGAAATCCCTCGAATGGGGGAAGGAAGAAAAGGCATTTGACGGTATGGTACGCCAGGAGCTTAAGTTCACCATGGGGATCCCGGGCGATAAGGCCAAAGAACTTGTCAAAATGATCAAAGACATGGGCATCAAAGTTCAGCCCTCGATTCAAGGTGAAGAGGTCCGTGTCAGCTCTAAATCCAAGGACCTTCTCCAGGACGTGATCACGCACCTGAAAGCCCAGCCGTTTTCTTTGCCTCTCCAATTCACTAATTATCGTTAATAGAAAAGTCGCTGGGTCTTGTAAATGCGTAAGTCGTGTGTTATATTTACATTAACCAATCTACGTGTGTGATAACTCATTCACAGATAAAGGGTTAGAGAAAATTGGCAGTGTAGTGTTACACACATAGGTCGATTCTATTTAAGGAGGCAATGGCACCGGCCATGCAACAAGCAATGGGTCAATCCAGACATAGAGGAGGTGACACGATGGAAAAAGAACGGCGCAAGTTTAAACGCTTCGATGCTTATATGAGTGTGCGCTATCAACTGAGCGGAACGGATGAAGTGAAGGGTATCGCACTCAGTAAAGATCTTTCACGCGAAGGCCTGAAGTTCAATTCACCCATGAGACTCGCCGAGGGAACCACGCTGAATTTAGAACTCGACATTCCCGATGATCCCAAACCTGTCCAGACCACAGGAAAAGTAGTTTGGTCACATACGTTGCAGGGACAAGATCAAGGTTTTGATGTCGGCATTCGGTTCTTGACGATCGATCCGGTGGATAAATTCCGTGTTCTCGACTATGCCTACAATCACTGGCTAGAGACAAAGGTTAACGACTTTACGGATCCCGAAGAAGTTTCTGAGCTTGAATAAAGTTTTTCCCTCCATTTTCATTTTCTCCCCAATCGATATGAGTGAGACATCTTTGTTTAAACATTTCATAAATGCTTAACACCTGTAGCAAAACTTGTGAAAGACTCCGCGAAAGTTATCTTAGCGATTGATCAGGGCACCACAGGCACTCGCGCGCTTCTTTATGATGGGCGAGGCCGGATCCGCGCCGCAAGTTATGAAGAATTTCCTCAGTACTTTCCGCGTCCAGGTTGGGTCGAACACAATGCCTTAGAGATCTTGGGTTGTACGCTCCGGGTCATTTCCAGGGCCCTCTCCCAGAGGCGAATCTCGAGCGCCCAAATCGCCGCGATTGGAATCACCAATCAACGTGAAACCACCGTCCTCTGGGACCGGGAAACGGGTAAACCTATTTCCAGGGCCATTGTCTGGCAAGACCGCCGCACTGCCCATTTTTGCGATCAGTTAAAAGCAAGGGGATTAGAACCCACTTTCCGGCGTAAGACGGGTCTGGTGCTCGATCCCTACTTTTCAGGGACCAAGGTCAAGTGGCTCTTGGATCAAATCCCCGGGGCAAGAAACCGCGCCCGGCAGGGTGACATTCTTTTTGGAACGATAGACACCTGGCTTTTGTGGAATCTCACCGGCCGGAAGGTTCACGCGACCGATGTCACCAACGCCTCGCGAACACTTTTATTCAACCTCAAAAAAATTTCTTGGGATTCGGAAATCTTAAGGCTTCTCAAAATTCCATCTTCGATATTGCCCGAAGTTCACCCGAGTTCTTTTTCGTTTGGAAAGACAGCAGACCTGGGCGCGCTTAAAGCGGGCATTCCGATCTGTGCGATGGTGGGCGACCAGCAGGCGGCACTATTTGGCCAGGGATGTTATCATCCGGGAGAGATGAAAAATACCTACGGCACAGGATGTTTTGTGATGGTCAATCACGGAAAAAAATACCAAGCTCCGACCCATGGACTTCTGGCAACGCTCGCCTGTGACGAAAAAGGAAAACCAAGTTATGCCCTTGAAGGCGCCATTTTTATTGCAGGCGCTGTGATCCAGTGGCTTCGGGATGGTTTGGGTTTCATTAAAAAAGCGGCGGAAACCGAAAAAATTGCGCGGGGTTTAAAAGATACGGGCGGAGTGGTGGTCGTTCCGGCCCTCGCGGGACTGGGTGCCCCTTACTGGAATGCGCATGTCCGCGGCGCCATTTTTGGCCTCACTCGCGGGACCCGCAAAGAGCATATCACCAAGGCAGCGCTCGATTCCATTGCTTATCAAACTTACGATGTGTTTGAATCCATGGCACGATCGGTGGGGCGAAAACCCCAGTTTCTTAAAGTGGACGGGGGCGCCACCTCCAATAGTTATCTCATGCAATTACAGGCCGATCTCCTGGGCGTCCCGGTGCTTCGTTCGGAAATTACGGAACTCACCGCCTGGGGTGCGGCCAAGCTTGCGGGAATCCAGTCCGGGTTCTGGAAATCGGTTAAGAAAATCGACCGTCTCAAGCATTATCAAAAGTTTACCCCCCGGATGCCGCAGCAGGTTCGGAGACAAAAACTTCGGGTATGGCATGAGGCAATTCAAAGGCTTACGGAGCCATTCGAGAATTCCCCCTAAAATGCCGATAAATAATAGTCAATATGGCACTTTTTCCCTTCGGTAGAAAATTAGAGTCCAGCCGGGGTTACTCGTTTACCGAGATCCCTTTATTTTCCAGTCTTTCTGCCACAGAAATTCGTCTGATCGAGAGGAAAACCAGGCTTGTCGAATACAAACGCGGCGACATTGTTTATGAGGAAGGAAAACCCACCGAGGCCTTTTATGTGATTGTCTCGGGGAGATTCCGTGTTTTTCAAAATACCCGCGTCGAAGACAACAAAACGCTCACTTATCTCTATCGAGGAGACTACTTCGGCGAATCCTCACTTTTAACAGGCCAGCTGCACAGTGCGTCCGTTGAGGCGCGCTCCGACGGACTCCTGCTCCGGCTCGACAAAGCCGATTTTTTAAAAGTCCTCTCTGAAATCCCGGCTCTATCCATTCATTTAAGCCGCACCTTGGGGCATCGTCTAACCAAAATCGAAGGCCCGGAGAGAAAAAAGCAAGAAGTCAAAGTGGCGGCAATCTATTCGACGGTTTCGCCCCCAGAGAGTTTCAGGTTCGTTTTAGACTTGGCGACCAATCTTATCCGGGAGACAAAAACCCGCGTCATCTTCATTGATTTTTTTACCGGCGCCAAGTCGGGGATAACAGAAGATTTTCAACCCAAGCCGCAGACAGCCCTGTCTCTAAATAAAGTACCCCCTCCCAGCCGGGAATCGGATTTAAAACCTTCGATGGTGGATTGCGCGACCGGTTTTCAATACCTTCCTGTCATGCTTGAAAAGGGCGATGACAGCCAGCGAAATCTCTCAGCCCTTCTCACGTTTCTGAGTTACCGTTTTGATTTTCTTTTGATCCGTCTCGCGCACGGTGTCTCAGGCCCCTCTTTTCAGGCCTTAAAGCAGGCGGACACGGTCTATCTTTTATTGGATGCAGCGAGCAGCGGTGCAAAATCGGGCTTGCTCATCCGCGAACTGGAGCAAACCTTCGGCTTCACTAAAAACGAAATCAAGACCGTGGTCTCCGAGGGAGTTTCTCTGGGTTCTACGAATGTATTTCAAGTCCTGCCCTCCCGAAATAAAGATTCCGAGCGCTATTATTCGGCCATGCGGTTTATTACCAAAGAACTGGCTGGGACTTTGGTGGGACTGGCTTTGGGCAGTGGAGCGGCCTACGGACTTTCCCATATCGGAGTCTTGCGCGTACTCGAAAAAGAAAATATTCCTATTGATGTGCTGGCAGGTTCCAGCATGGGTGCCCTTATCGCTGCTTTTTGGGCCGCAGGTTTTAAGGCCAACGATTTGGAAAATATAGCGTTGAGTTTGGACCGCAAAAGCGCTTTTTTTAAACTCGTAGGATTTGATGATCTCTCGCTCGCGCACCGCGGCTTTTTCCATGGACGCAATATCATCCGTTATATGGAAAGCTTTCTGGGCGACAAGACGTTTCAGGATCTCCAGGTCCCCGTCAAGATTGTTGCCACGAGTCTCTCCACCTCCCAACAAGTGGTTTTTGAAACCGGCAGAGTGGTGGATGCCCTTCGGGCCAGCATTTCCATACCGGGGATTTTCCGCCCCTTTCATTGGAAAGGAGAACTTCTGATTGATGGCGGTATTTTGAATCCTTTGCCCGTGGATACGTTGGTGAAAATGGGCGTCAAAAAAATCATTGCGGTGAATGTTTTGATGGGGCCTGAAGACCGAGTTCAAAGAATCCGCATCCAAGCCGAAAAAAGAAGGAGGCTTTATAAGGAGCGCTCCAAAAATGATCTGTGGCGCTGGATGGTTGCCCCGGTGTTAAATAAGCTGAACAGCCATTTTTCTGATAACATCTTTAACGTAATCATGAACACGATGCAGTTTATGGAATATGAAATTGCCGAAGTCGCGGCCCAAGAGGCGGACGTCTTAATCGAACCAATTGTTCACGAGGGCCATTGGGCGGAATTTTATCAGGCCAAGAAATTTATCAAGGCGGGCGAACAACAGACCTTAGAGCAGATCAATGAAATCAAACGGATGATGGTAGAGTAGGGGAAGAATCAAATGGATCTTGTCATTGTAGGCGGAGTGAGGACTCCTCAGGGAAATCTGGGCGGCGCGTTGAAAGATTTTACCAATCAAAAATTAGGCGAGATCGTAGTCCGCGCCCTTTTAGAGCGAACCGGAATCGACCCTCAGGTGATTGATGAGGTGATCTTCGGCTGCGTGGGTCAGCAAAGCGATGCTACGAATGTGGCCCGTGTGATTGCACTCCAAGCCAAACTCCGCAAAGAAATCCCTGCGTTTACCGTGGCACGAAACTGCGCTTCCGGTCTGCAATCGATCGTCAGCGGCGCTCACATGATTATTGCAGCAGAGGCGGAGATTGTCTTGGCCGGCGGAACAGAGTGCATGTCATCCAACCCTTATGTCTCCCGGGACATGCGTTTCGGCAAAAGGCTCAAACACTCCACGATGATGGATACGATCTGGGAAGGACTGACCGACCCGGTTTGCGGCCAAATCATGGGCAAGACCGCGGAGAATCTGGTGGAGGAGTTTAATATTTCAAGAAAAGAGCAAGATGAATTTGCCGTGTTGTCTCATCAACGGGCCTTTCGCGCGACTCGTGAAGGAAAATTCCGCGATGAGATTATCAAAGTGATGATCCCTAAAAGCTTTTATGGAAAAGAACTTCCCCCGGAGACCTTTGTCCAGGATGAAGGGCCGAACCCCGCCGTCACGGTTCAGCTTTTGTCCCAGTACCCTGCAATTTTTAAAGAAAATGGAACCGTGACGGCCGGAAACTCTTGTCCTATCTCGGACGGCGCCAGTGCACTCTTTGTTATGAAAGAATCTCGGGCGAAGGCATTAAAACTAGAGCCGCTTGGAAAAATTCGCGGATATGCCTTCGCAGGAGTAGAGCCCGAGCGGATGGGAATCGGACCCAGTTGCGCAGTTCCGATTGCACTTAAAAGGGCGGGGGTGAGTCTGAAGGATATCCAGCTGATCGAACTCAATGAGGCCTTCGCCGCACAGTTTATCGCCGTGGAGAAAATGCTGGGTCTCAATCGTGAGATTACCAACGTCAACGGCGGGGCCCTTGCGTTGGGGCATCCTGTCGGAGCCACGGGCAACCGGATCGTGGTCACACTTCTTCACGAAATGAAAAGACGGAACCTCAATCTGGGTCTTGCCACCATGTGTGTGGGCGGCGGCCAGGGCGGGGCGATTGTTGTGGAAAGATAATGAATATTTATAAAGCGGGGGTCGTGGGTGCGGGCAACATGGGGGCAGAGATCGCCCAGGTGATTAGTTATTCCGGCCTTCCCGTGGTTCTCAAAGATGTGAGTGAAGCGCTTGTTCAAAAAGGTCTGGCGCGGATCCGTTCTATTTATCAGCGCCGCGTCGACAAGGGAAAAATGACCGCCTCTGAAATGGAACAAAAGATGGCGCTCATCATTCCCTCTGCGGATATCGAGTCCTTTAAAGACGTGGATATTGTGATCGAGGCCGTGCCGGAGAAGATGGATCTGAAGAAAAAAGTTTTTCAGGAACTGGAAAAGGTAGTCAGTGAAGGAACCCTATTTGCAAGCAACACCTCAGCCTTATCCATTTCTGAAATGGCCTCCGGAACCAGCCGTCCTCCTAAAGTGATTGGAATGCATTTCTTCTTTCCCGCTGCGGTGATGAAACTGGTCGAAGTGATTCCGGGCCTTGCCACAAGCCAGGAAACCGTGGACGATGTGGTCCTTTTTACCGAATCACTCAGGAAACTCCCGGTGCGCGTAAACGAATGCGCAGGCTTTCTGGTCAATCGTCTTTTAATGCCTTACCTCAACGAAGCGGCTTTCTGTCTTCAGGAAGAAGCGTCCGGCCGGGAAGAGATCGACAAAGCGATCACAGATTTCGGTTTGCCCATGGGCCCTTTTACTTTGGTGGACCAGCTCGGCATCGACATCTGTTATGACGTGGTTCAGGTACTTTTAAATTCCTACGGGAACCGGATGCAGGCCGCGGAGATTTGGAATAAACTTTACGAGGCCGGCTACCTTGGCAAAAAGTCAGGGGCCGGGTTTTATGTCCATGACGGCGAAAAAAAAGACAGATTAACCCAATGGGTCAAAGAAGTGCAGGCGAAAACCAAAAAGAAGAGTTCTTTTAGCGTCGAGCGTCTCATCTTTCCTATGATCAATGAAGCAGCGCTTTGTTTGGAAGAAAACGTAGCCACGGCCTCTGATATCGATCTGGCGATGGTAGCGGGCGTGGGGTTTCCGCAAGACAAGGGCGGTATTCTGCGGTATGCGGATGAAATCGGGCTTGATCATGTGTTGAGCGGGCTTGAAAAACTCTATAAAGAGTTCGGAGACCGGTTTTGGCCCGCGCCCAGGCTGCGGCGGATGGTGGGAGCTAAATTTTTTGGAAAAAAGAGCGGCAGGGGATTTCATATTTATGGCTGAAAAAGAATTTATCAAAATAAAAATCGAAGAAAAAGTCGCCCTGGTTACTATTAATCGTCCGCCCGTCAATGCCCTTAATATGAAGGCCATGCAGGAAATTTCGGAGGTCTTCAGTGAGCTCGCGGGAAATCCGGAAGCCAAAATCATTGTTTTTACCGGCGAAGGAAAGAACATGACGTTTATTGCGGGGGCAGACCTAAAAGAGATGGCGCAGATTAATTCAGCGGACCAAGCCCAAGGCCTGGCAAAAAAAGGGCAGGCGGTCTTCAATCAAATCGAACAAATGAGAAAACCGGTGATCGCTGCCATCAATTCCGTCTGTGTGGGCGGAGGCAACGAACTCGCCATGGCGTGTCATATGAGGATTTCTTCGGACCGCGCGCGTTTTGGGCAGCCGGAGATCAACCTCGGTATCATCCCCGGTTTTGGCGGCACCCAGCGGCTTACACGTCTGGTAGGACCGAGCAAATCCCGCGAACTGATTCTTACGGGTGACATGATTACGGCCCAAGAAGCGCTTCGGATTGGACTCGTGGACCGCGTGGTACCGGACGGGGAACTTCTCCGGCAGGCGTTGGGTCTTGCAAAAAAAATTGCCGCAAAAGGGGCTGTAGCACTTGCGCTTTCACTTGAGGCAATCTCTAAAGGTATGGACGCCTCGCTGGAAGATGGCCTTGACCTCGAGGCCCGGCTTTTTGGAAAGATTGCCGAAACCGAAGACATGAAAGAAGGAGTCCGGGCCTTTCTCGAAAAAAGGCAGCCCAGCTTTAAGGATAAATAAGTGAGTTTCCCTCGATTTTCTATTTTTACTTTCTACCTGATGCTGATTATTTTTTCCGCAGCGTATTCCTCCCCCCAGGAAAAAAAGGAGGCAGAAACCCAACCCAATCCCTCGCTCGAGGAAACACAACAGCAGCTGGAGAGCATCATTAAGATTCATAAAAGTCTTCAAACCCAGCATCTACGGGAGATCCAAGAAATCCAAAAAATCATGGAACAGGCGAAGGCCCATCAAAAACTTTTAAGGGAACTTTCCGAAAAATTGCCGACCTCTTCCGTGAGTTCGGCCACCCCTGGGACGGATATCGAAGAGGCCATCCGCAGTGAGAAAATTGAACTCATTAAGGAACAGACCAAAAAAAATAAGACCGCGATCAAGCAAATGGAAGAAGAAATTAAAAAGGAAAACGCAAAGCCAAAGCCCGGGAAAAATGATGGCAAGGCGAAAAAATCTTTGTGACCGGAAACAAAGAAGGCCGATTTTCCAGTCTTATCCAGTTATTTTTAAACCGTGTTCATGAGTCCTCCGACCGTCCCGCCCTTTGGTCTAAACGCCAGGGGAAATACGAATACATCACGTGGCAGGAATTCGCCGAAAAGGTAAGAAGGGTCAGCCTTTTTTTATCGGGGATCGGGGTACGAAAAGGTGACCGGGTCGGTATCCTTTCCGAGAACAGGCCGGAGTGGGCCTATGCGGACCTTGGGATCCTTAGTATCGGCGCGGTCACAGTGCCGATCTATCCCACGAGCTCTCCTAAAGAGTGCTGCTACATTTTAGAGCATGCCGAGGCGGCCTGTCTTTTTGTCTCTACCCAAGAACAGTTGGAAAAAGTGCAGTCCTTGTTGAAGGGGAGCGTACTCAAAACGATCATTGGTTTTGATCTCACCCAAAGATCCCAAGGAATTTTCAATTTTCAAGATTGTCTTGAGGCCGGCAGGCTCGCCTTCTGCAACGAAGGAAACGATTATTATGACCGTCTTTGCCAGAGAGTCGCCCGGGACGATGTCGCCACCCTCATCTATACCTCGGGCACCACAGGACCTCCCAAGGGTGTCATGATCACTCACGGCAATTTTCTTTCTAATTGTGAGGCCTCGTCGGAAGCCCTTCCTTTAAAAGAAAATGAAATAGCACTTTCTTTTCTCCCGCTGAGCCACGTTTTTGAACGGATGGCGGGCTATTACTTCATGATTCAGGAGGGGGTAGAGATTGCTTATGCTGAAAGCATGTTGACCGTACCCGAAGATATTCAGATTGTAAAACCGACAGTGGCGGCAAGCGTTCCCCGGCTCTACGAAAAGATCTACGCAAGGATCATGGAGGCTATTCAATCCGCCTCTCCCGCTAAACAGAAACTCTTTTTTTGGTCACTGGGGGTAGGGAAGGAAATGGGGGAATACCGGCAAAAGGGTAAAACAGCGCCTCTTCTTTTAAGCCTTCGATTTGCATTGGCCAGGATCCTTGTTTTTAAAAAATTAAAACAAAAACTAGGCGGACGGATCAAATTTTTTATCTCGGGCGGCGCGCCTTTGGCCAAGGAATTGGCAGAATTTTTTTATGCGGCGGATGTCCTTATTTTGGAAGGGTACGGCCTGACGGAGACATCTCCTGTGATCTCTGTGAACCGGGCGGATCATTTTAAATTCGGTACCGTGGGTTTACCCATCCGCGGCGTCGAGGTCAAGATCGCAGAAGACGGGGAGATCCTCACCCGGGGGCCTCATGTGATGAAAGGCTATTTTAAAAATGAAGAGGCCACCCGGGAGGCCATCAAAGACGGATGGTTTTATACCGGAGATTTGGGCGAAATTGACAGCGACGGATTTTTACGGATTACCGGGAGAAAGAAAGATTTGATCATTACCGCGGGCGGCAAGAATATTTCTCCCCAAAATCTCGAAAACGAAATCTTAACGGACTGCCTCTTCAGCCAAGTGGTCATTTTGGGAGACCGCAAACCTTGTTTGGTGGCGCTCATTGTGCCGAACCGGATTGAAACCCAACGCATCGCCGAAGAAAATGGAATTTCCGCGGCTTCCTGGGAAGAATTGCTCGATCTTGATTCCATCCGGCAAAGGGTCCAAGAGCGTCTCGAGGTCCGGATGAAAGATTTTGCCGTCTACGAGCAGATCAAGCAGTTCAGGCTCCTCCCCAAGGAATTTACCCAGGACACGGGCGAACTCACACCTACCATGAAAATAAAACGCAAAGTCGTGATGGAAAAATACGCCTCCCAGATTGAGGAGCTTTACACAAAATCCCGGCCGCTCGCAAGAACCTAAAGCGAGATGGCAATCCAAGAAGGGCTTTTGTGGGCCAAGGATGACGAAAGGCTTTATTACCGTTTTGCAGCCGGTTCCTCACAAGAAAAAAACCCCCTCATTTTGCTTCATGGACACGGCGAGCATTCCGGGCGTTACCTCAAATTCTTTTCCCGTTTGGAAGATTTAGGTCTTACGATCGGGACTTTTGATTTTAGAGGTTGCGGACTCTCCAGCGGCGAGCCGGCCTACGTGGGGTGCTTCGAAGACTATTTGGCGGACGTCGACCACTTCCTCCATTTCTTAGAAACCCGGTTTAAAGTCACAGGGCCGGTGCAGCTTTTTGGGCATTCCATGGGAGGGCTCGCGGCGACCGCATGGGCCGTGAAGCACCCCGAAAAGGTTGCTAAGCTGATTCTCTCGTCGCCCCTTTTTGGGATCCCCAAACAAGGGCTTTTCAAAGACCTCATCAAGATTCTCAATCAAATGATTCCAGGATTCGTTATCAAGAATCCGGTCAAGCCTCCCTGCTTAAGCCATGACGCAGGGGAGATCGAAAAATATAAAAGAGATGATTTGATCAAGAAAAGGATCACTGTGCGGCTCATTCATGAAATGCTCGAATGCATTTCACTCTTCAAGGACAAGGAAATTTCGGTCCCTTTTCCGGTTTATGTCCTCATGGCGGAAAAAGATTTTGTGGTCTCGCCGAAGGCCACTCAACAGTTTTTTTCAAAATTGCGCGCGCCCGAAAAAACAATCGAATCCTTTCCGGGTTTTTTTCATGAAATCTTTAATGAGACAGAGCAGGAGAGGGTGTTTGGGCGTCTGCGTTATTATTTGAACTGTTAAGTGCCTTTTGAACTTGAATTTTGCTAATATACGCACCCTTTGGACCGGCCCCCTTCGGGGACCGTCGGCAGGGGTTAGTTCCCGGATATCGTTATGAGTTGATTTCGTAGTATTTCATTCTTGGGCCGGTCCTAAAGGACCGCTTGCAGTGAAAAGTGCGCAGCAATCGTTAGATTACGAATCGCAGTGGTTGGTATTTGCAATATTCTTGGGCCGGTAGCTCAGCTGGGAGAGCGCTTCCCTCGCACCGAGTTCGGAAGATTTTCTTTAAGTTGCGGTGGGCAGGTAAGTTATGAAGACAACACTTTTGGCATCAAAGGGTTGCAATGATTGGCTCGCATTCTTAAACATTTTTAAGCACCGCTTCAATTACGAAATTCTGTTAGCAAATTTGTTAGCAG
>CAYJTB010000055.1:0-12083 GCA_964372875.1 uncultured bacterium
GACTATCAAACTATTTTGAAATGCTCGATCAGTTAAAAAGTGCCAAACTCAAGCTTGAGATCTTTAGGCAGTTTTGATAAGTCAATGTGGGCTAATTCGCCTGGGGCCTGTTTTTCATAACGCTTAACGATCTTTTTAGCCGCCTCATTTAAGGGATAACGGCCCTTGATACGATCCATCGTTGCCGGAGATGGCGTTTTGTCGAGATAATACGGCTTAAATAAAAGAACGAGTTCATACCGGTTAGAGCCGAAACGCCGGTAGGCTTTTATAATATTTCGTTCAATTGCTTTTGCTGTTCTGCGTGATCCCGGTTTTGGACCACGCTTGGCGGGCAATAAGGCCTCATCACTTTTATCGCCGTGGATCCATTTGTGATAATACCGGCTGAGATCTTTTTTGTTGATATGATGAGCTTCGCATAAATCTTTGACATACTGAGAGGGCCTAGGCGTTACTTTTGCCTTTGTCTTTTCATACTCTTTAAGGATAGGGATCCACCGCTTTACAACGACAATATCTTTGTATTGCATAAGGTCTCCTTTGGCCCATTTAATATACCAAAAGAGTTACCTAATTACTGAGCATCTACACCGCATGAATCGCTTCAAAATGTATCCCCGAACGATGTCTATCACGGCAGAAAGGAGGCCATCTTAAAAGCGAGGACGGAAAAGAAACGATTGACCCTGGAAAGAAAAAAACAATACAATCTCAACCGCGGCCCAAACTACGATCAAGATGCAAACTCAAATCTTGATTCCATGTCCAAAAAAATCTGACGACATACAGAAAACGCCATCGGTCTTATCCGACGTTTCTTGCCTAAAAAGACAGATCTCCACGGGTGCCTCATTCCTCCATTGCTTACATCGAGGCTTTGCTTAATAATCGCCCAAGAAAATGCTTAAACTATCAAACCCCGGAGGAGGTCTATTCGCAGGCTCTCAGTGGTACGTTTCTAACTTGAACTCGTGGGCATAGCTCTAAAACCTAAATTCGCGCCCGGGCCGAATCGAACGGCCGACCCACAGCTTAGAAGGCTGTTGCTCTATCCAACTAAGCTACGGGCGCATAAAAAGAAAGATTCCTCAGTTGGAATGATGTAGAATTTTTCGGGGCGGGTCAATGACAATAATTTATTTGGCGGCTCGAAATCTCCTCAATCTCGCCAAGCGAATCTTTTGAATGGTTTCCTTGGTATGCTTGCGGCCATACATGGGATTGCGCTTTCCTCGAGTCGCAGCGCTTATTTTTTGTTTTGTAGTGCTGGAATGGCGCCGCCCATAAAAAGGATTATTCTTTCCTTTCGCCTTCATGCTCATAAGGCGCCTTGTTTTAAGAGAGTGCTTTGTTTTTCTTCCGGCCATGATCCCTCCTGTGTTTACACTTCTCCCCAATAATAGTTAACCTAGCGAAGTCCTGTTCTTATCTCTAAGCATCGTCATCATTAACGAAATTCTGAACGCCGGGCCCTTCTGGCAGATCTTAGCCAGTCGGGTGCGAATGATCAAGACCGGCTTCGATTTTGCCAAGCATCTCTTTAGCCTTTGGGTATTTTGGATCGATGCGCAGAACGTCTTTCAGGGTTTCGCGAGCGCTCATGGCCTGCTTGGATCCTATATAAGCAAGCGCCAGTCCAAAGTGGCTGTCCGCATTATTCCAATCCTTGGCAATAGCCATCTGGAATTGCTGCCCGGCGGCTTCAAAGTGGCGTTGGTTTAATAAGATATTTCCCATGTTTTTGTAAAACTGCGCTGCCAGTTTATTGTCCTTAGCGTACTTCAATCCCTCCTTAAAAACACCGAGTCCGTTGTCGGTATTTCCCATCTGCACCAAAGCGGTCCCGAGTGCGCCGTACACGTTGGCATCTTTCTTATCGTATCGGAGCACTCCGGAGAGCTCCCGGGCACTCGCGGCCCACTGTTTTTTTTCAAGGTACATCAAACCCAGACTCTTGTGACAATCAACCGTAGGGAGGGCGTTGCATGATTTTTCCAGGTCTTTGAAGGCCTCGGCAGGTTTCTTCATTTTACTGTAAATTTCTGCACGATATCGAAGGATTTGCGAAATCTGGCTTGCCCCCATCGAAGACCTCCCCTTGGACAAAGCGAGATCCAAATAGCGCAACGCCTCTTGGAAACGATTAATGTGGCCATAGGCAAAACCCAGGTTACTGAGGGCCTTCACGTTATCCGGGTCGACTTTTAAAATACGCTCCAAGATTCTGGCCGCTTCATCGTATTGACCTCGCTTCAAACTGACCATGGCCAGGTTAGCTTTGATATCGAGATTGTTCGGCTCAATTGCCGCACCGCGAATCCATGCATCATATGCCGCGGTAGAATTATTTTTTTCAAAATAGGCCTCTCCCAGCGCATTTAACGCACGGGCTTTATTCTTCTTCTGGCTCGGAAGCCTGAAACCTGAAACGGCCTTGGTCAACTCACGAATAGCTCCGTCATACTTTGCGGAGACGGAATACAACATTCCCAATTCAAAATGAATCAGGGGATTGCCGTCATTTAAGGAGGCCGCTTTCGTCCATGATTTTAGCGCCTCCTGCGACTGTCCCAATTTTAATTGGAAGACCCCGAGGGAATAGAAAAAATCGAAAGACTGGTCGTCCCGGGCCAATCCTATATAGGCGTTCAAAAGATTATTAAGAACGTTTCGGGAAAGAGTCTTCGCCCCTTCCTTAAAATTGACCGTACGAGTCCGGAGGATAATCTCGTGATTCTCCGAATCAAAGCGAGTCGGAATTTGACGCTCAACAACGGGAGCCATAATGGTATCGCGTTGATTGGTATGGACGGCGCCGAAAAGGTGACCCAATTCATGGACGAGGACTGTATCTTCCTGAATTTTGAATAAACCATTGTGGGGATACCGAATCACCACGTAGCCGCCGAAGGGTCTAGCCTGCCCAATCGAATGAAGGTCTTTGATTTGATTAACATTGTTCTTGTCAAATTCCGTGAGCCGGGTCAGGCCGATGACGCAATCCACATCGCGCAAAGGAAAGCTGTCAGCCAAATCCTCCATGAGCTGACTCAAGCCTTCTTTCTCATCGCCGGGTTTCCAGTCCTGGTACACTGCCACACGGAATTTTATTTTGAATTCCGTATCAAATATTTTTGAGGCGTAGGCAAGGCGTCTTTCAAAGGTGCCTTTCCAGTCAGGAATGGATTTAAAACCCGGACTTACCGCCACACCGACCCGGACTTCTCGAGGACTCAAAACTTCAGCCTTCACCGGAGAGGGTTGGAGTAACAGAAAACCGACAAGAAATGCGGCGATCAGAGGAAAGCTTCGAGTAGAGACGCGGCGCAAATAAATCATGGACAATGGGGTCATTTCATTGCTAATGTTATCGACCCAGAGCCCCGGATGCTGAAGAAATTGATCGAAGAACCTCAAAAGGTTTACCGCACCCTTTTTATCCTCATCTCCCTTTCAATTTTTTTCATCATGCTGAAGACAAGCTTTGATTACGGCATTACCTGGGATGAGTGGAACAACAGCAACACCGGCGCCTTCATTTTGAGATACCTCTTAAGCGGAGGCAAAGATAAATTTGTTCTCGGCCTTCCTATCATTTCAGTCTATAGCGGTTTATTCTATGGTCTCGTGGATTTCACCTACGGGGCGCTGTTTGACACGGTAAGGGGCTTTATTTCTGAGGGCCTTTATCAGGATCATCACCTCCTCGCTTTCTTCACGACCAGTCATGTCATAAATGCCTTGTTCGGCTTCTTGGCGATTCTCTACACAGGTTTTCTCGCCAAAGAGATCGGTGGCTGGCGGACGGGGCTCGTAGCAATTCTGTTTATGGCACTCTCTCCCCGCTTTTGGGGCAATTCCATGAATAATCCTAAAGATATTCCCTTCGCGGCGGGCTCTATCTTTTTTCTCTACTATACGATTCGATTCATTAAAGAGCTGCCTAAGCCTTCAATGAAAACCATGGCTTTAATTGCAATGGGTATGGCGGCTTCCATTGGAACAAGGCCGGGAGGATTGCTGCTGATCGGCTATTTCTTTTTATTCACCCTCTTCGCGTGGTTTGATAGTTCAATCCTTAAAAAGCAAAAAATTAATCCTCTTTACATGACCGCATCCATCCTGGGGATCGCCCTTCTGGGTTACCTGGGAGGATTGGTATTTTGGCCTTATGGACAGCTCAACCCCATCGTGAATCCTTTGCTCGCTTTAAAACAAATGACCCAGTTTTCGTTCTGGAATGGAAGGGTATTATTTGAGGGTGCGCTCATTCCGGCCACTCAGTTGCCGTGGTATTACCTTCCCAAGTGGATTTTGATTTCAAGCCCCCTCTTTCTCATTACAAGCCTTTGTCTTTTTTTTCTTGCGTTGAGGCCTCTTCTTAAAAATTTCGACGGCCGATTACTTGGGATGATTTTTTTCTCAGCGGTTTTCCCTCTTGTCTACGCCATTTACAAAGAATCCACGACCTATGACGCATGGAGACACTTCATGTTTGTGTATCCTCCTATCATTGTGATTGCCGCGGCCGCCTGGGAAAATCTGTTTAGGATCCTAAAAACATGGGGTCAAAAAATACTTCTCACGGGAGTCCTTCTTCTTCACTTAGGAGAACCGCTGTCCTGGATGGTCCAAAATCATCCTCACGAATACGTCTACTTTAACGCCACCGTGGGAGGGCTTCGGGGGGCATTTGGCAGATATGAGACAGACTATTGGGGGAACTGCCTACGTTTTTCCGCGGAATGGCTGGCTGAACATCATCAAAAAGTAAATGGTAACCAGCCCCTGGTGGTCAGAGCCGACGGCCATCTTATGTCTTCTTATCCTTACCTCAGAGAGCGACTCGGGTCGGCTTATATTCCTTATCTTTATCCAGAAGGCTTCAAAAAACCGCTTCCCTATCTCTACCTTCCCTACCCTTCACTCAAAACCAAGCCGGTTCCCGGAAAAGATAATTGGGACTACGCGTTGTCTTTTTCAAGGGGATGGAGCCCTGAGGATTTATCGGAAGGCCGATGGCCGCCTCCCGATACGGTCTACCGGATAGAGACAGATAACGTCACCCTCTGCGCCGTTGTCAAAAATCCAAATACTCAGTTAGAATAAAAACAAAACTCAGACAATGCCTATTGAGCGCTTGATGTATTTACAGTGCTTCCAACGGAAGGGTTTGCCGAAGAAAGTGATGTTGCAGGTTTCTGAACGACGTTGCTCTTGGGTTTTTTTGGCGCAGCCTTCATGGGCTTGTAATAATTTGCTTTAGCCTTCTTATAAGCAACGGGTTTGACCGTCGATTTGGAGGTTTTCACCGTCTGCTTTGTCTGTTTGGCTGAATGTTTGACCTCCGACTCTGACTTAGACTTGCCTCCCCAACTAAACCCGGCGAAAAGAAAAAGCGATAACGCGACACAAATCACTTTTTTGAACATTCTGCCCTCCTTTTGTTTAAAGGTAAAAAACATGATCTCGCAACCTTATAATTGTATCGACACCTTTTTATTTTTCATAAATCGCCCAAGCCCCCCCTACTGCGGGTTTTAAAAATCTCTAACTGGGCCGATAATAGAAAGAACCAAGCCGTTTTTTCCGAAAAGCCTATGAAACAGTCTTTTATTACTTCTTTGCTTCACGTTTACTTGTGTTTCTACATTCTTTTGGCCGTTTTTTCCGGCCCGGGGATAGAACCAGCTTCTTCCGCCAATAGATCCTTATTTTTTGAGACTCACCCGCAGCGTATTCCAAAGATAGGTTCGTATCTTGAGCCTCTGGCAAAAGTCCTTCCTGCCAAGGGAGCCGTCAGCTTTCTTTTTGAAAAACCCTATCAAGAACTTGATGCAAACACTAAAGAAGTTTTGATGACGGCCCAGGCTTACCTGTGTCCACTTGTGCTCGATCCAGAACCTGGCCAAAATATTGGATTCATGGTTGGTTCTAACCGGGAAGATACGGAAGCACGTCTAAAAAGCTCGGGCTACGCATGGATCATGAGAACAGCAAGCGGTAAGGGTTTGATAAAAAAAGTGAAATGAATTTTCTACCTCCCCTCGCCCTTCCCTTTTTGACTGGATTTTTTTTGACGGCAACTATCCTCCGGGATTCGAAGATTCCTAACAAAGTACTTTTTCTATCCGCCTGTTCCTTGCCTGTCGGCCTTGGAGTTGTTTCGCTCATCCTGTTTGGGTCCTGCCTTGCGTTCTCCCAGCATGGACCAGAAGCTTCCTTCATTGTCAGCGTTCTCCTGCTTTTGATCCTCACCGTCATTTCTCTTCGGGAAACGTTGAAAATCTGGAGAAGCCGAGGACAACGCCTTAAAGATTTTCAATGTTACATTAAAACAAAATGGCAAAAGACTTCCCTCCCTGCCCGGATGATCCTTGTTTTCCTGTCGCTGCTTTTTGCGGTTGCTCTTTTCTCTTTCTCGCATTTTTTTCTTCTCCGTTCCCTCAATGACTTTTATGGCGGGTGGGACGGCAGGTATTTTTGGAATCTAAAAGCCAAATTTTTCTTTCGAGCCCCTTCCGAATGGAAGGGCATGTTTCACCCCGCCCTTACCTGGAGTCACCCGGATTACCCCCTCTTGGTTCCGGGCGCTGTGGCGTGGGGATGGAATTGGATGAGAGTTGAGACGCTTGCCTGGCCCTCGATGGTGGGTTATGTTTTTTCGCTCTCACTTTGCTTCTTTGTCATCTGGTATCTCGCTTCTTTTGTATCTGCCGGAAGTGGGATGTTAGCCGGCGCCTTTCTTTTGAGCGTCCCTGCCTACCGACTTTGGTCAGCCGTGCAGTATGCTGATGTTCCGCTTGCTTTCTTTATCACAGCTTCCGCGCTCACCTTAGTGACAGCTTTGCGAACCCATGACGCAAAAATTTTCCTTATTGCGGGGCTGTTTGCGGGTCTGGGTGCGTGGACTAAAAATGAAGGGCTTTCCTTTTTCTGGATACTCGTCTGCTGTCTCGTTCTTGCGAGGCAAAAAAAATCGTGTCTTCTTCATTTCTTGCTCGGAAGCATCCTATTTTTGCTAGCTATTTTCTATCTCAAGGTTTTTCTTGATTCATCCGGGAATGAGTTTTTGAATTCACGCCGGGATCCTACGGCTGTGCTATCGCTTCTTTTTGACCCTTGGAGGATCAAACTTGTTCTTGGCTCCTACCTTTTTTTCGCCTTCAGTGCACATCTCTGGAACGGACTGTGGATACCTTTTTTGGCTGCTCTAGTCTTAAGGAAGGTCAACAGTCTTTTTAGTCTGAACTCCCTGCCGGCCTTTCTTGTGATTGCCCAAGAAATGGTCTATTTTTTTATCCTTCTGATTACGCCTTACAATCTTGCAATTCAGATTCAAACGGCACTGACCCGACTCATGCTTCACACGGCTCCCCTGGCCCTTGTCTTTGCCGTGGAAGCGTTGACACGCATCCAAAGCCCGCGCACCTAGACACTTCAGAGTTTTCCTATTTGTCCGAAATATAAACATGAATTCAACCATTCAAAGGGGAAACGTATGATGGACAAAGCGGGTTATGAAAAAGTAGTTTACCTGCCCGGAGTCTTTGACCTTTTTCATGTGGGTCACTTAAGGGCCATTCAAAATTCCAAGCAGTATGGACAAGTATTGATCGTCGGTGTTCAGTCCGATGAGAGCGTTTACAAACAAAAAAAGAAACTGCCTGCGATTAAACTGGAGGACCGTAAGCGCGTACTATTTAACGTTAAAGGCGTCGACTGGGTGATCTCGTACGATGACACCTTCCAGGGGAAAATACTCGAGGTCATCAAGCCGGATTTCCTGGCCGTCAACGAAACCTACGGAGAAAGCGACACGAACCAGAAAAGAACCCTTCAAGTCAGCAAGAAACTCGGCATCCATGTGGTCAGGATTCCCTACATGCAGGGCATTTCAACCACTTCCATTACCGAAAGAATCCGATGGACCTCGACTACGGAAAAATCAAAGCATTCTGGAAGATAAGGGCCCAAGAGGCCGAAAAAAAGCAGAGGGCAGTTAATTTAGGGGCCAGCGAAGAGCAATGTACGCTGCAGCTTCAGAAGCTTTTTTCCGTTATTGAGCCTGCCGATCAGAATATTATTGATTTAGGCTGCGGCACAGGACGTCTCGCCCTTCCCTTGGCGGAGGCAGGAAAACAAGTTGTAGCCACCGACTATATAGAATCCCTCCTTGATCAGATCAACCAAGAGGCAAGTCAAAAGGGCCTGAAAAACATCGAAACCGTATGCGCTCCCTGTTACGAGAAACTTCCGGTCGCCTACGGTACGTTCGATATCGCTCTTATTTCAGGACTCATGATTTATCTCAACGATCCGGAGCTTGATCGGCTGATTACGAATGCGGCCGAGCTTATCCGCCCTCGGGGTAAGATCATTGTCCGGGAATCCATCGGTACGCAAGGCAGGTTTGAAGTTGATAGATTCTCAGAAGAATTAAAAGCCGATTACCAAGCCATTTATCGTACCACCTCTGAAATTGAAGAGCTGTTTCAGGCCAAAGGTCTTTATTCCGTACATTCAGAGAAACTTTATCAGCAGAGAAAAGAAACGGGGACGTGGTTCTGGGTTTTTAATTACCGGACGGTTTGACGCTGCTAGGCGGATTGCTTGTTTCGGTTTGCTGCTTGCGGTAAATATCCAGGCCAAGCTTGACAATAAAAACGCTGATCAGGGCCGTGATGTAAAACGCGTCAAGAATGATGAATAAGAAACCAAATCCAAAACCGGCAAAAAGAGCAAAAAGAAGATAACGCGCAAAGGTGGCCGGCATCAGATTGCGTCCCAGCTGCATCGCAAAGGACTTTTGGAAAACTCCCTCCAAATTTTCCTTGTCCGGGTAAGGATCAATAAATTCCACGCGGTAGCGTGTCAGGCTTTGAAGTATCAAGACATCTCCAAAATAGACAAATACAGGAGCAAGAAGCGGCAAACCCCGGAAACCGGCATTCCAAAAGCTAACCAGAAACCCCACGGTCAAGGCGGGTTTAGCCAAGTCGTCGAGCGTAAGATCAAGGTAGCTTCCAAGACGAGTGCATTGGTTTTTCCTCCGGGCAAGGCGCCCGTCAGCACAATCGAGCGTTCCGCTTACAAGCAGAAGCCACGAGCAGATTTTAAGCGCTTCCGCCGTTCCGAAACTAGCCGTGATGGCTGCGCTTAAAGTAATAAGAAAATGTGAAACCGTCAGGATATTGGGATGCACGGGTGTTTTGGCAAGAGCGATGGCGATGCCTTCACCGAAAAAACCAAAAATTTTAGACGGAATATTATTGCCGGCTGCGTTTCTTGCTCTGTTGACTTTTTGCGAAAGGTCTATCATGATCCCTGGTTAGTTTTGCCAATATTTCTTTTCGGCAAAGGCGCAGGAAACTTAACCTTAGGAGCTCTGGTCTCATGACGCAAAGAAATTATCTAAAGAGCGTGGGCCTGCTCGGCGCATCACAAGTTGCAGGTGGAATCTTTGCCTTTTTCTTCACGCTTGTGGCAGCCCGTGTCCTCGGCGTTTCAGATTTTGGACTCTTTCAAGCCATGATGGGAATCTTTGGCATTGTCTCACTTGTCTTTTTCCCGCTCAACGTGGGTACGCTCCATTATGTGGGGGCCTCCCCTCCTGAAGAACGTCCGCTCTGGGCGGGTGAATTCATCCGGTTCGGGTTTTTGCTTGCTTCCGTCACTTCGCTTATCTTTTTCATCCTCTCCCCGTGGCTCATGAGGGTGCTGAAGTCCCCTTCTTACTGGCCGTTTCTCGCACTGAACCTGCTTATTTTTTTAGTCATCATGCTTTCAGTTTTTTATGGAATATTTTACGGCAATCACAGGTATGTAAGCTCGGCTACAGTTCAGATTGTAGAATCCATCTTTTTACTGATCACGGGAACAATCCTTTTAATGTTGGGCATCAAAGTAACAGGTGCTATTTCAGGCTATTTGACCGGCCGGGTTTTGATTCTTGGGTACTGCCTTTCGCAGAAATCACTTTACCGTTTTTCGCCAGGAAAGACTCGCTTGGCAAAACGGAAGGGCGAATTTATCCGCATGATGGCGTCTTTGGGGGTTCTTTTCTCTATTATCAATCTCCCCATGATTGTAGCGCGCGTCCGTCTTTCGGCCGAAACCAGCGGCGCTTTTGGCGTTTTGTACCACTTGCGCAGCACCGTTTGGCCGCTCGCCTTGTCCGTGGCGATGCCTTTTTATGCCGCAATGGTTTCGGGAACTGAACAAAAGAAATTGTTCAAGAAAGCCATGCTTTTGATCAGCTTACTTTCCTTGGGATTTATCGCGGCGGGTTGGATGGGTTCAAAATTTTTGATTTCTACTCTTTACGGAAAAAACTTTGCGGGCGCGGCGCCTTACATGCTGGTTTACGGAATTTCTCTTTTCTTGCAAATGAGCCTCATGATTTTTATCTTCCGAGACATGGCTCGAAACCAATTTCGACTTGGTCCTTTATTTTTTTCTCTGGGAACGCTCGTGGTGGGACTTTATTTTCTTGGCACAAACATTTGGGGGCTTATCCTGGCCCAAATTTTGTCCTGTATGAGTTATTTTGTTTCTCGGATTTCGACAGCTTCACCTTTTTCTCCTTGAGTGAATTGAGAACCCTTCTTTATCTTTTTCCTGAAGCTGGGTAATCTTCTTTTTGATGGCCGCCATCTCCTCTTCTTTGTCTTTTTTCAAAGAAGCTAGTTCATTCTTGAAATCTTCATCCGCTTTCTCGTAGGCATCGGTATAGGTTTGAATGTTTTGCGGGCTATTGTGCATGGGATCGCTGCGAATTTTTGCAAGACTGTCCTTACCTTCCTGCTTGGCTTTTTTCCGCGAATTCTCGACTTGATTCGTTAAGGCTTTATATTCCGTGTCATATTGACTCTGGATTTTTCTTAAACCTGCAATCTGATCCTTCAAACCTGCATTCAGACTTTGACCTGCAAAGGAAAATGATTCGCTAATGGAAGGCCTGTTGGGATGAGGAATAGAAATGTACGGCGACGAGAGAATGATGGTTTGAGGAGAAGGGGCCTCGGGCTCAGACTTAGGTTTACTTTTACTGGGGGGCGTTCTGACTGTTCCATGCATGGCAATCATCGCCTCCTGCATGGGAACCTGCCTTCCCGCGTAGGGATTTTGTCCAGCGGGAGCGGGTGGCATGGGCGGCAGTCCTTGTTGGGCTTGACCGGGAGCAGCTGCAGAAGGGGCTGCCACGGGCGGCTGCGGTTTCTGTTCGTCATTTGCAAAAAGGGTGGATACGAATAAAGGAAACGATAGGATGACGAACGCCTTCAAGATACTGCTTCGGGTCATTGAGATTTCCTTAACCGTTCAGAAAAAAGATAAAAGAACAAATAGGAATGATAAAGCAATGTATAAAAAGGAAAGGTGAGATTGCTGAGCCAATTATCCGCCGTCTTCTTGAATACGATCCAACGCGGCCTCACCGAAGCCTTCTTTCTGAGAATGGCCAAATGCCGCCCGACAGGTATTTCTTCCAACTCGAAGCTGTCCGGATAGGTCAGTTGCCAATTCCGAACGACGCTCTTCTCGCTTGATCTCCGGTAGTCGTCGATAATCACGACTCCCCGCGCGCGCAAAACGTCATAAATCTGATAGAGGCAAGCCTCTCTGCCTCGAACCGTGTATTTCGTTGGAGGACCATCCACAATCACGCAATCAATGGGATCTTTAAATCGAATGGGCCGGTAAGATAAAAAGAAGGACATTCCGTATCTCATGAATTGAAGCGGAGAAAATATCAAATCCAGCCGGCTGCTTGCTGCATGCTTTGCTTTCAAAGCGATGACTTCCCGATGAAATTTTTTATTTCCTTCGATGGAAATAATCTCAGCCTCAGGAAATGCCATTGCAAGACGAATCGAACTAATACCGCTTCCAAACTCAACGATTCTAGAGGGATTTATTTCCTGAATAACGCGGAGAACTTCAGTAAAGACAGGCTCTGCCATCGCCCATCTCCCTTTAAGTTTCAATTCTTCCGGAGTTTCTATATTGTTCATCGCAGTAAAAGACTAGTTTTACTGTCTGAGTTTCATAAAAGCACGTAACTTATTTTGTCGATGGAT
>CAYJTB010000056.1:0-11981 GCA_964372875.1 uncultured bacterium
TCCAATTTCAATCCAGCACAGTACTTGTTCCCCTAAAAATTAAAATGACAAGGTATTAGGTTTTGAACCTGGGTCGGCTAAATATTAAAGGGGGAAAGAAGGGGTTTCGCTGGTTAGGCGAAATCAATCATGATACAGAATGCGGGAACAATGCTCGCAAAGAACGATGACTTCCTTTAATTTGATGTCGTTTAAAAGTTGGGGTCTTATCTCCATACGGCAAGCACCACAGGCATCTCCTTCGACTTGAACAAGGGCAAGGCCTTTTTTTCGCTGAATAATTTTCTCGTAAAGCTCGCGCGTTTTAGGAAGCACTTCTTTGATGGCCCCCGCGCGCTTCGTGCTCAGTTCGGCAAGATTTGTTTTTAATTTTTGTTCCTGATCCTCAAGCTCTTTCTTTTTCACCTGATTTTCTTTTTCAATCACAGCTAAACGCTCACGTTCTTCACGGACTTGCCGCTGGACCTTTTCGATTTCCTCAAAGATGTTTAGGATTTTATCTTCGATGATGGAATTGTCGGCTTTCAGCGCGGAAATTTCATGCTGCATTGTGGTGTATTCTTTGTTGGTCTTTAGCAAAGACAGTTGGGAATCATATTTCCGGATCAGGACTTCCTTTTCAGCCAGCTCCCCTTCTTTTTGTTTTTGACGGAGCTGGATCTCTTTGAGCTGGGATTCCAACTGGGCGAGCTGGGATTTCTCTTTTTCAAAAGTTCGGAGGAATTCTTGAATGGTCTTGGGGACCTGCTCAATTTCCTGGCGGATACGATAGATTTCCCGATCAAGCTCTTGGGCGCGCTTTAAGAGGTCGAGTGTTTCTTGTACTCCCATAGCATCCATATTGAGAGATTTTACGGGACGGCGGGTTATTTGTCGATAAGTTTGCCGGAGGCCGTATCCAGCTCAAACTGGATAAACTCCCGGAGCTCTTCGCGTGTGAGCCTTTGGCAAGAAGACACCGGTTCGGGCGGCATTTCCTGATTTGCTTCTTCGTCCTCATAGGGAGGCTCGCATGAAAGTGAGGACACCAAATTGGAAGACACGGCGCGCAGAGGTTCCATCCAAAAAAAGTTTTTTCGGTAAAAATCAAGCGATTCCTCCGGAAGACCTAAAGGAATGGCCCCTTGATAACGCAGACATTGAATAGGCAACTCCACCACTTCAAGGAGTTCATAAACACCGGGGTCAAATTCAGGCGCCGCGAGGACGCCTTCGATCTTTAAGGAAAACATTTGTTTCACTTGCCGGGCCTTGCCCAAATAATCACAAAGCTCCATACGCGTAAAAGGGACCGTAATGATTTCCACCCAGCGCATTTTTCCTTTTTCTTCGAGGAAATAAGAAGAAGGGTTGGAGAATTTATCAACCCCATCATTAAAGACGGACGCGTAAGGAAAAAATTGTTCCAGGCCCTCGCGGCAAAGCGCGATCCAATCCGTAGAGACCTGGGGCCGGGAATTTTTAGTTAAAAAGACGGTGGAGCCGGAATTCATGGCGTGTATACCGGTGACTGGGGCCGGAACCTACGGGAAAGAATCTCTTCAAAGGCCTGCCAACACCGGCTTTTCTCCGGTGAAAGAGGCCGCTTCAGGCCTTCCGCGCTTAAGATAGGCTCCGGATTAAACCGGGCTTTCTCTCGGGAGGTCTCGTCCCATCTCTCAAATTTTTTCCCAGGAAGGGTCAAATTGCCCAGCCACCCCGGTGAGATCCCAAGGAACCTTGAGGTAATCAGAGAAAACCGCTCAAAAAGAAAACCTTCCTGGGCGCCGCATACTTCTCGGTCGCGAAAGAGGAGAAAGAATTCGATCTCCCTGTTCAAACTCCAAAAGGTCTTAATGATCCTGTAACCTTCCCGCAGACTTTCAATGCTCGGCTGGAGAAAAAGGATCATCCGGTCGAGGAGCAAAGCAATTTGTGACAAAGACCGGAATTGGGAAGGCTCAAATTCTAAAAAGACAAGAAAATTGGCAAGCGACGGCGGTGCCACGAAGGTCTTCTGGGCTTTGGGCTTTTTGCCTTTCGTAAAAGTCCAAAGTTCTTGATGCGAAAGACTCAAGCGGGAAATTTTGGAATCCAAGAGTTCAAGTGCGTGAAAATGGCCGCGCGGTTTGGAGACCGCATTCATACCCGGCATGATCGAAACTAGGGAGGCGTGGAGATTGGCGGCCCCTTGAATCAATTGAGAGGCGAGAAAGGCATTGGCCAAAAACGCATCACCGTCATGATTAGGGACACACACCGAGAGAAATTGAACATCAAAGGAGACGCTGGGAAAGGCTTGCTCGGGCCCATCATGAGCCGGCTTAGGAAGCGATTGAAAAAGAGGCGAGATATCTTCCAGTCCGCGCACTAATTTTTTCATGATTCCTCCCGGTTCATTGAACGCCGCTCATCTCAATATAAGAATCTTTTCTGCCATAAGAATTTCCTTTGGCGTGCATTCCTTGAGGATCAAGTTCCCATTCGCCGTCGACAATAAATTTGTAGCGGTACCCGCCTTTACGCAAGGGAACAATGCGCTGCCAAATTCCTTCCCGGTGAAGCTGAAACAAGGGTTCGCCTACCCACCGGTTGAAATCGCCCACCAATAAAACTTTTTTGGCCTGAGGGGCCACATATTGAAAAAGAATTCCGCCCGCTACCTTATGAGGACGAATCGCATGAGAATCAGAACCTGAAGCCACCACATCCCCGAGGCTACCGCCACGGCACTCCTTTTCTAAAATTTCACTCGCTAGTCCCATGTAATCCCGGTAACCCATGGAAGCCGGATCGTAATCCGAGATACTCAGCCCGGCGCCGGCCGCCTCACGCAGGGTGACACTTTCGCGGATGATCGTCTGAAAGAGCCGGTCCTGGAAATGTTTTTTCACTTCTTCATAAACTTCATGGGAAAAACTGTTCTGATCATTATAAAGCGTTAAAAGCGCATTGGTGTGATGAGACTGCCTCCGCTTGACCCCCACGCGTTGCAGAGTCTCAGAAATTTTTGCCAGCCCATGAAGCGAAAAAAAGGAGGGCTCGATGGGAATAATCACCTCTTGCGCCGCTTCGAGGGCGTTGGAAGTCAAAAGCCCGAGGTTCGGTGGGCAATCGATTAAAATGAAATCATAGGGATCAGGCCGGGGGAGGGTAAAAAGGAATAAATATTTGAGCTGTTTATCTTTTTGAGGAAGTTGAGACGCGATAGCTTCGAATTCGTGGAGTCTCAGATCCCCCGGCAGGAGTGAAAGGTATTTGTTCAGCGGTAGGACAGCATCCGTCCAGGCCGGACGCTTGTCCGCCTCCGGACAAAGGAAGTGGTACAAGGTTCGGTCCAGCTTTTCGGGCAAGAAACCGAGCCCTACCGTCGTATGAGCTTGAGGATCAAGATCCACAAGCAAAACCCGTCGATTGAGACGAGCCAAGCAGGCACCGAGGTTGATCGTCGTCGTTGTCTTGCCGCACCCGCCTTTTTGGTTCGCGATGGCAATGATCCTTACCATAAGTATGAAGACGTATACTTATATATGTATAGCCGCCGCGCGCGGACATGCATCCCTAGCGCTTATGGGTATCGGCAGGGCGTTAATTGAGATTGAGGGGAAAGTTTTAGACGAACTCAGATCTTAGCGGCGGCACTGCCTGCAAGAACCAAAAATTTTATGGTTGTGGTAAGAAATTTTAAAATTCTCTTTGCGGGCAATCTCTTCTTGCAGTCGTTCGATCTCGGGATTTTCGAATTCAATAATCCTGCCGCACTGGACGCAGATAAGATGGTCGTGGTGAGGACGCTCCACCATTCTCTCGTAATATTTCTCTTCTCTTCCGAAATCGTGTTCTTCCACCACTTTTTTTTCCGCTAAGAGATTAAGGGTGCGGTAGATCGTGGCCTTTGAAACCCGTTTGTCTTTTTTTCGCAGCGATTCCCAGAGCTGGTCGGCTGAAAAATGCTCTCCCACTTTGGCTGAAAGGATTTTTTCTACAATGAGTTCGCGGGCGCGCGTTAATTTAAGATCTTTGGATTGGAAATATTCTTTAGGCTCGTGGGAAGGAGTTTTGGGCATTGAGGAAGGTTGGGTTTCTTTCATCGCGACAAAGAGATCCGGGGTTTTCGAATCTGGTCCAGAACCCAAGCCCCCAAGAGCCAAAGGGCGCAGGCGATGACCGTGGCGAGTGAAAACCATTTGCCATAAAGACCCGCCGGAGAAAATTTTTCTGTGGCGACGTGAATGATTTCACTCTGGGGCAGTACACCGGCTTCTGAAAATTCGTGAATCGAATAAATAGCTACTTGGCCTAAAAAAAGGAGAAGAAAAACCCCGGTGACCTGAAAGAACTGCTTTACATTGATAAGGTGACTGAAACGGATCCAGGCATAAGAGACGATAAATGCAGCGAGTGCCCCTAAAAAAACTCCGGCGGCAAACTGGCCTTGGCGGACCTGGATTAACATCACCACGGTTTCCATCCCCTCACGGGTGATCATAAGAAGTGTGAAAAGGAAGACGCCCGCGAAAGCCGCCCAGGAGCGCTTGGACGAAATCTGCTGAAGCCGGCCCTCCATATGAGCCTTCATCTTTGGACCCACTCTCCACATGTGCATCACCAGAGACCCCACCATAACAATCGTAACCAGCCCCAAGACTCCTTCCCAAAAAGATTGGTTCACGCCGTCTCTTAGAAGGTAGCCAAAGAATGCGCTTGCCAGTAAAGAGACCGCGATTCCGCAATAAACCGCTTTTTGAAGTGCCTTGTCTCCCCGCTTTTGCAGGTAAGAAAAAATAATCGCTATGATTAAAAAAGATTCGAAGCCTTCTCTTAGAACAATGACAAAGGCGGGAATCATGAAGGGACTATTTTCTCAGGGTCGAGTTTGGCCCAATATTTCTCAGGATTTTTCTTAAATGCCTTGACGCAGCCTCTGCAACAAAAATGGATTCGTTCTCCCTTGTAATCCACAAAAAATTTTTCTTTCGCATGACGACCCGGCATCACCGCACAAAACGAATTCTTTTCAAATTGAGCGGTCGCCGGATAAGGGCTCAAACTCAGAACAGCGGCGAACAAAATCAAACTTAGGAAGGTTTTTTTTATCATTAAAAAGGAATTCCTACAATCACGCGCGCCTCTTTATCATTCGCCGCACGGTTGATTCCAAAACGGCCGCCCAAGGCTACCCAGAAATAAGTGTGTTCATAGGCAAGGGTCGGTCCCAGCGAGAGTTCATTTCGGTGATCGCTGGGGTGCCAGTACAACCCTGTGAATTCGGCCCCTGCCCGAAGCGCCGGCAGGATTTCATAGCTTCCCGCAAAGGCAAACCCATGCTCGGTACGTCCGTTATTGTCTACTTCGGATTCAATAATTTGGTTGTAGGTCACATTCAACTTATCAAAATCTTTGGAAAGTATGATCTTGCCTTCCAGGGTATTCACCTGATGTTCTTTACGCACATCGGTCTTCAGTTCAAGGTAAAGAAGCGGATCGACCCAAAGTTTTCCTTTATCCGAAATCCGGTATTTGGCTTCAAAATCAAAACCCTTATAAACCGTGTCATCATTGGGTCCTACTCGATTGGTAGTCTCCCAGCGTTGGTAATGCGCGATGTTGAGCCGGTCCGTGACACCGTATTCCAATTCTTCTTTATATTCAATCGTGTTTTTATTGGTTGCCTTGCCATCCGGAACTTTCATGGTAACAAAACTTTCCAATTCAAAAACTCCCTTAGGCAGAGTTTTGTATTCTTGGGTCCACACGTAATTTCTAGCGTGCGCAAAGACATCTTGAGCGCCACAGGAAAGACCCGGAACAAAAAATAAAATTACCCATCCGAGATTCTTCATTGATTTTATCTCCCTTCTTCAATTGAACCGATTCCGGCTGGGTACTCTGTTTGCTTTCCCTGGCTTCATGGTTATTTGTTAAGTACAAGTTTTCCCGATTTGGTAATCATTAAGCTGTAATAGAAACCGGCGTGCTCGATCAAAACCTTTTTCTGACCGGTGAAAAGATCTTCCGATTTCCATACGCGGCCGAGGGCCATCGCCCTGCCCCCTTCAGATTCTCTTACCATTTTTTCTTTATCCATACCCCTCGTGTTGGGTGCTAATTGAGAATGATTCTCAATTGCAGAGAAGTATAAAAAAGACAGGCGGGGGTGTCAAGGATTTTCCTTAAATCTAAAGCGCGATGAGGTTTTCAATATTAATGACGCCGATCACTTCCCTACGGGCGTCGGTGACCAAGGCAAAGGACTGCCTCTTCTCCTGGAGGGTTAAAAAGGCCTTTTCGAGCGGGGTGGCCATCGGAAGAAAGATAGGAGAGCGCAAGAAAGAAGCGAGGCCTTTCGTTTCGTCCGTCTCAAAAAGAAGATCAAAGACATAGATCATTCCGATGACGATGGAAGGAATTTCTTCATAAACCAAAAGGATCTTTGAATGGGTCTTGCGGGCTTTTTCTTTTGTTTCTTTGACATTGCCTGAGAGCTCAATCTGCGGCACAGCGGCCACAGGCGTCATCACGCGCTCCACGGGGACACGCTCGAAATCAAGAATCCTTTCTACGAATTTTTTCTCATGTTCTTCCAAAACGCCGGAGCGGACACTTTCCTCAATTAAAAACCTGAATTCGTCTTCATTCACAAAAATATTCTTTTTCGCGTTTTTACTGCTCTTGCCTAAAAAAAGTTCTGAGGCGGCGAGCAAAGCTCGCGTGGGCCAGGAAAAAATCTTCCAGAAAATAAAGGTAAGCGTTAAGTGTTCTTTGAGAAGGGTGCTTCCTTGATACCGGCCGAAGCCTTTGGGAACCGTTTCGCAAAAAATGACAAGGACGGGGGCAAGGACTGCGGTAACGATCCATTCATTTTGAATCCTAAAACGCATATCAAAAAATGCGGTGAGGAGGGCTGCGGCAATCACGGAGAGAAGGTTATTTCCGATGAGGACGGTGGTAAGAAACTCCCGCGAGTCTTCAAAAAGGACGAGGAGCCGGCGGGCCTTGACGTCTCCCCGCTCGGCCTCATTCCTTAGTTTCACGCGGTCGGTCGAAAGAAAAGCCATCTCGGCCGCTGAAAAGAAAGCGGAAAACAAAAGCACAATGCCAAGCGCTAAAAGGAGTGTCATTTTTGGGGTCGCACCACAATTTTAAGGATCCTTTGACGCGCCATATCGTGAATCCTAAAATGAAATTCAGGAACATCCAGGACATCGCCCTTTCGGGGAACTTTTCCCATTTTTTCCATGATAAAACCACTTAGACTCTCCGCCTCTTCCGAAACGAGCTTTGAATGAAAATATTCGTTAAATTCCCTCAGAGGAATTTTTGCATCCACCAGGTATTCATTCATCCCCAGTTCGCGAATGGGCTTTTCGGGCTGGGCGTATTCGTCGTAAAATTCTCCAAAGATCTCTTCCAAGATATCTTCCAGGGTCACAACCCCTGCGGTCCCGCCAAATTCATCCACACAGACTGCAAAACGCTCCTGGGATTTTTGAAATTCCCGCAAGAGCTCGTCCACGTGCTTGAGTTCAGGCACATAAAAAATAGGCTTGAGCAGTTTTTGGAGATCTTTTTCCTCCGACAAAATGACTTCTTCGGTGGAGACCATTCCCACAATGTTGTCGAGAGATTTTTGATAAACAGGAAAATAGGAGAAGTGGTATTTTTTCATGGTCTCCACTTGCTTTTCCCATGGATCTTCCAGGCACAGCCCGATGACATCCGTCCTCGGCGTTATGATGGAACGCACCGGTTTTTCACCCAATTCAAAGAGTTTCTGAATCATCCGTCGCTCTTCCTGGTTAAGGATGCCCTCCTCTTCTCCGATTTTGACAAGGACTTTAAGCTCATGGGCGGAGATAAGATCGGACGGCTCTTTTTTGCCCCGCAGAAGAAACTTTAAAATCCAATCGCTGAGAACGCGAATCACACGCCGGATCGGAAGGAGGGTAACGGACATCACTTCAAGAAAAGGTGCGGTGAGCAACGCAACTCTTTCGTTATGCCGGACCGCGAAGACCTTGGGAATGACGTCGCAAACAAAGATGAGGATGATCGTAAAAGCCGCCACCACTAAACTAACCCCTTGAGGATCAAAATAACGAAGAGCAAAAAGAGTGGCAATGGCGGCGGCACAAGTATTAACGACATTATTCCCGATGAGGATCGTGACAAGGACCCGTCGGGGATGCTTCAATAAATCGGCCACCAGTTTCCCGCCACGCGGATGTTTTTCTTCAATCCTTCTGCGTTCGATCCACGTAAGTGAAAAAAGTGCGGTTTCAGAGGCCGAGAAAAAACCGGAAAGAAAGAGCAGCCCTATCAAGAGAATCAGTTCAATGCTTGGGTTCACGAGCCCGTCCTCTTCGGGTAAATTTTTTTCTGATCCATGTAATCTTGCACTTCGCGGGGAACCCAATCTGAGATCTCATCGATCTTTTCGATCTTTTTTCGCATCTCGGAGGCTGAAATCGCAAGAGGCGCCATTTGGAGCAAATGAAACCGGCTGGGAAGTTGGGCCGGAAGCTCAACTCCCGGACGCGGGGCAACGATCCATTCGGAAAGTTTCATAATCTCCTCAGGATTTTTCCAATTTTTTAGATCAAGAAAGGAATCGGCGCCCGCAATAAAAAAGAATTCATCCGGCGGCGGGTGAATTTTCCGAAGCTCGCGAAGGGTGTTGACGGTATAGGAAATCCCGGGCCTTTTAAGTTCGATGTCGGAAAGCTCCCAATGAGGATGCTGATGGATTGCCAGCTCTACCATCCGGGCACGATCTTCGGGTCTGGCAATCGGGAAGTCTTTTGTACGAGTTTTGTGAGGCGGATGAGGCGCGGGGATAAAAAGGATTTTATCCAGACGGAATTGTTTTTCGGCTTCCTGGGCAAGCGTAAGGTGTCCTTTATGGATAGGATCAAAACTTCCTCCCAGAATCCCAATTCTCATCTGCTGTTCCTTACTGACGAATTTGGCCCTTGCCCTCGACCACGTATTTATAAGAAGTAAGCCCTTCCAACCCCATCGGACCCCGGGCATGAATTTTATCCGTCGATATTCCGATCTCCGCACCGAATCCGTATTGGAATCCATCGGAGAACCGGGTGGAGGTATTCACCATGACCGAAGACGAATCAACGGCGTCCACAAACCGGCCGGCTGTTTTTTTATTTTGAGTGATGATACCGTCCGTATGGGCAGATCCAAAGGTTTGGATATGTGAAATTGCAGCGTCAAGACCGGGTACCACGCGAATGGCCAAAATATTGGCCAGGTACTCTCTTCCCCAGTCATCTGACACGGCTCGCTTTGCCCAAGGAAGTAATTTTCGGACTTTCTCGTCCCCTCTTACTTCGCAATTGAGGTTTTGCAGTTGGCGGCCCAAAGTGGGAAGAAATTTTGAAGCAATTTTTTCGTGGACCAAGAGTGTTTCCATGGCGTTGCAGGTAGCGGGCCTTTGACATTTCGCGTTCAAAGCAACACGCCCGGCGAGTTTTAAATCGGCCTTTTCATCAATATACAAATGACAGACTCCTTTATAATGCTTGATGACAGGGATACGGGAATTCGCCGCGACTTTCCGGATCAGCGCCTCTCCGCCGCGCGGAATCACGAGATTAATGAAGTTCTCCATCTTCAAAAAAAGATCCACAGCCCGGTGATCGGCGGATTCCACAAAACTTACGACCGGTTCAGGGAGGCGGAATTTACGTAAAGCAGTGTGATAAATTTTTACTAAGGCCTGATTGGAATAAAAGGCCTCTTTGCCGCCTCGAAGGATCACAGCGTTTCCGCTTTTAAAACAAAGCGAGGCGCATTCCGAAGTCACATTGGGCCTGGATTCATAAATAATAAAAATCACACCTAGCGGTACTGTCACTTTTGAAATTGTAAGTCCGTTGGGCCTCTTCCACTTTGCTAAGACCTTGCCGATAGGATCTTCCAAGCCGCTTACCACGCGAACTCCCTCTCTCATCTCCTCAATTCTTTTGGGTGTGAGCCTGAGGCGGTCAATCATCGCAGGACTCAGCCCGGCGCGCGAGGCCGCCTCGAGATCTTGCTGATTGGCCCGGGCAACCCTATTTTTTTCACGGCCCATCAAGTGCGCAACTTCCAACAAGACTTGTTTTTTCTCGAAAGGGCTAAGCGCCGCCACTCTCCGGCTTGCCTCTTGGGCACGTTGGGCAGTTTTTTGAACGTAGGAATTGAGCGATTTCATTTTAGGAATGACTCCTTAAAGCAACCCAGCTTTGCTGGGGGGTTCTTTTTTTTCCTGTCGCTTGAAAGAGCGTGCCGACGTCTTCTCCCGCCATCGCTTTTTGAAGGATTCCTTCTTCATGACCGTTGACCAGTAAAAGCGAAATCCCGGACTGCATGGCGATGCGGGCCGCTTCAAGCTTGGCCTTCATACCGCCTACCGTATGTTCTGTTTTTTTGTCACGCAAGTGTGAAGCAAGTTTCCCCAATTTCTTCCCTTCCACCGCGCGGATCCGGGAACCATCTTTGAGAAAAAATCCGTCCACGTCCGATAGGATGATTAAAAGATCAGCCTGCACAAGATTAGCCACCCAGACTGAAAGCAGATCGTTATCCCCAAAAGCGATTTCATCCGTCGCAACCGTATCGTTTTCATTCACTATGGGTAGGATGCCCAAAGAAAAAAGCTCGTCCAACGTGCGCTTGGCGTTGAGAAACCGGCTCCGGGCTTCCAGGCCGTCCCGGGTTAAAAGAATTTGAGCGGTATGCAGACCTTCCTTTGAAAAAAATGCCTCATAGGCATGCATGAGTTTTCCCTGGCCGATGGCAGCACATGCTTGAAGTTTTCGAAGTTCCGCAGGCCTATTTTTGAGGCCCAAGGTTTGCATCCCCAGTGCAATGGCCCCTGAACTGACCAAAACCACTTCCCGTTTCGTTTGTCTGAGAGATGAGATTCCCCGTCCGAGTCTTTCAATGGACTGGGAAGAAAATGATCCTTGTTTGGTGGTCAAAATGCTCGTCCCCGCTTTCAGTACAATACGGCGGGCATCTTTAAGGCTAGACATGAACCTCCTTCACCTTCTGCACCGCATAACGCATCAAGGCCTCGATTCCTTCACCGGTTTGGGCCGAGATAAGAAAAATCGGTTCCACAGGATGAAAGTTTTCTTCCTCTATTTTTTTCCTTACCTCGGGTAAATCCATCTTATTCACAATCACCACTCGCGGGATCTCAAGAAAAGATTTATCGTAGGCCTCTAAAACTTCTAAAAGGATTTGGTGCCCCTCCGCCAACGTTGTTGCAAAGGCATTGAGAGGATCCAGTATCAGAAAAAGTAACTTTGCGCGCGAAAGGTGTTTGAGAAAATCAATCCCCACACCCCGGCCATGGACGGATTCTTTATAAAGTGCGGGAAGCTCACACAGATGAACCTGCAAAAAATCAGAAGTCGGATAAACGCCCAGTTCCGGATTCTTCGTGGTAAAGGGATAGGATTCTTCTTTAGCGTGTGTACGGGCGAGCCGGTTTAAAAGTTTTGATTTTCCGGCGTTGGGCAGCCCCACGATAAAGACTTCAGCAGGAATTTTCCAAGTAAGAATAAGTTCAATGGGGTCTTTGGTCTCGCCCGGTTGCGCGTCTTTTCCCCCTTCATTGCCCATACCCCCTTTGCCGCCCTCGGCTAAAAGCACTTCGTCTCCGGCCCCAACAAGATCCCGGACCAAAAGCCGCTTGTCTTTGCGAAACACCGCCGTACCAGGAGGAACAGAGATCGTGAGGTCGTTTCCTTTTCTTCCCTTCTTACGGCTGCTGCCGCCCGGCTCCCCTGCCTCGGCGAAAAAACGCTTATTAAAAATAAATTGTCTTAAGGTAGATACGTTGGAGTCCGCACGCATGATCACACTGCCTCCGCGCCCGCCTTCACCCCCCGTAGGCAAGAATTTATAATTGGAAAGCCGGATGTTGCTTTCACAACCCTTTCCTCCGTTTCCTGCCTTCACTGTAACCGTCACTTCATCTATGATTCGTGCCA
>CAYJTB010000057.1:0-7620 GCA_964372875.1 uncultured bacterium
GTCCCCTTCATTAATGTTTCCTTTCAAGGATCGGGACAGCCCCCTTGTGGGGCGGGAAGCTGCCGATGTATTTTGCTTTTGAATCCGATACAATAGGCGGCATGGATTATTCCAAACTTCCTACGGAAAAGCAAAATCCAAAATCAGTTTCACTCGATACACTTCCCATTGAGAAAATTTTAAGCCTCATGAATTTAGAAGACGAGTCCGTTCCTCGGGCCGTGCAAAAAGCGAGTCCTCAAATTGCTAGAGGCGTACGACTCATTGTCTCTTGTTTAAGAAAAAAAGGGCGGCTTTTCTTTGTGGGTGCCGGGACCAGCGGCCGGCTGGGGGTGATCGAAGCGGCAGAGTGCCCGCCTACTTTTAATACTTCTCCCGAACAAATCCAAGCTCTGATGGCCGGCGGAAAATCTTCCGTGTTTCGTTCCAAAGAAG
Source organism: uncultured bacterium (assembly GCA_964372875.1). Lineage (GTDB taxonomy): Bacteria > Omnitrophota > Omnitrophia > Omnitrophales > JACQLI01 > CAYJTB01. The sequence goes on from CAYJTB010000057.1 coordinate 436, forward strand.
GCGCGGAGGATAGAGAAAAAGAGGCGAGGCGTGAGATTTCAAAACGCGCTCGGAAAAATGATGTCGTCGTAGGAATTTCTGCCAGCGGAGTCACCCCCTTTGTCCGCGGCGCGCTTCAAGCGGCCAAAAAACGAGGGGCTTCTACCATTCTCGTTGCCTGCAATTTAGCGTCTCCTTTTGGTTCCCAGGTAAATGTTTTAATTGCGCCCAAAACAGGACCCGAAGTGATCGCGGGATCTACGCGGCTTAAAGCCGGCACGGCTACAAAATTAATTTTGAATCAACTTACCGTAGCCTCGATGGTTCAATCGGGAAAAGTTTATCAAAATTGGATGGTGGATCTTCAACCCAAATCTAAAAAATTAAAAGCGCGGGGGGTGCGGATCCTTAAAGAACTTTCAGGAACCAGTGAAAATAAGGCCCGGCGATTTTTCAGTCAAGCCAAAGGAAATGTAAAACTTGCCATCCTCATGGCCAAAAAAAATCTCACTTACTCGCAGGCCAAAAACGTTCTTAAAAAAACAGACGGGTTTCTGCGAAAGGCCCTGAACCTGTCGTGACCCTGGCCTTAGGCCTCATGTCGGGCACAAGCGGCGACGGGGTTTCGGCAGCATGGGTCTCTTTTAAAGATCATTCTTTTAAACTGCTCGCCTATCAGACGTTTCCTTATCCTAAACTGATTCGAGAAAAAATTTCTGCGTGCCTCAAATTAAAAACGCCTGAGATTTCTCAACTCAATATGAAACTGGGAGAACTTTTTGGCGAAGCTGCTTTAAAAATAATCAAACGATCGAAAATTTCTCGTAAAAAAATTGCCGTGATTGGCTCACATGGGCAGACGATTTATCATGGACCTAAAGACTCTATTCCTTCAACTTTTCAAATCGGTGAACCCGCAGTGATCGCTGCGCGAACGGGCATTCCTGTGGTAAGTGATTTTCGTCCCATGGATGTTGTGTTAGGAGGTGAAGGCGCTCCCTTGATTCCTTATTTTGATTTTTTCTTTTATGGAAAGGGGCCGGTAAGGGCTTTACAAAATATCGGCGGCATCGCCAATGTAACGATTACGGGACAAGGTTTTAATCCCGTGGCTTTCGATACCGGACCTGGAAACTGCCTCATGGATCTTGCGATTCAAAAAATCACGAAGGGAAAGCTTTCTCATGACCCCCAAGGCAATTGGTCCGGCGCCGGGCTCATTGATACCGGCCTTATTTGGCGCTTAATGCGGCATCCCTATTTTAAAAGGCGGCCGCCCAAATCCACAGGTCGCGAGGAATTTGGCGAAGGGTTCCTTAAAAAATATTTTGGGGATTTTTTGACAAAGCGTCCGCATGACGCCCTTGCCACGCTCACTTTTTTCACGGCCCTTACGATTCATGAAGCGATTGTGCATTTTTCGCCCCAGGCGCCGGAAGAAATTATCGTAAGCGGAGGAGGCGCGCTCAACCTCACACTGATGCGCTACCTTAAAGAATTATTTGGCCGTACACCCATTCGAACAATAGAAGATTTTGGGATCCCCCACCAAGCCAAAGAGCCGATTGCCTTTGCTTTTTTTGCCCTTCGTGCACTTCAAAGAAAACCCAATCATCTTCCCCAAGTCACCGGCGCACACCATGCCGCCATTCTCGGTAAATTGACTTATAGCCCAATCTCCCGCCCCACAAGGGGGCTGTCCCGATCCTTGAAAATAAACATTAATGAAGGGGACCGCCGTCGGCGAACGCTCGGCCGACGAATAAACGGGTAAGGAAATAAAAGGTATTCATTCCAAATGAATGCGGAGATAAAGGAAACAAGGGTAATCTGGGAAGTTGCAAACAATATGAAGATAGAAACGGACAAGGAGTCGGCCTCACTCGAGGGCCTTCGGAAAAATCTATTCCGGATTTTTCCAAGACGGCCCCACGTCGCCGCCTGGCTAGGGAGATTGTGCTCTAGAAGTTCTATCCGCGGAAAAACAATGTTCTAAGCGAATGAATATTCATCCGCGGAAGGACCAGTCGAGGCGCGTTCGGAAGGCCAAAGTATATTCTCAAATCTATAATTGCGGAAAAAGAAATTTCCTCGATCCTTCTCGGCGCGAATAGCGAAGTCTTTGTGCAAAACTTGGACGGTTCGGCCGGAGGGGAAGCGCGGGCTGGCCGTCTTCGGCCGGAACCGTGAGGGACCCCCGGTGAAGCGTCCAAAGTCTTTGCCAAAGACGGAGCGGTTGAGCGACGGAAGGTCGAGGAAATTTACTTCACCATGGATGATTTATGAATCTGATTGATTGGATGGTGGTTGCGGTTTATTGCGCAGCGAGCCTTGTCCTCGGAGTCATCCTCAGCAAAAAAGCCGCGCTGGGGATGGAATCTTATTTTGCCGGCAATAGGAATATGACATGGTGGCTCGCCGGAACTTCCATGGCGGCCACGGCTTTTTCATCCGACACCCCCCTTCTTGTCACAGGGATTACGCGCACCAAAGGGATCTGGGGAAATTGGGAAATCTGGTCGCTTGCGATCAGCACGATGCTGGCTGTTTTTTTCTTTTCCAGGCTTTGGAAACGTGCCGGCGTTTTAACCGAAGTAGAACTCGTTGAGCTGCGATATTCCGGAAGGCCTGCCTCTTTTCTCCGGGGTTTTAAGGCTCTTTACTGGGGATTTTTTTATAATGCCTTCATCATCGGCGCCTGGCCCATGACAGGCCTTGTCAAGGTTATGCAAGAAACCACGGGTTGGGACAAACCCTTTTCTATTTTCTTTTGCTTGAGCTTGACCGTCGTCTATTCCTCCCTCTCCGGCTACTTGGGAGTTATTCTTACCGATCTTTTTCAATTCGCGTGGGCCATGACCGGCGCCGTTATCCTCGCTATTTATTCCGTCCACGCGGTAGGCGGACCCTCAGCCCTTGTAGAAAAATTGTCCCAGACATCTCATCTTTCATTTCTTCCTCCTTCCGAAAAATACAGCTGGCTTGCGGGGCTTTTTCTTATCCAATGGTGGGCGTGGAAAAATGCGGACGGCGGAGGCATCGCAGTGCAGCGCATGGTGTCCTGTAAAAATGAAAAAGAAGCGATGGCCTCCATGCTTTGGTTCAACATCGCTCATTATGTTTTAAGATCGTGGCCCTGGATTGTCACAGGCCTGGCGTCTTTGATTTTGATTCCCGATGCCGCACTTTGGGTTGGGGAAGCAGGGAAAGGCTATGTGGATCATGAAAGGGCGTATCCTCGTTTGATCACCATGCTTCTACCGGCCGGGTTGCGCGGGGTTCTGGTGGCATCTTTTTTTGCCGCCTTCATGTCCACGGTGGACAGCCAACTGAATTGGGGCGCTTCTTACCTGGTGAATGATTTCTATAAACGCTTCGTAAAAAAAGATGCGGTCCAATCTCATTATATTTTTATTTCCCGGATCGCCACTTTCGTCCTGGCCGGCGCTGCCGCCTGGATTGCTTTTTATGTCAGTAGCATCAGCCAAATTTTTACTTTGGTTCTGAATCTGACGGCAGGCCTGGGACCCGTTTATCTCTTGCGTTGGTTTTGGTGGCGCGTCAATGCCTGGAGTGAAATCGCGGCCATGTGTGCGAGCCTTTTTTTAATCATTATCCGGGCAAAAGTGTTTTCATTCCTGGGCATTCCTCCCGATCCTCTTCTCTACCTCCTTTACATGGTTTTCGGTACGGCGTGTTTTTGGCTCCCTCTCACGTTTCTTACTTCACCCGTACCCGAAGAGCACCTTAGAAATTTTTTCAAGAAAGTTTCGCCGCCCGGGTTTTGGAAAACACCCTCACCCCAACCCTCTCCCACAGGGAGAGGGAAGGGTGAGGGAAATCTTTGGGGAGAGGCTTTAAAAAATTGGGCGATTGCTACTTCCGCGCTTTTTGCCACCTTGGCAGGCCCTTTGGAAATGTTTCTGGGCAGGTGGCTCAAGGGGAGCTTTTTGGTAGGATTTGCAGTGATCGGCTGGACTTATCTAACCCGAACTAAATTTGTTGGTGAAAGACAAATTCCCGGACAGGCTGACCGCCCCGGAGATGCTCCTGGATAATCCGTTCTAATTTTTCAGGAGTGACGTGGTGATACCATGTCCCTTCCGGATAAACCGCAATAATCGGCCCGCCTTCACAGACTCCAAAACACTGGCACTGACTTCGGTTGATCCGATCCTGTCCTTCGGAAAGCCCCAGTTCTTTAAGACGAGCCTTAAGCTGCTGATAAAGGGCGGGCGAACTTTCCGGCGCGCAGCGAGGTCCCGTGCAGACAAACACATGTTTTTGGAAAGGCGCGATCGAGGGTTGTTTACTCATGGCTGAATTCATCTTGCCAAGAAATTCATCCTTTAGCAAGAACGATGTTGGAACCGGGAAAATCTTTTAAAGCTGTTTCTCCAATTCTGAAATTTCGGTGATGGGAAATTTGCAGACGTAGTTTTTGCAGACATAAGCGGTCGGTTTGTCCTTCACCGGCAATTGGTTTTCGATAAAAGGGATCAGCCTTTCGATGGCAGCCGCTTTTTTCCGGTCCGCGGGGTGGAACGCGAGGACTTTGTTGGGAATAAAACGCGAACGAACGGTTCGTAGAAAAGCTTGCGTCCTGGGATTGGATTCCTCTCCTGCAATCACAACTTCGTGAGAAGGACCTAAGATAAAATCAAGGGCGATAAGGAATTGAGAATAGGCTTCGGGATTCTTACGAACCTGCTCGGAAAAAAATTGGAAAAGACTTTCTTCTTTTTTTTCAAAATCTTTTTCCATCGTGAGGCGGCCGATGCGAAGAAGGTTAAGCGCTGCCACAGAATTTCCCGAGGGAATTGCGCCGTCATAGATTTCCTTTTGACGGATGATCAAGGTCTCCGCATCCCTCGCGGTAAAGAAAAATCCTCCGTGCCCCTCATCCCAGAAAAGCCGGATCATTTCTTGGGTAAGCCGTTTTGCCTCGGCAAGGTAACGTGATTCGAAGGTTGCCTCATAAAGATCGTAAAGGCCGAGTGAGAAAAATGCGTAATCTTCGATCGTTCCCAAAATAGAAGCCTCCCCATCCCGGTAACGATGAAGCAGCCGGCCGTCTTTTCGGACGAGTTGTTCCAGAATAAAATCAGCCGCCTGACGGGCAGCTTCCAAAAGATGAGGATCTTCCAAAAGGGATCCTCCTATGGCAAGGCTTGAGATCATGAGGCCGTTCCAATCCGTAAGGATTTTGTCGTCCAGGTGAGGACGCGGCCTTCTGGATCTAGCTTCAAAAAGTTTTTTCTTGGATTCCCCGACGATGCGTTCGATTTCTTGGAGGGGCATCTTGAATTTTTCCGAAGCTTCTTCGGTATTTTGGGCGAGAAAGAAAACATTTTTTCCGGGAAATTCTCCGTGCGGATCTTGCCCGGCATTTCCGCCTTCCCGGATGCCGAAGATAAAGCTTATGATTTCGGCTGTTTTATCTCCCAAGAGTTCCTCAAGTTCCCGTTTTTCCCAAACATAAAATGCACCTTCGCGCTTTCTTCCTGCTTTTAGATCAAGGGAATCGGCATCCTCAGCCGAATAAAAAGCACCTTCTTTACCCTTTAAATCTCTCATGACATAATCAAAAATTTCACGAGCGATCGTGGCGTAGGCTTCTTGGTGCGTTGCCTGATAAGCCTCGAGATAAGTTTTTGAAATCAAGGCTTGGTCGTAAAGCATTTTTTCAAAATGCGGGAGAAACCAACGAGGATCCGTGGAATAGCGGTGAAAGCCTCCTCCAACGTGGTCCCGGATTCCCCCGCGCGCCATTTCATGAAGTGTTTTTTCGACCATCTCCCAAGCCTCCTTCTTTCCTGTCCTCTTTCCATAGCGAAGAAGAAAGGAAAGCGCGTGGCTTCTCGGAAATTTCGTTCCGTGACCGAATCCTCCATAGGCTGGGTCAAAGAAGGATTCCAAATCTTGAAAGGCCCGATCGAGTGTTTCTTCGCCCAGGGAAAATGTCATTGCGGCCTTTGATTCGACGCGTGTTTGAATGAGGTGAGTAAGATCTTCACTTTGTCTTACGATGTTTCCTTCGTTTGTCTTCCAAGAATCCGCGACCGAACGCAAAACGGAAACAAAACCAGGCCTCCCCCATCGGTCCTCCGGAGGCCAATAGGTTCCTCCAAAAAAAGGTTTTCTTTGGGGGGTGAGAAAAATATTCAAAGGCCAGCCGCCTTGGCTTGTCATGGCCTGAACAGCCGCCATGTAGACATTATCAAGGTCGGGCCGTTCCTCCCGATCCACTTTGATTGAGACAAAATTTTCATTCATGATTTTGGCAACTTCCGGATTTTCAAAAGATTCTTCTTCCATGACATGGCACCAATGGCAGGTCGAATAACCGATGGAAAGAAAAATAGGTTTGTTTTCCTTTCGGGCTTTTTGGAATGCCTCCTCGCCCCATGGATACCAATCCACGGGGTTATGGGCATGCTGGAGAAGATAGGGGCTTTTTTCTTTGGCCAGACGATTGTTCATGGAAACATTATCCGCTAAAGGGGATCGAAGAGTCACAAAAAAAATAAGAGAAAAAAGCTTGAGGAAATGAAAAAAACGGGGAATGTTACCGAGAGGTCCGGGCTGCAAGGAGCGTAGATAAAGAAACCCGGCCTGGATTTGGAACCATTTCCTGAGCGCGACCGGTGATAGAAAAGCGGTATTTTTCAAACGCCGACAATTCATTTTTCAAAAAACTTTTGAGCGAATAGCTTTTTCCTTCGGCCGATTGCACGAGGTAAGGCCGGCCTGTCTTTTGCGAAAACCCGGCGACCCTGATCACAAAATCTTCCGCGGTGTCTACGCCTGATACCCAATGTCCCAATTTATAAAGAAGCCACTGTCTGGCGTGCGCTCCGCTGTGGACTTCGCCGTTGCGGATGAAATGATTGCGGGAAGCCCCGATACGCTCTAAAAGATAACGGATTTTATCTTGTTCAGTGATCGTTCCGGCCCACCGTTTTGAAAATTCGGAGGATTCAAAACTGGGGGCGGGTGTCAAAAAAAGCTGGTCCGCGGGCGCTTCAGGATGTTTGAGTGAAGATGATTTGGGTAAAGAAGAACAACCGGAGATTAAAAGAATTGCGGGTAACAGGACAAGCCAAATTTTTGTTTTAACCAACTCCACCTTACTAACCCTCCGCACATAAAGATACCTTCCCTTTTAAGGGAAGTAAAGGTCCAACCTTGATTTTTCTAAGAAAT
>CAYJTB010000057.1:7720-11974 GCA_964372875.1 uncultured bacterium
CTTACCCCTAAAAGCCGGACAGGCCGGGAGGGTTTGTCGATCTGGGAGAAAATCTGCTTGGCGGCACCAAAGATTTGCATGCCTTCATTCATATAAAAAGAAAAATTGTGCTGCCTCGCAAGGGTCTGGAAATCCGAGAAACGGATTGTCACATGAACCACCCGCCCCTCGTAGTCCCGGCGTCTTAGTCTGCGGGCGACTTTTTCTGAAAGCCATAGCAGATAACGAAAGAGTTCTTCGCGATTTTGGGTGGCGTGCGGCAGGGTATAAGAATGGCCCATGGATTTGACCTGATCTGAAAAATCAGCGGCGAGCACCGGAGAATGATCGATACCCTGACCCATACGTTTTAAGACCGAGCCTAAAATTCCAAATCGCTCAAGAAGAATGCTTTCTGAAAACCGCCCCAAATCTTGGGCTGTAACAATCCCCATTTGATTAAGATGCGCTTTCATTTTTGAACCGATGCCGCAGAATTCTTCCACGGGGAGGGTCTTCAGAACATCTTCCACTTCGCCTGGGCGGATTCTAAAAAGACCGTTGGGTTTGCTGCGGTCACTTGCCAGCTTTGCCAAAAGCTTATTCGGGGCAATCCCCACAGAAAGCGTCAGATGAAAGTGATTCCAAACCCACTGCTTCATTCGGCGCGCGATTTCCTCAGGCGTTTTCCAAAAAGAATAGGTGCCGGTGACGTCCATAAAGGCCTCATCAATGGAAAAAATTTCCACGAGAGGGGTGTAAGTTGTGAGGTGAGAAAAAATTTGCTCGGAGGTGTCCGAATATTTAGCGCAATCAGCCGGAACAAGACGGGCAAAAGGACAAAGGAGTTTGGCGCCGCGCAAAGACATGCCGGTCTTTACTCCATATTTACGGGCCTCGTAGCTTGCCGTAAGGACAACGCCGGATTTCATCGAATGACCCACCACAAAAACAGGCTTGCCGCGAAGTGTGGGATCAGCCGCCTGCTCCGCCTGGGCAAAAAAGGCGTCCAGATCAAAATGAATAATGACTCTTTCCTGGTCATTGGGTTTTTGCTGAAGCGCGGGCTGGAGGCCTTTTCGGATAATCAATCGCCCGTCACCTTTCCCAGCTTCCAACTCAAAAGCTTAGAATCATATTGAAGTTCAAACGTATTGATTCCGTCGAAAACGGAGAAATAATGAATGACTCCGTCCCCTACTTTTTCTTTCCAACAGTAACTGACTTCCTTAACGGAGTACTTTCTCCCCTTCCAGAAAAACCAGACGGGCCGTACTGCGTTTTTGCGGAAGACAACGCCGGCTTCGATAGGTTCGTCAATCTCGGTCAGCATAGGTGCTCTGGTGTCCCGGTGCTCTGATGCTCTTTCATAGTATCCTCAATACCGCGCGGACTTTTCCAAGGATCCGGAAATCCGGGTATTTTTCTTTCGTAATTTTAATCGGTGAAAAGCCGGAGTGTGCCGGACGGAGCTCGATGATCCCCCGGCGATTGGAAAAATATTTAACGGCCGCCTCCCCTTCTAAATAAGCCACGATGATTTCACGAGGCTGAGCTTCTTCCTGTTGTTGCACCAAGACAAGATCGCCGTCACGAATCCCCGCGTCTCTCATGCTTTCGCCTTTCACTTTCAAAAAGAAATGTCCGTCGCCCCGAATAAAAGTTTTATCTAAATGAAAATAGCCTTCGATATTTTCTTCCGCAAGCGTTGGGGTTCCGGCCGCGATTTGTCCGAGCAGAGGAACGTTTACGACATTCGGATGGAAAGAAATGGATTTTGAGGTGAGCTCAATCCCGCGCGAAACTCCCGGGAGGCGCTTGAGGTAACCTTTCTTTTCAAGCTGGGCGAGGTGATCGACAGCCGCATTGGTGGATTCGAATTTAAAATGCTCCTGAATTTCCCGGACCGTCGGAGGAATTTTTTTCTTTTCAAGAAAAGCAGTGATGAATTCAAGAACTGTTTCTTGGCGCTCCGTGAGAGTTTGCATTTCGGGGAATCCTCCTCACGAAGAGGATACTGAACAAATGTTCAGTTTGTCAAGACGGATCTGAGGGAATGGTCAAAACCGGTTTTAACCTTCCGGTACCTGCTGCACTGCAGCGCTGGGGACAATCGTGGTTTCCTGGATAACCTGCTCTTCAGGCTCGGCATGAAGTGTCTGGGACTGTTTAAGCTGAAATTGTCTTAGGAGGGCGAGTTGGCGGCGCACCCGTTTGCGCATTTCCTTAGGGCTCAAGACGGGTCTAGCCGTTTCCTTGTCATTGATTGGGGGAACGCCTTCCCTCTGAGAAGCCTGCCTTATTTGACTAAAACGCTTCGTCAAAAGATCAATAGCGCTTTCAAGGGCCAAGGACTCTTCCCCGCGCGTCAGTTCCCTGTCGGTGAGTTCTTCTCCCAGAACGCTTCGAAGGACTTCATGTACCCGGGTCTCCTCTCTAGCCGGCCCTGTCACAGTTCGGGGAGGGAAAAAACGCTCCTTTTGAGATTCCGGACTGGGGGCGGTTGTCTGCTGAGCAGACTTTATTGAAATAGAGGGTTTCCTTCTCCCCGGCTCCGTGGAAGAAAAGCGAGGCGCCTGAAGGGGCATCTCATACCTCAATCTCCCTGGCTGGGCCATTGAAGAAGAGGAAGGAGCCGCTTGGAGATCTGAGGGAATTTCTAGAAAATCAAAAGCCCTCACAACGTAATTTGGCCCGGACACAGGATTGTTGAGTCCCATAAAATTCGTCACTGGCACGTCCTGGATGGCGGGGGCACTAAAATTGGAAAGAGCCCTGCCGGCAAGATTAACTGTTAGAGCTCCGAAGGCGTTCACTAGACCCCAGCCGTAATACTTGTCAAAGCCTGCTGCTCCCAAATCCTGTGCGGAAAGCTTTAGGCGATTCAATATTTCGGTATACGTTATGCTAGGCTTCCAAGCCTGTAGAAGCGCCACCGCGCCCGCAACCATGGGCGAAGCCATCGAGGTGCCAGCCGCAACGGCGAAGTTGCTCCCAACGATTGTATTGAACCAGCCTTGCATTCCTGTTGCGAGGGTTGAAAGAATGCCAACCCCCGGCGCCACAAAGTTAAGCCGACTGCCGAAATTTGAAAACAACGCTGTGGTGGAGGACGGGTCTGTGGCACCCACGGCAATGACTCCCGGGAGGCTGGCGGGATAGAAATCACTCACATCTTGGTATGAATTGCCCGCGGCCGCGACCAGCACGCAACCTCGGTCAGTAGCAAACTTAACCTCGGCTTTCAAGAAGTTGAGTTGGTTCGTCGTTATCTGTGATTTGTGGCCTCCCAAGGATATGTTGATTATTTTGGCTCCACTCTTGGCAGCGTAGTGGATTCCCCTAGCGAGATTTCCCCAGTCTCCGGAACCGTCTGGATCGAGAACTCTAACAGACATAATTTTGGCCTTGGGAGCAACCCCCACCATACCCTGGCTATTGAGGTCTGCTGCGATGATCCCGGCCACGTGTGTTCCGTGGCCGAGTCCGTCTAAACCCGTTGCCGGAAGAGGTTTCTTTTTAACGAAATCCCAGCCGTAGATGTCATCTATAAAACCATTTCCGTCGTCATCCTTGCCTTTTTTTCCATTGAGTTCCTTCGTGTTAATCCACTTGTTGGAACCAAGATCGGAATGGGTAAAATCTACCCCTGAATCGATCACTGCCACAGTCACACCCTCTCCCTTGCTGATGTTCCAAGCTTCGCCATTCGGACCCACCACCTGTTTCACTCCGTAAAGGTCTGCGAAAGATTGCCCCCAGCTTCCCGTGGAATTGAAGTAGGGGTCATTAATTGCAAAGGCGTGCACAGCACCCTTCCCGCCTTGATCTTCCTCAGCCATTTCGGATTCCAAGTCGAGAGGTATCTCTTCAACCGGGCTCTCTTGGAGAAACTCAAGAGAATCTGCCGGCCCGTCGGCAGGGGAAGTTGGCTCAGTTTCCTGTGGAGCCAACTCGCCTGTCGGAGCAACAGGAACTGTACGAATCGAAGTATCTACAGGCTGAATCGATTCCTCTCCGACTGAAAATGAAGCCAGGGCAACGCTTCCCGGGGAGGGAAGTGAGAAAAAGAAAAGAGCCAGACTGACTGACACTGCAGGCGTCTTTCTGCAGACTAACCGAATTTTATGTGACATTAATTGTGTCATTTTTTAATTTTGTTATTTTTGATACTTCTGTTTGAAGATTACCCCCCCCCTAGAGAATTACAACCCTCCGGAGTGAGATGTTATATCTTGCTGTTTCTTAAGGTTGTTACAAAGTCAGGGAGAGGAA
>CAYJTB010000058.1:0-11804 GCA_964372875.1 uncultured bacterium
ATTAAATTAATCAGTTTCGCTCTCTTTGCCGGAGTCTCTTTGATTTTATTTTTTGGCGTTTCTAATTCGGAGGGGGTAGAAAAAAAAAGAGAAGGCGAGGAAACAGTCAATGTGCCGAAACCGGATACAAAGAATGTGTCCTTTGAGGGGATGCTCGGACCTAAAGCCGCGCAATACGTCGGTTCGGAATCCTGCGGCGCCTGTCATGAAAAACAAGTGAAGGAATTTCAGCAATCAGCCCATGCCAGGATCAGCATTCCGCACGACAAAGTTAAAATACAAAGCTGCGAAATGTGTCATGGTCCCGCCAGCATTCACGTCGATGCGAGCGGAGGAAAAAATAATATCGTTAATCCCGCCAAAAACCCCGAAGCCTGTTTTTCCTGCCACATGGATAAAAGGGCCGAATTCCGTTTACCCCATCATCATCCCGTCCTTGAAGGAAAGATGAGTTGTAGCGATTGTCATAGTCCGCACGGAGAAGATGTGAGGCCGTGGTCTGCCACCACACTTCAGGACGTTAATGAGGCCTGTTACAAATGTCACAAGGAACAACGCGGGCCTTTCGTCTGGGAGCATGAGGCAGCGCGCGAAGGATGCACCACCTGTCACAAGGTCCATGGTTCGATTCATGAAAAGATGTTGATCGTTCGGGATAACAATTTATGTCTTCGCTGTCACATGCAAGTGAATTTCCCAATGATCGGAAAGCAAAACCATGGAGGGAGGCTGCCTCAGGGGAGCTGTTTCAGCGCCGGCTGTCACACAGCTCCTCACGGGTCCAACTTCGATGATCATTTACGATATTAAGAAATTAACAGTCAATTTTTTAATAGGAGCGCTTCTATTAACGAGTCCCATCTTCTCTGTCGCTCTGGCTCTTGAGGTACCCGATGTCACGATCACTGCGGAACCGCTGCGTTATACCGCCGTCGATGGGGATGTAGAGAAATACAGCGCTCATCATTGGAAAAGGGACGGTTATGTCGGCGGAATCGAAAACTTTTCTTTGGACGAAAAACTTCCCGACGAAATTTCCGTTTTTGTGGAAGGGCATGCCCTTATCGATGAAAACGATATGGCGGGAAAAATCCATGTTCAAAAAGAAAAATTTGGGTTTGTCCATTTTGATTATCAAGAGTTTCGAAAATATTATGACGGCACCGGCGGCGTCTATTATCCTTTCTCTGTTCTGCAGCACAACGAAACCGACAAAGTTCTTCAACTGGATATTGGTCATTTTTCCATCGAAGCAGGTTTAACACCCGAGGAACTGCCTGACATCAGCTTTCTTTACGAGCGGGAATACAAGGACGGTGCAAAATCACATTTAACTTGGACAGCCGTTCGCGAAGGAGCAATCACGCGCAACATCGGTCCTTCTTGGCAGGATATTGATGAGATCGTGGATGTTTTTGCAATCAAGGCCAGTCATGATGTTAAGGGTGTTACCCTCAACGGTGAACAACGCTGGGAATTTGTCCGAAGCGAACTAAGCCGGGAAGAAAAAAATCTTTCTACCACAGCGACCGCTGCGGATAAAAAAATCCGTGTCCAAAATCAAGCCCCGGAGACGAATTGGGTGACCACCACGTTAGGGGCCGAAAAATGGTTTTGGAACGAAAAGGCGCTTGCCTCCGTGGGTTACCGGTTTGCGCATCTCCGCAACCGCGAAGTCGAATCCATTTTTGAGATGAACGAACAGCGTGTGATTACCAATTTTGCCAATCCCAAACAGGTGCGGGATGCAAGGGCTGATAACGATTTTGACTCCCATACCTGGGTGGTGCATAGCATGATGGTTCCTTGGACGGGATTTTCTGTCACAACGAAGCTCAAGGCCGAGACCTTGATGCGACAAGGGAGTTCTCTTTACCCTCAAGACACCACGTTAGGAACGCCCGACGGCATCATTAACAATACAGAAAAAAGCGACAATGATAATAAAGTAGGCCGTTTAGGAGAGGGGGTATCCCTTCGTTTTACAAGAATCCCCAGGACCGCTGTTTACCATGACTTGGAATTTGAACAGACGAGAAACTGGTTAAGCGAAGACCGTACAAGTCTTACGGGCCAATCGGCACCTAACGCCAATGAAATTTTCAGCCGCGAGACGATCACCTACATTACAAGAAACATCTGGACTTTGGGCGCTCACATAGCGCCTTTTTCTTGGATGGATCTCACTAACCAGGTTAGGCACCGGAGCAATAACAATGACTACGACGATAAAAGAGAGACGGATCCAGGGGCCAACACCGCGCGATCCGCCTTCTTCGACGCTTTAAATATCCGGACCAACGAGTTTACGTCCCGTGTTACCTTCAAGCCCGTCAAATGGCTGCAACCCGCATTTCGTTATCAATTTCGTTTGGATGATTATCTCCCGCGCGTAGAAAACGAACCCACGGTTGAAAGTAGTTTTCTTTCGAATATTTATACGTTTGACGTGATGTTTCAACCCATGCAAAAACTAATGAGTCTTATTTCCTTTTCGTGCCAAAACGCCAATGTCGATACGCCGGCTAACGATTCGCCCAGCGCCGGCAATACGCCTTCTTTTGATGCCAACGTCCAGACATGGCTTATGAGTCTGGATTATGCGTTTTTTGAAGATCTAACGTTTACCAGTACGCTGGAATATTCCTGGGCCGATAATTTTAATGACTTTACGCGTTCAGGATTGCCGATGGGGGTAGAAAATCAACGTTTAGGATTAACAACGGGATGGCGATGGCTCGTAAGAAAAAATATGACGATCGAACCCCGTTACGAGTTCTATTATTACAAGGCTAACCCCAGCGCAGAATTTGGAAACTACCATGCCCATGTTTTTTCGGTGGAAGTTTCCGTAACTTGGATATGAGGGTCTCATAAAAAGACAAATTTTATTTCTTTTTCTATCTTTTTTAGTTTTTTCGTTCTGGATTGCGGCGAGCTATGCTGAAGAGGGTCAACCTTCGCCTGAACTGATTGCGCGGGGAGAAGAACTTTTTCTAAAGAAAGAACCCTTGGGGGTTAAATATGCCTGCATTCTATGTCACAAAGGCCCGAAAGCGATTGAGCGTTCTAAAGTCGATTTGGCGGGCGACAATCTTCCTGATGTGATCAACAAATATATGGTAGAGAAAGCCAAAGGCAAACCCCTTCCCAAAGATAGCGATGAAATGAAAGCGCTTGCGGCCTTTATTAAATACAAGCACAGCATTTAAGCCAACCGTGTCAAGAACCTCCCGCTTTTGGCGAATTTTCGGCGGCCTGATAGGAATTTTTCTTGGCCTAGGAGCGCCGTCAGGCTGTCTTTTATTTCGAATGGCCTTTGCCGGTCAGGCGAGTCCCGCGTGGTTTCAACAGGAACTCGCCGTTCACGCTTTTTTCTATCTCTACATGAGTCTGGCGACCCCTTTTGTCTTTTTCCTTTTCGGGTTTTTCTGGGGTCTTTACAAGATAAGGCAGTGGAACGGAAAGCTCAGCTTGAACATTTAAACGTGAAACTAGAAGAGCAATCGGTGACCGACGACCTTACGGGACTTTATAATCACCGTTTTATTTTGCCCGAGATTGCCAAGGAGACGGCGCGCGCGAGACGCTATGGCCGGGCTAATGTCCATCATGATGATGGATCTCGACGATTTTAAGAAAGTCAACGACCCCTATGGACACCTGGTTGGGAATTTTCTGCTCAAAGAGGTGGCTCAGATCTTAAAAAATAGTGTCCGTCTTATGGATATTCTTGGCCGGTACGGAGGCGATGAGTTCCTTGTGATTTTTCCAGAAACTCCGCTCGAGGGAGCCAAAGCTGTCGGTGAAAGAATAGCCAAAAATATTCGGGAGCACCGTTTTGTCTCAGGAAAAATTACAATCACCATGACCGTGAGTATGGGACTCTGCGTTTTTGAGGATTCCGGAGAAATGGACAGCCAGAGCCTTATCGAGAAAGCGGACCAAGCGCTTCTTGAGGCCAAGCGAAAAGGTAAGGATTTTTTATTTGTTTCGAAAAGCGGATGAGGTTAAAGAACTTCCAAGCCTCTCTTTACGACGGGGTCTTCACTGAAACTTTTCCAGACGATTCCATCGTAAAGAAGGTTGGCAAGTGAGAGAAAGGTCATGCCTTGGCTGGGAGTCATATAATTTTTGGCAACCGCCCCGGTTTTCCAATTGACCGAATCCAAAAAGCCGTAATTTTGAGGCTGAGGAAGCTGTGGACGAGCCCCCAAACTCTCTAATCTTTTCAGATTTTCATAAGTCTGTTTCGGATAATAAATAGCCGCCAAGATGCTTGCGTAAGGCGTCACAATTTCATCCCGCAATTCTCCTTCGACCAAATATCTTCCATTCGGAGCCTGTGAAGGCGACCAGCCCCATACCGGAGCTCCCATTTTTTTGGCACTCTTCATCTGGGCCCGCGCTAAATTTTTCTGGGATCCCCCCATTTGCGTTGCCCGCTCATCTAAAAAAAGCCCCGGCAGAAATTGAAGGGCGAGTCCGCTGTTGGGTTGAGGCAAGGCATAAAAAGTTTCGCCTTCCTTTTGTTCCGTGGGACGAATGAGGGCAAACCAATGTTTTTTGGGGGCAGCCTTGCGGGCGACGAGATAAAAACTCAAGAGCCGGGTGTCGGCCGCAAAATATTTGTAGTACCAATGTCCCCACGGCTGGAAGACCGCAAAATTATTGGTCTTTACGTTGTAACCGCCTTTGAGCCATTCGCTATGACTATCGTAGAGACTTTTAAATTCCATCCGGGAGAGAAGTTTTTCAATCCGGGGGACCGCTTGTTCAAAGGTAGTTTTTGCGACAATGAGTCCACCTACCAGAGTGGCAATGTGGGGTCCGTAATTAAATTCGTCTCCGTGAGTGGGTTTGCCGGTCCTTACCAAAACCCAAGGCCGTGGAAAACCTCGCCAGGTTTCCATTTGCTCAAGGCTATCCAGGACCTTTTCAATTCGTGTGAGTCCCTCTTCCCGGGAAATGAGACCTGTGCGCGCGGCAATGGCGGTGGAGGCTAAATAAAGCCCCACATTGCTCATGGAGGTGGGCGGTTGTTGGGCGCTGGAGTCATAGGGAAGGCCTGTTTTTGGTTCAATGTGATTTGCAAGGTAATGCCAAGTATCGCGGTAAAGGGTTTGAAAGTAGGCCCGCTCATCGCGGTTTAATTTCTGAGGACTTACGGTCTTTGGCAGGAGATAAAGAAGATAACCTCCAACCCCTACAAGGATGGCAATCAGAAGAAATAGAGGAGTAAAGGAAGAACGCTGTTGGGGCTTAAGAACCTGTAGTTGCATTCTTTTCGTTCTCCAGGAGCCGGCTGAGTTCTTCCGGGCTTTCGGTGATGGGCTGACACCTTTTTCCGACACAGACAAGCGCCTGGGGCGTGCTTTTCTTACTCTCATACAATGGAATAAGGGAAGGATCAAGCAAAAAGTTTTTCGCCTCCTCGCTTACCGGAAGCGTGACCCCATGCGGATGATAGAAAGAAAGCGCCTTTTTATGAAGTTGGGCGAAGGAAGGATGATTTTTGGGTCCCACGACGGTGACCTTGAAGGCATCCTTAAGGTAAAAATCCAAGGCCAGAATGTAGCCCGCCGCCGAATGAGAAAGGGACTTGGCGTCATCGTAAAAAAAACGAAGGGAGGTTTCGGCGGTCTCTAGGAATCCCTTTTTGCCCGTCAGATGATAAAGCCTAAGAAAACAAGAAATCGCCGTTGAGTTTGCAGAACGGGTAGGAGAATCCTGAATCTTTCTTTCGCGGAATTTGAGATGTCCTTCTTCTTTGAGCGTTGCCGTATCGAAGAATCCTCCCTCAAGTGCCCCGAAGCGCTCCACAAGAATCTGCGAAAGTTTTTTTGCGAATTCCAAGTATTTTGGATCTGCGGTGACTTCGAAGGCGTCTAAGGAAGCCGCACAAATTTCTACCTGATCTTCCAGAAATCCTTCCGCCAAATTTTCTTCTTCGTCCAAATAGCGTGCCATTCCTTTGCTTTGATTAAAAGCTTCTGTCATAAAACGATCCAAAGTTTTTTGCGCAAAGTCTTTGAGAGACGGATCGTCAAGGGCACGGAAGGCGGCAAAATAGCCTTGAATCCACAGACCGTTCCAATTGGTATAAAGTGTTTGATCGACAAAAGGAGTTTTGCGTTTGCCGCGGGCCTTAAGGAGTTTTTGTTTTCCCGATTCAATCCGCTCAATGACTTCTTGGGGTTTTGATTCCATATCGCGGGCCAAGACCTCGGGTTCACGCGCGACAAAAAGGACATTGCGTGAAGGGTCATGATGCATCTCACCCTGATCTTCAATATCAAAATAGGGAAGGACCGCCCAGCTTTCTTCTTGCGTGAAAAGCGATTCAGCTTCTTTGCGGGTCCAGGTGTAGTAATCACCGTCGTCATGGAGATTCACATCCGCATCCTGACTCGCATAAAAGCCCCCTTGTTTATCCGTCATCACGGTTTTGGCCCAATGAAGAATTCCCCCTGCAATTTCAAGGAAAAAGGGCTTACCAAAAAGCTGAAAGGCTTTGGAGTACACTGAAAGAAGGGTCGCGTTATCATAAGACATCTTTTCAAAATGGGGAACGACCCAACGTTCATCCACGGAGTAGCGGTGAAAGCCTCCGCCCAATTGGTCGTAAACGCCGCCTTTTCCCATGGCGGTGAGTGTTTTTTCAATGACCGCGCGAAGCCAGCTTTCTTTGGTAAAAAAATATTGATTGAGAATAAAGTCCAAGGCCGCAGGATGAAAAAACTTGGGGGCGTTGCCGAATCCGCCGTGCGTAAAATCAAAATGATGCTTCAGGGCGTACTTGCAGTTTTCAATGATTTCAGGATTTAGATTGTCAGTTCGGGACTTGGCGGCGGGAGGATTCTCAAAAATTGAAGAAAGTTTTTTTGCGTCATTTAAAATATCTGCTTTGCGTGTGCTATAAAGATCAACAATGCGTTTTAAGATACGTTTGAATCCCGGCTGACCGTAGGCGTCCTCAGGCGGAAAATAAGTGCCGCCGAAAAAGACCTCGCCTTGGGGAGTAAGAAAAGCGGTGAGCGGCCAGCCGCCTTGGCCGGTGAGCGCACCGACCGCCATTTGGTACCTGGCGTCGATATCCGGTCGCTCATCGCGATCGACTTTGATGGCAACAAAATTTTCGTTAATGATTTTGGAGATCTCTTCATTCTCGTAACTCTCGCGGTCAATCACATGACACCAATGACACCATGCGGCGCCGATATCTAGGAGGATCGGGCGGTCTAGTTTTTGGGCTTCTTGAAAGGCCGCCGGGCGCCAAGGGTGCCAACGGACAAGCTGGTGTGCAGCAGATTTAAGGTAAGGGCTTCTTTCCTTGATGAGATGATTTGTGATTGTTTCCAAAGTCACGGGTGCGTGATATCGTCCGCATTAAGGTAGCGTTATCTTGCGCGTCTCCGGCAGCTATTGTATATTAGCATCCTTTTCGCAGGCAAGGATGGACTTATAAAGGGAGGAAAGGATAGATTTTATGAGTGGAGAGCTTACGATCACAGATGCCAATTTCAAGCAGGAGGTTCTTTCGTCACAAACCCCCGTTCTTTTAGATTTTTGGGCGGAATGGTGCGCCCCGTGCCGTGCGCTGGCCCCGGTTGTCGAAAAGATCGCCGAAGCCAATGCGGGAAAGGTCAAAGTCGGCAAACTTAATGTGGACGAAAATCCGGAAGCCGCTCAAGGTTTCGGGATTCAGGGAATTCCCACGCTTCTTATCTTTAAGGGCGGCAAGGAAGTTCATCGGATGGTCGGTTACCAATCGCAGACGAACATTCAGCGCGGCATTGACGAAGCGCTTCGTTAGAATACGCCCCACACCCCAGTCCTCTCCCCTTGGGGGGAGAGGAGAAAGGTGAGGGGGATAAAAGGAGATCCATTCGTGGCTAAGATTACCCAAGGAAAATTAAAAGGACTCGAAGCACTTTCAGATTCGCGAGGCGTGATTCGCGCGGCAGCAATGGACCAACGCGGCTCGCTTCTCAAATCAATCGCCAAGGCCAAGGGCGTTGACCCCAAAGAAGTCACACCGGCCATGATGAAAGAATTTAAATGCGCGGTCACCAAAGTTCTTACGCCTCAGGCGAGCGCCATTCTTTTAGATCCCGAGTATGGACTCGATGCGGTGAAAGTGAAGGATTCGAATGCGGGCGTTCTTTTAGCCTATGAATCTTCCGGCTATGACAACACCCGGCCCGGAAGGATTCCGGATCTTTTGGAAGATTGGACGGTTTCAAAACTCATCAAAGCGGGTGCGGATGCCATCAAGGTTCTTATTTATTACCATCCCGATGACAAAAAAGAAGTGAATCAAAACAAACACTCTTTTGTGGAAAGAATCGGCGCGGAGTGTGCCCATCACGATGTCCCCTATTTTCTGGAGTTCGTCGGCTATCCCGTAGACGGCTCCGAGGGAAAAGACGTTGCCTTCGCCAAGCAAAAGCCGCGGATGGTTGCGGAAAGCATGAGAGAGTTTTCAAAGCCTGAATATCTCGTGGATGTTTTGAAAGTCGAGATTCCTATCAATATGCAATTCACCGAAGGGACAAAATCCTTTAAAGGAACCAAAGCTTATACGCGTAAAGAAGCGGTCGAATTTTTTCGTCAGACCGCTCAGGCGGCGAAGAAGCCTTTCATTTATTTAAGTGCGGGTGTCGATGACGATGAGTTTCGTGAAAGCCTCGAGCTTGCTGCGGAATCCGGAGTCTCTTTCGCCGGAGTCCTCTGCGGCCGCGCGACATGGAAAGAAGGCATCCCGGTTTATGGCAAACAGGGCGCTAAGGCCTTGGAAGATTGGCTTCGTGATAAGGGAGTCAAAAATATTCAGGCGCTTAATGCGGTTCTCGACAAGGCGGCCCGCCCGTGGCACGAATTCTACGGCGGACGCGATCAGATTCAAATAACAGACAAAACCGGCAATCCCGCCGTCCCCGCCTAAATCCCGTTCGTTTCTCCAAACTTCGTTGTGTGGACAAATAACGTGTGCCTTCGTGTCCATTCATCAATATCTCATCTGCTGCTGCCGATAGAAATGATGCGATATGGCCAACGAAATGATCCGGCTCTCCATAATCTTTCCCGCGCGGAATGAAGAAAAAACAATCGGAATTTGCATTGCCAAGGCCTTGAAGGCGCTCGAGCTGCTTGTCGGCCAAGAGGGAGAAGTCATTGTGGCCGACAACGGATCGTCAGACAGAACGGGCCTAATTGCCAGAGGCTGCGGAGCCCGAGTGATCAGAATTGAAAAGAGAGGTTACGGGAACGCAGTTACGGCAGGATTGCATGCAGCAAAGGGAAAGTATCTCATTGTGGTCGATGCGGATGCTGCCTATGATCCGGAGGAGGCCATCCCTCCTTTTTTTATGAAGCTGAAAGAGAGGTATGATTTTGTCATCGGCAATCGGTTCAAGGGCTCAATTGAGAAAGACGCGATGCCTTTCTTGCATCGTTATTTGGGCACACCGGTTTTAACCAGGGTTGTGAATCTTTTTTTCAAAACACGAATCGGTGATGTGAACTGCGGAATGCGAGGGATAACCCGAGAGGCCTTTCAGAAAATGCGGCTCCGGGCCGCGGGGATGGAATTTGCCACGGAGCAGGTCGTGAAAGCTTCATTGCTTAAATTGAAAATCGCCGAAGTCCCTTGCAATCTTTACAAAGATAAAAGGGGGCGCAAACCGCACCTGAGAACATGGCGGGACGGCTGGCGGCATCTGAGGGTTATTCTTTTGTTGGCGCCGGGTGGACCTTTTTTCTCCCGGGACTCGCTGTGGCAGGTGGGGGATTAATGGGCATGGTCTTTTTTTTGATACGTGACCATTTCAACCCCAAGTTTTTCCACGCTTTTGCCTCCAAACATATTCTTTCTGCCCTGCTGGTTTTTCTCACCGGATGCCAAATCACACAGTTGGGGTTCATTGCCAAGCTCTTCACCTTTTCACGTCGCTTCGACAGATGAAAACTTCTCTTTGTCCCCGGCGCGGTTCATTCGTACTGATTTTTTTGCTCGCGATTGTATTATTAGTCCTGCGAATCGCAAGCATGCAGCACGTGTCGGCTACTTTTGATGAGGGTGCTTACGCATTTTATGGGGTTCGGATGCTGAATTTTCATCCTGAGAAGCCCACCGTTTACGATTCCGCCAAGATGCCCGTTTCTCTTTTGAATGTACTCCCAACTGCCCTTTGGAAGTCCACGCGCTTTCCGGCAACCGCTGGCAAGCGGTTCGACCCGGGATTTACCATGAAGGACTTGGAATTAGGACGGTACGTCACTATTTTTTTCTCACTCCTGGCCGGATTCTACGTGTTTCGATGGGCGAAGGAACTCTACGGCCAAGCCGCAGGGATTTTCTCTTTTTTCCTCTACACCTTCTGCCCCAATCTCATCGCCCATTCACAGCTCGTGACGACGGATTGCTACGTGACCGGCATGATTCTCATCGCCACTTATTATTTTTGGAAATTCGTGGAGGTGGGTGGATGGAAACGGGCGGCGCTCAGTGCCTCGACGCTCGGTGTCGCTCAGCTTGCCAAGTACACAGGCATCCTCCTTTATCCTATTTACCTCATCATTGCTGCGGTTCGCTTTGCCCCAGATTTTTATAGGGAAATTCGGGAAAAAAAATTCCAAGCTTTAAGCAAGCGTCTGTCTCTCTTCTTAAAATATGTTTCTTTTTTTATCGTCACGAATCTTTTGATTATCAACGCGGGTTTTTTCTTTAAAGGAACCGGACTCCCTCTTGGCCAATATCGATTTGAAAGCGATATGTTTCGGGCAATACAGTCTTCTTTGCATCCGCTTGGCGGTATCCCCGTCTGGCTTCCAAAACCTTATCTCCAGGGATTGGATTGGGTCCGCTTGGATGAACGGAACAACATAACTTTTGGAAGCGTTTACCTGCTCGGAAAGCTACAGCAAAAGGGGACCTCAGCTTACAAGGGTTTTAAAGATTATTATTTTATCGCTTGTTTTTTTAAAATTCCGATTGCGATTCAGCTGTTCCTTTTCATGGCTCTTCTTTACCGTATCCGTCATCGGGAAAAATTCCGTTTTTCTCAAAACGAGTTTTATATTTTCCTCCCCGTTCTCTTTTTTATGAATTATTTCAGTTTTTTTTACCGTGCCCAGACAGGAATTCGCTATCTCCTCCCAATTTTTCCCTTGCTTTATATCTTTTGCGGCTGTCTTTTGAAGGACCGGAATACCTTAGGTTTTAAGTTCAAAATCGCATTGTCGATGCTGAGCATTTACCTGATCCTTTCAGTCATGTCCTACTATCCTCATTATCTCGCTTATTTTAACGAATGGCTGGTAAACCGTAAGAACGCCTATAAAATCCTGGCTGACTCGAATCTTGATTGGGGGCAGAGCGATTGGTATTTGACGCAATATTTGAAAACGCATCCCGGCACAATTGTCAGACCTAAAGTTCCAACCGCCGGCCGTATCGTGGTGAGTGCCAGTGAGTTGACGGGAAGATTCTATCCAGAGCGTTACCGTTGGCTGAGGGAGAATTTCGAGCCCGTTGACCATATTGCGTATTCATTTCTTGTCTTTGACATCAAGCCGGGTGATTTGAGGAAGCTCGTTCTTACAAACAACTAGCATTTTTCCTTTCACAACGGCATCAACCGTTTTAAGCAGGATTTGGCAGAGCCGCCTTTTCGCAGCAACGAAATTTGCCAAGATCATTCGAGAAAACTCCAAATAAACACTACTAAAATTTTTCCAGCTTTCCATTCACTACTGTCCCATTATAAGTTGAATAGCATCAATTGGTTATCGTTCTCATA
>CAYJTB010000059.1:0-11702 GCA_964372875.1 uncultured bacterium
AAAATTCAACCACTTAGAGAAAAATTGCCAAAAGAAAAGTGACGAAAATGAGCTTCAGACGATCGACGGCCTATTGCGGGCCGAGTTTCGTTTCGGTAAGGACACCTGGGCGGAACTTCTTCTTCCGCCGGGGCCTACCTTTACGATGGGCCAAACAGATCTTTCCGCGGGCGAACTTGCCACGCTGGAAGGCAACGAAATTTTTATCCGCCTCATCAAAGCTAGGCTTCATGATGAGGATAAGCGGCTTCAGGATTTCACCCAGGCCCAGATCAAGAAACGTTTCTTCATCGCCGGCGAGACTTACCGCCGTACTCTCAAGAGTAGAAATCCCGCCTCCGCCTAGCTATAATGGCACCATTCTATGAAATCCAAAGTTTGGATCCACAAAGCAAAGTCCTTTAAAGAAGCCCAAGATTTCGACGTACGCTTTTGGCGGCGCGCAGGAGCCAGCGCGAGATTCGAAACAGCCTGGTCCATGGTGGGAGATTTTCTAAAAATGCGAGGCGAATCGCTTGGTCAGCAAAGATTACGAAGATCTGTTCAAAATATTAAACGCTTACAAGATTAAGTATCTTGTCGTCGGAGCTCATGCCGTCATGTTCTATTCGGAACCCCGCTTTACCAAGGATATGGACGTTTTGATTCCAGGATCGTTGAATGATCCAAAACGTGTTTACCAGGCGCTCACCACCTTTACACCCCTCAAAGGTTTGAAGCCAAAAGATTTTCAGGATCCTAACCTGATTCTGCAGATCGGATTGGCACCTGTTCGGGTAGACATTCTCAGCAGTCTGTTGGACGTTTCGGCTGAGGACGCGTGGAAACATCGAAGGCGAAGCCGCTACGGAAAAACGCCCATCCATATCTTGGGACTCAATGAATTGATTAAAACCAAAAAGGCCACCGGCCGGCCTCAAGATAATTTGGATCTTACCCGCCTCCGTAAGAGCGCGAAGCAAAAGAACCCTTAAAGTCTGGTCGAGGGAAACAGGGTAAACGCTACATTGGTTTTACAGAGAAACCACCGGCTGAAAGATTGCGAGAACATCATGTTGGCGCAAGTCGCTGGACCGGGCATAACGGTCCATTTAGACTTGTTTACCAAGAAGAGTTTCAAGATAAAAAATCCGCAATTCGACGCGAGCACTTTTTAAAAACAGGCCACGGACGAATTTTTTAGATCGACTCATTCCCCGGTAGCTCAGTTGGTAGAGCGACGCGCTGTTAACGCGTATGTCCCAGGTTCGAGCCCTGGCCGGGGAGCCATTCTGTACGAGAGCCCTTTTCGTGGAAAAACGAGAAGGGCTCTTTGTATGTGGGGATTGGACTTACGTCAATCAGAGTGAAGTTCGAGGCTAAAAGTTGCAGGAGTTTTGCTTTCTCTTCGTAGTTTGATCTAACGTACAACGGATACATGCGTTTAGAAAGTTCGAGGGCAGACTGGGCATCTTCCGCAAAGTGCGGGTTGACCTTCTGCAATTCCTCCGTTTGTGCCTTGATCTGGATTAACTGCCCCTGATATTCCCGCTCTTTAGCAATAAATCCTTCCTCCGTGATTTCATTATCAAACTTCGCGTCATACAGCTTGCTGATGCGGGTATTCACCTTTTCATAGCTTGCCTTGAGCGCCGCCAGCCGCTTGTCTTGCAATTCCGCAACGCCTTTGTTTTCTTCGCAGACGGTATCAAAAATCCAGCTTGCGGTATCTTTATCCAGCGTTACGTCTTTGACCGGCGCGGCAAAAAGTTCGGACAGTTTTTCTTCGCGCAGATAAACTTTGCCTTCATGTCTTCCCTTTGAAAAGGTGCAATGGTAATAGTGATACCGGGCTTTTTTCTTTTCTCCAATGACTTTGCATCCACACACCCCGCACAGAATCAGGTTATTAAATGCAAAGCCCTTGCGCTGGATGTGAATTTTTGACTTGCCGCTCAGTATGTCTTGAACCTTGTCAAACAGGTCTTTGGAGATAATCGGGGGATGGCTTCCCTGAATCAAACGGCCTTTCCAGCGGAAGCATCCATAATAAATGGGATTATGCAGGAAGTGGGCAATGGCACTTTTTCCGCATTTATTGCCGTTCTTGTTACGCATCCCTTCTTTGGCAAGCTGTTCGCTCAAAGTCTGGTGGGAATGGCTCCCGGAAGCCATTAACTCAAACATGCGTTTGATAAAAGGCGCTATGGCTTCGTCAATTTCAAGAAGGCCGGTCAATCGGTTGTTCGTGTACCCAAAAGGTGCGACGGAAGGATAAAACCCTTGTTCGGCCTTTTCCTGCATGCCCATCCGTGTTTTGCGTGAAATGTCATTGGACATTTTCTTGGCAACGGCCACTTCAATATCGAGCATGAAAACATCTTCGGAACCGGAATTCCGGTCAATGATTTTGTTGGAGCGGGAAAAGTGAACGGTCTTGCCGTGTTCTTTAATAAGCGTATAGATTTTCAGCTTATCAAAGTCATTGCGGGTCATGCGGTCGGTAACGTCAAAAATGATATGCCCGATTTCCGAATGGCGCTTGGCATAGTCGATCATTAAATTAAACGCCGTTCTTTCTTCGCGCCAAGCCGATTCCGAAACTTTATAAACTTTGGCGATTTTCAGTCCTTTGCGCAAAGCATAATCAATCCCCAGTTTTTCTTGGGCATCCAAACTGAAGCCTTCCTTTTCCTGTTCCCGGCTTGAAACGCGAAGGTATAAAAGCGCCTGATTCATTTTTTCGGCTTGGCTCCTATCAATTTTTCGATGTGATAACACTGCATCTTTTTCGGTTTTGCCTTGCCATTCAACCAGCGGTTGACGGTCGAAAAAGCCACTTGGAGTTTTTTGGCAAGGGCTTCTTGGGAAATACGATTTTCAAGCCGGTAATTTTCGAGTCTTTGGATAATGTCCATGGCTTGCAAATTATAGCGAATCATATTGGTCTTAGTCAAGGTCATTTTAAGCCCTCCTGTTATTTTGTGATCGTTCAAGTGATCCGGGTAACTCGCAATCCCGCGAAATTGCGCTCTCGATGAAAATACTTGTCATAGCGCCGCTGTTCCTGCCGGATCGCGGCATGAATTAAATCGGCTTTCAAGGGCCGGAATTTGTGAATGTCAAATCCCCACCAAGGAAGCAGCATGCTTTCTCCGATTGAGAGTATGTCAATAGGATACATACGCGGTCGCCCCGCCCCTTTCTTATTCCTGGTATTCAAGAAACCTCCGCGAATAAATTAAATCCCGGTAGACGATTGGTAGACAGTCAAGACCGTGTTTGGGGGTAATCATCAATTTCACTCTCATAAGAGATTTACCCAGAAAATGGTCTACCAATGGTCTACCTCGTTTTAACCTGATATGAATAAGCAAGTTGCAATCTCCAAATCGTCTACAAAATTCAAAATACGGTAGAGGGTTATTCGCCTGATCTTGGATCGCCTTCTTTTGCGGACAAGCCAATGTCCAGATAATAAACTCTCCCATCAATTTCTTTTTTTGTGATTCCCCGCTCCGTAAGTTGCCCTCCGAAGAGTTTTTGGCTTCGGGGATGTTCTCCTGATCGGTGGCACCAATCCTTATAGGTATTGTAAAGTTCTGTGGCATTTACGCGAATCCCCGATATTTGATGGCAGCACTCTTGCAGGAAGTCAGATAAAATATCCATTTCCTTCCGGTAATCTTCTGTGGCGGCTTTCACTTCCTGCGGTATGCCCAGCCCGTTTTTTTGCCATTCAAGAGAGCCCCGGACTGCCCAAGCAAGAATGCCTGGCAATTCAGCGCATAATTTTTTTGGGAGCTCTTTATCTTGTTCTTCTTCTGAAATCGTAACTGCGAACGGAATCTCCCTTATTCGCCGCCAGATGGCATGATCTGTTCCGTGAATGCGCGGTCTATGGTTTGTTCCAATAAGGATTTTATGCGATGCCTTAAATTCAAAAAATTCAGCGTGCATAAATCTTGCTGAAATAGTATCACCGCCGGTTAATAGTTTGACCGTTTCTTCAGAAAGACGCTTACCCTCGCCTATTTCTGAGGCGGTAACAAATCTGGCTCCTTTTAGCCGGGCAATGTCATTCGGGATTGCTTCGCCCTTCTTTACAAGCAAAGCAGAAGATGGCATTTGCTGGGCATAATCACCCAGGCAAGCCCGAATTGTTTCAAGAAAAGTGCTTTTCCCATTAGCGCCGCTCCCGTAAAGAAAAAACACTACCTGCTCGGATATCGTGCCGGTCAGGGAATATCCAATTGCCCGCTGTAAAAATTGAATTAGGTTGATATTAGCGACCATAATTTTCATGAGAAAGTTCTCCCATAAAGGACAGGAGGCATTGGGATCGTAATAAACCGGCGTAAGTTTGCTGATATAGTCTTCCCGGCAATGCGGCTGAAGGTTCCCAGTACGAAGATTCAGCGTTCCATTTTGGCAATTCAAAAGCCATGGGTCTTTATCAAATTGATCAGGTGTAATTGGAATACCGGGTTCAGATTCTGCGAGAGTCTGCATAGCCTTGATTCGCGCTGCTGCTTCGGACTTGAAGGCGTGCTTGCTTAATTCCCCACGGTTTTCATAGTCATCTGCGTTTAGAACATCTCTATAAATTTCCAGAATGGTAGCCTTCGCGCAACGCTCCGCTTCGCCAGTATCATCTTTCAACCAGCGCTGACTATCCCAGATAAACCATTTCTTCCAGAGGTGGCAATAACGCAAGTCGGAACCATACTTGGCGACAAGACGCTTTGCATTTCCAAGATCAGTTCTATTAAAAGCAACATTGTCTTCTTCTTTTGCTGGTTCCAAGGTCGTGATTTTTGACGGTTTATTTTTGGCGGCCATAACTTCAGGAGGTGCGGCGACAGGCTGACGATCCGCCAAAACTTTTCCATTTTCGGAATACGTGATGACGTATTTTCTTGCCAGCGCTATTACTTCTTCTCTTGTCCATCCTGACGCAAGGAAATCCGCAAGATCAGCGCCTTCCGGCAATATTTCACCTCGAACGATTGGTTTATGATTCATTTAAGCACCATCAATTCGTAAGGTTGTCTCCAAATCATCTGACTCAAATTCCATTCTGGATGCATGAGCAGCCACTCCCACATGGCTTTTTTTAGCTTAGATAGATGTTCCTCTTCGCGCGGGTTGTAAAGCAATTTGCCGGATTCATCAAACACGTATGAACGTGTATCTAAAATATGAATGCCCCCAAGAAAAAAACTAGGTTTAATGGTCATTAGGCTCAAAATTCTTGCGCCTCTGGCGCCATTCCTAGAAATAAAAAGTTCATCTGCTTCAATAAGAAATCGCATGCTGGATGGATCAAAAACTCTGAATTTCACGCGATAGCCCCCAGAGTGGAAATAATTTTTATGTACGAACAATGAGGGGTAAGAATGGCGGCAATCATATAAGCGGCTGTCATGCCCGGTTCATCTGCGTCCGGGAAAATCAAAATTTTTAGACCGTAAATTTTCGACCAATCACTTTTTAAAACTGAATTACAGCCCCCGCCCCACGAAATTACGGAATAATATTTGCCGAGCAATTCCTTTGCGGCATCCGCAGCCTTACAGCCCTCAACAATTAGCACAGGCATATCCGGTCGGTTCTCTTGAAGTTCTCGTAATCCGTATAACGGGCGCGGTACTGGAAATGATTGCGCTACCCATCGTTTGCCATTCCAACACCAGGGGATTATTTGCTTGGAACCGTCTGCTAGGTCGTATCTCGCCTCGAAGTGAATAGGCAGTCCGTCAGAATCTAAATAACACCATGTAGCCGAGGCATCACCGAATTTAAAATGCTGCATTGTCGGCGGCGCAGTATTGGCTGGAGGTTTTACAATCGGCGAGGTAGGCGGGGCTGGAGGCAATTGGCGCGGAGAGTCGTCAAAACCATATATCTCGGATAATTGCCGGAACGCTTCGCCGTTTGATATTTCATTTATTTTCGCATACAAACTTATAAGATCATGCCCGCGATCATCCCCTGAAAATTCCGCCCATTTTCCAGTTTCGATATTTACTTTAAAAGAATCGCCGTCGCCGCCAAGAATCGAAGCGCAACAGTATTCATGCCCTCGAAACTTTCCGTTCGGAAGCAGGGCAGGCAAAATCTCTCTAGCTTTTGCCAGGAGCGCTCTATTCAATCCATCAAAATCTAACATGGCGTTTCCTTATATTATTGACTTGGGGTTTCTGTCATGGCGTCAGGATATTTTTTTGCTAACGCCGAAAGATAGTGAATCAATTCGGAAGCGTTTTCGGCAATTGCTCTGGCATCCTCCAAGCTTAAAGTGCGGTCAGCTTTAGGTTGCCAAAACTCGATAGTCCTTTTTAGGAACGCTTCGCCGTATTCCACCATGATTGAGGACAAGCCCCCTTTCTGATGAAATAATGGCGAAATTTCGGGCAAGGATGCCCTTGTAGAGGGAAGATATTTTTAAAATGGGCGCTGAATTCAGCAGCGTTCTGAAAATTCAGCGAAAACTAGCTTGGGGAATCAATCCGGGATCAGGTTGATTTTCGACTGGTAGGCTTTTTCTTTTTCAAGGTAGATAATGGGGTCTGACGTTATTCCGAAGCATTTTCTTAACATTTTACAGAGAAGTTCTTTTCTTTTTTGTAGTCGTTGATCAGCCGCATCATCTTGCCAGGTGATTTTTCCGTTATTTTCTGCGAAATCGTTCAATAGTTCCCATTGTTTAGTTCGTTGCTTGCCGCGCTGTTTGGCGAAGCCAAGTTGTTTATAATCCGTATCTATTTGCTGTTTTCTGAAGACAATTTTAACATCCTCCCGGTTCATAAACTTTATTGTTATTTCCTCCCACTTCAAATCAGAGGGAAGTTTCAGCCTGAAGTTGGACGGCTTTGCAGTGGCGTTTATCACAGCCGCAAGCTCTTCCCGAAACGCTAAAAACTTTTTGGCTTTAAGAAAAATCTCTGCGGTATGACTATCAATGAGGGCATACTCCAAGATAGCTTCATCCTGAAGATAATCTAAGGCGTGGACAACTTCAGCCCTGAGATGCCCTATCACGATCCTCTCTTTTGCGCTTGTTTGAAAAAATTCCCAGAGAGCAGTAACCAAAGAATGAAGGGTTTGAATATGTTTCTGGCCGAGATCGCTCAGCTTTCTGGTTTGTTTGAATTTATGCGTGGCGTACCAATCATCAAAACCGGGAAGCACCGTGATATAAATTTCCCTGAAATCAGGGGCATCGGGCGGATATTCAAATCTGGGTAGTCGTTTTAAACTCTCCCCTGGAGTAATCATCTTACCGGCAATTAAACCTCTATAGTGAAAATCAGACGCTTTGTTTTCTTTATGCCACCATCGAGGAGGGTGCTCAATTCCCAAAATTCCGGGATTGCCCTTCCTGTTGGGCGGATAATCCAGCCTGATCGTTTTTTTATCCTCAAGCCGTTGAAAAATTTCCAAAAGTTTTGAAGGCGGTTTTATTTCCCAAAGAACAGTTTGGGGATTTCTTTGCAGGACGATGGTTTTGCCGAACGCATTAGAGCTTGTTGACTTTTGCTTGGAATCGTCAATGATTTTAGCAACAGTATCAAAATCTTTCTGTCCATCCATAATAACCTTCTCACTTTAGTGCTTTTTAAAGCATAATATAGCGCGAAAAGGCGGGGAGCAGAATGAAAATTCTATCGTGATTATTCGAAAGTTCTTTGTTCATTCAACGGTATTTTTCTTTGCCGTTTTCTTTTCTCTTTCACTGTCTTTGCAAAATCAGCAAGCGGAGGCCAAAGAACAGGTTTGTTTTTCGCCTAACGGTGGTTGCACACAGACTATCGTTGACAATTTAAGCCAAGCCGAAATATCAGTTCTCGTTCAGGCTTATTCCTTTACCTCGCAACCCATCGCGGAAGCCCTTGTCAATGCGCACAAACGCGGCGTAAAGGCAAAGGTTCTCTTGGATAGAAGCCAGCAACGCGGTAAGGGCAATAAGATCGATTTATTGGTTGATGCCGGGATTCCTGTGAGCGTGGACACTAAGCATGCCATAGCGCACAACAAAGTTATGATTATTGACGGGATTACGGTGATAACAGGGTCTTTCAACTTCACTGCCGCAGCCGAAAGTCGAAACGCAGAAAATCTCTTGGTGGTCAAAAATAAATCATTGGCAAAAAAATATCGTGATAATTGGAGCAGACATCAAAAGCACTCAACCCCAATTAAGGAGATGCCAGTATGAATTTAAAATTCGCATGCATCAAAGTATTCCGTGAAAACAGAAAAATTATTATCGAATCTACAATAAAAGCCGCCCTGTTCTCTGCTTTTTTATGGGTACCGCTATATTTATATTTAAATATGGGGTCGATTGATATCTGGACTTGCAAAGATGTGGAAATTAAGGACGAATCTTTATCATTCGCTACTCACACAATTCCTCGATGTGAAAGCAGGCATTACTCAGCCAACGGTTACCATATTGAGAAATACATGGTGAATGCAATAAATAATATGCAGCGGGAAAAGCAACGCTATGCAGGGATTAAAAAGGAAATACAGAAAGAGAAGGATCGTCAAGCAAGCGAACGAAACAATCAACAATGAGCGCAGTGATGCAAAAGCGGCTCAGGCATAGAATCAACTCCGGCAAAATTTTTTGCTAGAATCTGCGGCAGGTGGGAAGGTAAAGGCGACCGGCGAACAGAAAACTAATTTCGAATCAGCCGGGTAACTTCTTCGGCGGATATTGCGAAGTTCAAGCCTTCGGCCACACTTTTTCTGACGCCCTGAGAATTGACGCCAATGACCTTCCCCGATAATAGGGCTATAAGCGGCCCTCCGCTATTGCCGGAATTGATAGCCGCGTCCGTTTGAATAAAATCTACCCCGTCAAAATTGCGGAATGCGCTAACAACGCCTTGCGTAACGCTCCACTCAAGGCGCTCCGGTGTGCCTATGGCAATCACATCAGAACCAACCTTTGCCTCGCGAAGTGTTCCCAATGTCAGATATGCGAATCCATACCCATCAACTTTAATCAGCGCCAAATCTTTTTGCTTGTTTGTTTTTATGATTTTCCCCAAGATCACTTGACCGTTCCGCTGTTTGACGGAAACAGTTTCATCTCCCGCAATGACATGATTATTCGTTACCAGCATTCCATCTTCTGATACGAAGAAGCCGGTTCCAACTCCCAACGTGCTTCGAATTACAACCACGGCGCTTAAAAAGTCGTCATATTTTGAGGGAATAGCTTTAAGACGTTTTTCATCTTCAGCGGCAGTAACAGGCGTGGGTTTTATAGTATTTGCCGCCATCGTGAATTTTGCTTTGTCGGCCAGTATTTCATAAGAGGCATCTTTAATCAGGCCATCAAGATTGGCTTCGAATAAGGAAATGCCATGATTACCCGCTTGTTGGATGGCCAAAGGCATCGTAACAATGAGAAAGGATAATACATAGACCGATGCAGGGTTTGAATAAAACACCTCGCCTTTTTTTCTGTATGATGCAACTTCCGTATAATTTTTGGAATCGTTGAAGGACAGCCGAAACTCCGTCCCAAATCTGACTTGCCCCGCCAAAGCATCTCGTTCTAGCACCTCGGCTTGAAACTGTGGTGTCGCTATAAAATCGGTATCTTCATCAAAAGGCGGCCTTGCGTGTTCATCAACTCTTTCAAATAACTGTGTCATGGCAGATCGTACGGCGGCGTAAAGGCCTTCCGCTGTTTTCACGGAATACTTCGATTCAAGGGAAACCTCAAAGCTGGACATGATGCGACTTTTGTCAACAGCCACTTTCGCTGGAATCTTTTTTGTGGGAGTATCAATGCCCGAATAAAATCCCCGGCTTAATTCTCCGTTATAAGCGCATGAGGACAGGCATGTAACCGCTGTCAGCAGAGAGAAGGCCTTTGCTATCTGGAATTGGTGGGATTTCATATTAGGGCGTATTATATTGAAAAATAAGTCAAAATGCCTTATTTTCTACAACATTTCAAAGTCGCTTGAGACCTATAGGAGAGAAGATGAAAACAATAATTTTGGGCACAGCGTTAGTTTTGTTATGCGGCACGGCGCAAGCCAGCCAGTGGAGTTTGGAAACCCGTGATGAAGCCTATGAACGCCAAGAAAATGATCGTTATAAACAACGACAAGCGCATGGCGGCATGGAGCCATTGGGCGGATATTCAGAACGGCTTGGCGAGACCTATGAACGGCGGAGCGGATTAAATAGTAACAACAGCAATTCTTTATGAGCGGTAAAATAGTCAAGAAATTTTCTGGAAAAATTTTATAAAAAATTAGGGCGCATCCGAGCGGTCATAATATCTCTGAAGCCGTAGCCAGGCGCGGGGGTCGGGGTGGCGGCCTACCCCCCTTTTTGATTCTTTTTGCGAGAGTTCGCCGCAGACGGTAGGAAAGCGGAAATGGTGGGTGGCGCGGTGAAGGATTGAGATTCACGCCGCTATTGCGGCTTGCTCAAGGTTGACTCTGAAAATTCCCGCCTTCGTGGGTGATAATGCCCAGTTGCGAAAGTCGTACACGCGGGGGAGCCATTCAACACGCCCGTGCGAACCAGAAATCTGGTTCGCACGGGTGCTTCTACACCTGATCCACCGGAACCTTTTGGAGTGTAGGGCCTGTCGCCATCATTAGGCGGCGGAGGGGTCCAATCGGGCGGGTTTTTCAGATCAAAATTCATTTCAGGAATATCCCCCCAGAACTGGACTGTCACTTTGGTAGGCGTGTAAATCACTTCCTTCACTAAAAGCAGGATCAAATTCCTTTTCTCATCAAAAGAAAACGTCTCGAAAACCGTCGGAAATTCACGAAACAGTCTGATAAACACATCCTCATCAATCACATGCTGGCTCAAATGCTGCATATTGGTTTCGATCCGGTGAATCTCGTCTTCCAGCTTCTCCTTGGAACCTTCCAGCTCCGAGATTTCTTTAACGATAGACCGCGCTCTTTTTTTGTCCAGGTCAGGGGTCTTCAAAATATCCACAAGCTGCTTTAATTCCTGATTGATCTTCGCAAGCTGGGATTCCGTTCGTTCTTTATCCCTTCGTAAAGGCTCTAACCCCTGCTTGGCCAGCACATTGGATTTTTCGATAGACTTTGTAAGAAGCTTTTGGTTTTTCCCTAATTCTTTAAACTTATCAATCAGAAATTCTTCAAGTTCATCGGCAGCTACGGTCCGCACCGGGCAAGCCGGCTTGCCTTTAATCACCGCAGCGGTACAGCGGTAATAAAGATAAAGCTTGCCTCTTTTTTCTTTGGAAGAATTCGTCATAATGCTGCCGCAGGTGCCGCAGCGCATCAGCCCGAGAAAAATCATTTCATATTTATTCTGCTTGAACGTCTTATGGGTCTCGCGGTTATTCACCAGAATATTTTGAACACTGTCCCAAAGTTTGGGATCGGTAATAATCGGCTTGTGCTCCCCGTCAAAAATATATTGCTTTCCGTCTTTGTCTTTAAACCTGACTTTCCCAATATAAAAATTATTGGTAAGAATATTTGAGATTTTTTTCTTATCGAATTTCGTGCTCCCCGCAGCGCTCTTTCCTCTAAGGTGGAATTTCTTCGTGCGATAGCCCATCTCATTCAGTTTCTCGGCGACCTTCCCCATGGAGGCCAGCTTTGGATAAAGTTCAAAACAAAACTGCACAATCTTTGCTTCCTCTTTATTAATCACGAGTTTCTTTTTCTTCACATCATACCCAAGCGGAA
>CAYJTB010000060.1:0-5155 GCA_964372875.1 uncultured bacterium
TCGAATGAACGGGCAAGAAGATTTGAAGGAGTGCGGCGGCGGCGCCGAGGATAATGGAGAGGGTCGAGTCGCGCTTGTCGCCGAAGTAACCGCCGAGTCCGGAAAGCACGGAGGTGTAAAAGTTGAGATTGATTTGCGTAAAACCGTCCAGGGGCAAGAGGATCGAACCAAACACGTTAAAGAACGCCTTTGAATCAAATATCTTTTCGCCGACTTCGCTGACTTTATACAATTTCTCACCGAGGAACGTGATTTGACTCCACTGACTCTCGGCGGCTTGACGTGCTGTGGTCGCGCTACTCAACGAACCGAAAACTTTTCCAAGCGCGGCCTGGAGGTAGACCGCCGCAAAGGCAAATGCTGCGGCAAAGCCAAGGCTCTTAAGGGCAGCGCCAAAATCAAACTGACCTGTGGTTACAAGACTCACCGTAGCCTGAGCGACCGTGCTGATCAAGCCGTTCACCACGCTCGAGAGCACCGCGATGAGAGCTTGAGTCAAGAGATTATCAGTGAAGCTTCTGAAAATCTCATTGATCCCCGCCGTTGCGATGTTTAATATGGCCGAAAGCGCCCCAAACACGATACCAAAGAGCTGCGCCACCCCGGCCCCAAAAGCCTGTGCCACGGCTTGATTCACGAAGGCACTCAAAAGCGAGAGCATGAAGGCATGCAGGACAAATTGTTTAAAGAGATTGAGTAAAATTTGCCTCGCGCCTACTCTCACGAAATTTTTCACCAATTCCAACAAGACGGTCTTAACCGTCGCCTGAATTCCTATTTGAGCGGCTTGAACCACAGCTTGTTGAAGCGCAACAAGAATGCTGACAAAACTCATAAAAAGGGAAAAGACCATGGCCGCGATTCCCACAATCCCCGCTATTTTCATGAGGGTTTTATCTTGAGTAATGAAGGCCGCGATAAACAGGATGGCAAAGACAACGGTCAGCACAACCGCCGCCACCACAATCCCCACCACAAGGGCTGAAGTAATCGCCGGGATCAATGCCGCGGCGGCGCCCCAAGTCAGGATCACCAAAAGAATCATGATGATCACGACAAAAATGATGGTGAAGAGACTAGGACCTTTCGTTTGAACCTTGACATCTTCCACATTTTGGATGCGCTCGTATTGTTTAAGAGTGTCCGCCCCCAGAATAAAACTTCTTGTGGTGGTCGTCGTAACGGTCACTAACGATCTACTTCCAGAGCCTCCTTGTACCTTATATTGGTACCGCAGAATCGATTCGGTTTTTGTGAGGCGGCCAAATCCGTCATAGAAATAGGTCGTGTTAACGGTACCCCACACGTACACACTCGAAACCCAAATCATGTGAAACGCTTTAACGAGACGGCCCAAATCGTCATAAAAACGATCCTGAATAAAACCCGGTGAGTCAGCCGCCGTGCCAAAAACCTCCACCTTCAAGGCATGGCCTAAGGAATTCGCAATAAGGACCCGCTCTAAGCTAATCTCCTGATTTATTTCGAAAGCCCTTTCGGTCGTTGAGACATCGTAAGATCCGCTGTGAGGTGTTTCGGGAGACACTAAATCAATATTCACGTTGAACGTACGGACCAACCTTCCGCCTTCAAAAAAGGTTGACCGGCGGAAAGATTCAAAGAAGGGCGAGCCCTGCAGGATCAGCGGTGAAATCAGCGCCAGGTTTTGCGGCGTGCGGAACAGCCGCTCGGTCGTAATGGTTTGCTCGGCAATCTCGTTATAAACATCAAAAACATTTTCGTTGCGGATAAGCGTGTAATCGATGATTCCGATCTGATTCGTTAAGCCCGCCTGAGTACCGGTTCCGACCCCAAGGCGATCCCAAATCCGGTCCGCCAGACCAAGCTCTCCCTGAGCACGAGCTTGATTGATGGTTTCCTGAACCGAATTCACGAAATCCGCATTGTCCAAATTATTCAGCACAAGCCTTGCGAGCTGCTGCGGAGTCATCACCACTCCATTCATCGCCAAAACCCGGTTTACGACTTGAATGCCGGCTCTCAGATCCCGGCCCGCCAGATTGGAGCCGTAAATATCAATTCCCAAATGTTCTTCGATGGAAAAGCGCTGGTTTCCGCTGATATCGTAAGCGAGATGCCCCACATTGCTGTAGGTCAGCGTGTTGGGCAGCTGATTCGAAGTTGTAAACTGCTGATACCCCGTCGTTCGGCCGCGAAGATCGTAATAAGTTCCCGTCCGCAGTGTTTGAGAAATCGTATTGAGCGTGTAAACAGCATTTTGTAAAACCTGTTTCGCGCTTTGGGCAAGTTTTTGGACGATCGAGTAAAAACCAAACGGGCGATTCATTTCATCGTAGGTTTGATCCGTCTGCGTCTGCCCCTCGGTAATATGAAGCCCGTCAGACGCTGTGTATTTGAATCCGTCGAAACGATAGTTCAAAAGACCGTCTGTATAATTTTGAACATGCAACGAACCCTTCACACCTCCGGCGGCTAAAAAATCTCCAAAAATAACGCTGTTGTTCTGGCCGTCTAAGCTGATCACATTTAGATCTTGCAACCATGCGCTGGGATTGGTAAGCCCGGACAGATCCGCAGCCGACATCGCATTGATTTGCTTATTCGTATCTAAGGCCGAACCCGAGATAGGGGTTCGGATCCCATATCCAAGGCAGTTCGTGGCGTTGGGCTCACAGTCGAGCACAACAACGCCTTCCCCTTTTTGGTAAGCGAAGGAAAAAATCCCAAGGGGCCTTGAAAGACTATCCCAAGTTGCTTGAAACACCGCCACAAGACCTTGACCCAAAGCCGGCCGGCCGTAGGCGTCCTGATTTGAAGTGTTACTCCCATTGCCAACCCCCACGTAAATCCCAGGTCCCATGGCGCTCAAAACGCCAGCCTGCGATTGCACCTGGAATCTCACATATTGCAAATCTGCGGTGGTTGCGTTGTAAGTTATATTTAAAACCCGGATTTCACCGGTCACGGGATCTGCATATTTAATGAGGTTGGGGCGGATCCCAGCATTTGCAGGTGTCGCAACAGCGGCGGCATAACCGATCTGTAAGACCGTAGCCTGGAGACCGTTAATTTTTAGGCTGTTCAAAACCTTTTGAGAGACTGCCGGAGGGGTTGCCTGCGTAAAACTATAACCTAATTCAAATTTTTGGAGCTGCGTTTGGTCATAAACCTTGAAAGAAGTCAGATCTCTTTTCCCGTTCGTATCGGTTGCATACGTCAACTCATCGGTTGCAATGTAATTAGGAAGTTGCCGCCCGTCAAATTTGGCGGACACATCTTTTAAGAGCCCCGATTCGTAGGTCAAACCCACTGGAACAGCTTTACCGCTCAAAAGATCCGCCATTGTGTAACCCCTGACCTTGCCATTAACGCCGTAGGTGACAGTCACATCAACAGTATCCACAAGAGGTCGTCCGGCTTGAGAGGAGGCGACGATTCCGAGCTTGAAAGTCTTGATCCGGCAACCGCGAGCATAGGTTGTGCAGTTCGTGACAGTCGCATCCGTCGGATCATCCTCTAAGGTATAAACAGGCGCCCCTGCGGCATTCCATTGGCCGCTTCCATTCGGAGCACGGAAAGTAATATCAAAGAATGAATGCCATAAGGCGGCATTGTTGGGATTGGCGGCGCGGGCGGCTTCGCGCGTCATTTCATTCAGGACGTAGCCGGTAAGGGACTCTGCGGTTAAATAAAATTTGAATCCGATTTCAGGGTAATACCACATATCTATTCCTGATAAGTTAGGATTTGTGGTGTTCACATTTTTGCTGGAATACGCATCATTACTTAAATTAGAAAAAACAAGGGATTGAAGCTGACCGTTCCGGTATTCCCCTCTAATATCCTTGAGGTCCGTCAATCCGTTAAAGGCAAACACACCCTTCCAAGGTTCGAGGGCGCCTTTGTTGTAATTGATCGTCCACTTTCTCGGAAGCGGATTGTTGAGCACGGTCTGCACAGGAGCCATTCCGCTTGCGCCTCTTGCAATTTGGGTAGGAATCGCCGTAAAAGTCACGCGCCCCTGGGTCAGTTTTCCATTGACATAGGTGGGAGCTTGAGAAGAAACCTCGCTCACGGAGACATCCGTCCAATCCGTGGTACTTGTTTGGCCGAGGGCGGGATCATCGCTGATGAGCCGGATGTGAATGTTTTTTCTCGGGCCTGTGAACGCCGGATTCAAAATCTCAGTTAATTGAACGTTCTGCCAAGCACCCGTGCCTGTGAGACTGACTTGGGTAGAAATGGCCTTACCCCAATCCCAATCGCCTGCTCCGCCATTTAAAGCCGGGTTCCAGCCCAGTGAGTACAATTGCGCGGTTCCGGTTTTTCCGGCCGCGGCCCGGAATCGCAAATTCACAACATATTGCTTATCCCCTTCAACCTCTCCAAAACCCTGAATGGCGGAATTGCAGTGGGAGGCATTGGGGCCTGAAGACCAACAATTATTGACATTCCCCGGCCCTATATAGGAAGGCTGGGTCGTGGTCACGCGGCCGAAGGTGGTGCCGCCCGGATCCGTCAGGGATTGAATCGTGGTGAATGCCCCATGTTTGGACCAATTACTGGTGCCGTCCACAAAATTGGAATTGTGAACCATGTTGTAAGAGGCCTCGGCCGTGATGAACTTATAGAAGGGATCGCCCACCGATTTGCTGGCGAAATTCGGCATGGAAGGATTGCCGAGAATTTTGCTGCCGTTCAGCGCGATCTTGCCGAATTCCGGATGGTCGACAAACTGCAGACCCTTCTGACCCGGGGTAAGAGAAGAAGTCAAAACCCCTTGATTTCTGAGGGCAGTTATATTGGCATCCACCAGCCCGTTGTCGTCATACAGAAGAGTGCGAGTGCCGTTATTGTTATAAGCCAGATAAGGAAGATTGCCGTTATCATCCAATCCTTTATCTAAATTGGGCAGCCAATAATTGGCGTCGCCTGACCCGGCAATAGGCCACCCGCGCTGAAGACCCGCTTGACCATTCGTCTCAACCCAGTACCTCGCCCATCCCTGACAATCATTATTGGGACAAACAGGAGGTTTCGCTTTCCACATGTAAGCACGAGTATCCATATTATATCGAGTCCCCCAACCTGGGATTGAAGATCCCCAATTGCCTTGATAAGTGAAATAGGAGGCAACGCTATAGCCGGCATTAAGATAGGACTGCATACTTTG
>CAYJTB010000060.1:5255-11657 GCA_964372875.1 uncultured bacterium
TCATCAGAAAAATCCAGCGGATAGAGATCGACTCGGTTTGGGGCCGGGGGGCTTACATTAATACCGGGCGTAGGAGATGCGGGCGGAGTATTGATGTCGCCAATCAGATTGCCATTCTGATCAAAATAAACGAGCGCATTGCCTTGGCTGGAATCAAAGCCTGCATATACGAATTTATCCTTCTCAGCTTGCGATAATGCATACGGAACATAAGTGTCAAAGGTAATCGGATCGCGGTAAGCAAGCACCTCACCATTTTGGTACTTTGCCCAGGCAGCTTTTTGGGGAGGTGTGCGGGTCGACAAGGAATCCCGCGAATCGATCAGATAACTTGGGTAATTGATGCGGAAAAGAAGCGTTCCGCTTTGAATGTTCCCGCTCGCGTCAAAAGTTAAGGGATCGGTTGCCTTCGCAAAAGTCACAATCTTGGTCAAGGCGCGATTGTCCTTGTTGATGCGCGGATCAAACGCCCCCAAAACGGTCGTGGCCTGCTGGAGCGATTCATTGACACCGGCTGTCGCAGGATTATCGATCACCATCGCGTAGGGCAGATCATTAAACTTCCTAATTTCAAAGGTCGGAACCTGCGCAATTTCGGTGACAGAAACGTCCGTCCAATCCGTCACCGTTCCCGCAGCATCCGTGGCTGCAACCAGTCGAATGATAAGATTACGATGCGCGCTTGTGGTAGTCAGAGGACCCGTTTCTATGGTGATCCACTGCCCGGCCTGAGCCGCAGTGACTGTGATTGATTGACTGGCGCCAATAGTTCCACCGTCCCACGGAATGCTCCAGAGTTCTATTCTTCCGGTGAATCCTTGCTGTGGCGCACGGAATCGGGCGGTTGCTTTGAATGTTTTTCCGGCGTCAACCAAACCAAGACCCATGCCGAGCGAGTTGCAATGAGAAACATTGCCCGACTGGCCGGTGCAACTCCCTGACGTAGAACTCCCCGAAAGAGTGAGTCTTGCAAAGGTTGTATCCCCTTCGGTTTGGCGGGTCACGCTCAACTTCGAGTTTACATTAGTGCCCCAGCTGTTTAGATCATTTGTAAAACTTGGATTACTAATAAGGTTATTAGTGGAATAGAACTGAGTTCCGGTAAAGGGGTTCACTATTTTGACGAATTTTCCGTTTTGTAAAGCGATCAACCCCTGACCGGCAGCCCCATTGGGCAGCTTAAGCCGGATAAGGTCGTCTTTCGTTTTCCCCACCACTTCATCGGCCATCACCTGACGGCCGGCGTGAAAAACAGAAACATTCGGGCGCAAAACTCCGGTCATTACGCCCGCCGAAACAGAAATTCCTGTTCCGGGATTGTCCGGCGCCGCCGGGTTAAAAGTGGAAGCCCCTTTTGAAAGCGCTTGGGCATAGTTTGAAGTGAATGTCGTAAAGCTGCCGCTCGCCCCTTGAAAGATCGAGGTCCCGTTAATGGCAACCGTTTCTCTTCCTCCCATCCCGGAACCCGTACCTCCCAACTCCATAAATCGCAGCGGTTCACTAATGAACGCACCGTCCGCCGGATTTTTCGCGACGACATCCAATAAATAAGTGTTGAGCCCGAGGTGAGTTCGCTGCATCACAAGCCCCTGACTGCCGTAAGCACTGAAACTCAATTCGGATTCAGCGTTGCCGCTGTCAATGGCTCTGATGGCACTGAACGCGGCCGTGCGATTAGTCGGATTGGCGTTAAAAATATTGGCAACGGCTTGGGACGAAAGGGTGCCGCTTAAGTAATTCGTGAACCGCACAAT
This sequence comes from uncultured bacterium, assembly GCA_964372875.1. Taxonomy (GTDB): domain Bacteria; phylum Omnitrophota; class Omnitrophia; order Omnitrophales; family JACQLI01; genus CAYJTB01. The sequence continues at coordinate 7,010 of CAYJTB010000060.1, forward strand.
TCCGGTGATGAGACTACCGTCAGAGGCGAAACTTGCGCCTACGTTTTGAATCCTGTATCCGGCCGTAAACACTTCTTTGAATTTGTTCCCGGCATCGTTCATGAAAATATTCAAAATCTTCTTTCCATCCGCGGCATACTGAATCCGCATCTCGCGAGTGTTCGCTCCCTCACTAAACCGAACCGTTCTCATGCTCCCCGATACATTCTGGTAGGTCATCGTATAGGCAACCACGGAACCGCTTGGTAAGTTGTTTGCGCTCAATGTCTGAATATTTCCGCTTCCGTCATAAGTAAATGTAAATCGGCGCCGGTTTCCGGTAAGCGGATCGGTATCCATCAAACTCACACCGGTCGCCCGCTGGCTGCCGTCGTACTGAACAATTGTCGTAGCCGTACTCAGAATGGAATTTGCGTGCGTGACTTCACTCACCGAGTCATCGATCCAATGAACCGCGATCAACTTTCCGTCTTTGTCATAGGTTCTGCCGTCCGCCAGATTTCCATCACGGGTGAAGGTAATCTGATCCCGACTATTTTTTCCGATCTGCGAAATGCTTTCTTCACCTAAATCGTCATAGGTCGTATTCACAATCCATTTCAATTTTTCTTGGCCCGCAAGACCGGAGAAGTAATTTTCCGCGCGGGACGTCAACCGTCCGCTCGCGTAATTCTCAATGGTGGTTTTATCCAAAGTTTCCGGATTATTATCACCGCAAGTATCGGTAAAATTACCGCCGACCACGGGCCCGCAACCGATAGGGCTCAGGTTATAATCCATGGTTGTTTTGGAAAGAAGAAGATCAAGATTCAGCAGGCTAAAATCAGGAGTCGGGCTGTGGATATCCGGGTTAAACCCGGTGGGGACTTTCCAGGTCATGCTGTTGATCGGACGGCTTTGGTCGGCAATATATTTGTATCCCGTGATCGTGTAATTTTTCATTTGGCCGGTTTCATCAAAGCTAACGGATTCGGTGTAATCCAAAACAAAATCTTCGTCCGGTTGGTACGGAAAGGTAGCCACTGTTCCCGGTCCGTTCGCGTCAAAGGCGATGGTCAGATTATAAACAAAGTAAGTTTTGTCCGTCCTGAAGGCGGCGCGATTGGCGGGCGTTTCACAAGGCAAGGCATTGCATTTCCAACTTTCGGCCACGGTGGCAAGCTCTCGATTGGCTTGGCCAGAAAAGGTTGTTTCCGTAAAATCATATTGCGAGCTACCTGCGTTAAATCGCGTTACTTGAGATTTTTCAAGGCGGCCGGTTTTAATATCTCGAGTGGTACGGGTTAAAGTCGTGATCACGCCGGCTTGACGGTTCGTTCTGTCAGCCGTTAGGGCATATTCTGTAATCAGCGTCACGGTTTTCCCGCCGGCAACACTTTCCACATTCTGATTCACATAACTGATAAGCTCATTACTTAATTTTCCGGTTCGCTCAGCGTTCAGCGCAAATGTCTTAGTGTCTGTCGATCCATCCGAAAGCTGAGTTTGTTCCGTAATGGACAGGAGCACGTAATGCCCGTCTACGACACGGCGATCCGTCGACCAGTTAGACGCCTGAGAATCGAAAATAAAACCATTTAAAGCATAACTCATGGTGCGGGTAGTCGCAGGACCTATGCCTTTTTGATTCACATAACTTAAAAGGACTCCCCCGCTGTAGTAACTCGTGGCGCGGTATTTGTCTGTCGCTGAATCATTAAGCCGATAAGTTACGGTGTCAAAAGAACCGTCGGATAATTCTCTTTGAGAGGTATAGGACTGAAGTCTTCCCCATGTGTTGATTCGCGTAAGGGTTGGATCAAGCTCAAACACTTTGGTATCCGTCCAGCCCCCTGAACTTTTTACCTGCTCTGCATAAGTGATGTCTGCGGTTTCATTCCCGCCAATGATTCGCACGGAACGCGTACGCACCAAGGTGCCGTCCCCTTTCATATCCAGCTGCCAGGCGCGGCTCTTTAGCGTTTGCGTAAGATTGAACGCTCGATCCCCATAACCGGAAGTCTGAGTGACGTTTCCAATACTTGATTCCACCCGATAAGTACGATTGATTTCTTCCTGATCCAAGGGATTACTTATCGCAGCAGGTAGAAACGCTCCTCGACCATAAGAGGAGGAGGCTGCTTGGATAGAATAATCTCCGGTTCCGGGATTAACATATTGAGGATCGGCAATCATATTGCCGGAGCTCTGGGATAAAACAGCCGGGGGTAAACCTGCCGTATCACCCGTTGTCTGATCATAATTTTGATAGAAGGTATTTCGTTCCACTCTTGCAACTCCCGGCGGGGAGGGTTCGTAAATTGAGCGAGCTGTGCTGCCGGTAATAATATTATCGGCGATGAGCACCTTCGCGTTATACGAAACCACCCCCGTGAGGTTGCCCACAAATGTGTTATATCGAATAATATTTTCATCGGGAGACCAGACTTCAATTCCGTTTCCGCTTGCATTTGAAAAAAAGTTCTTTTCGATCACTGCATTTTTTCCAAAATTGATCCAGACACCGAACTCCCGATTATCGACAATATTGTTGCTGCGAATGCGGACATTATCTCCATTCACTTGCACAGCGCTCGCGTGATAAGTCCGGCCTCCCCATCTTCCTCCGCTACGATAAACGGGTCCTCCGCCACGGATCGTTAAGTTTTCGATCCGGTTATTCCCATTCGCTGTCACAACTTGCAGCCTCGTTACGTAGTCACCGTGAATCGTCGTGGTCGCCTTATTTTCTCCGATAAGGTTAACACCCTCTTTCAAAGTCAAGTGTTCATGGTAAGTCCCCGCATGCACGAAGACGGTATCCCCCGCAATGGCTGTATTAATAGAAGCTTGAATGCCTTCTCCGGCATACACATGATGAATTGTGGCCCCATTGCTCAAATGTTCTCTTCTTAATCTTGGCCCCGCCTCCATATCCGTGCTCACAACGGTGGGCGCGGCCGTATTAATCAGGAGCGAAGATTTTTGGCTATTGTCAAGGGTCTGTTCTGAATAGTTCACTTCTCCTGTTGTCACATTGGTCGACTTGATGCGAATAACGCTGCCATCCCCGTTTTTATCCATTTGCCAAGCCTGACTTTTGAGAGTCGGCTTTAAATTAAATGCCCTTTGCCCGTAACCTTTGATTTGAATGACATCTGCCGTATTGGTTTCACCCGCCTTTGAAAGTTCACTTCGAACCGAATTGTCAGTGCTTTGCTCGGAGTAGGTAAATCGATTCTGGCGGACGCCTCCCGCCACCTCCTCCTGCTTCACTCGAGTGACGCTTCCGTCCCCGTTGACATCCAGCTGCCACGAATGGCCTGTGAGGCTTTGATTGACGTTATTAAAAGCTAAGTTGAAAGATGAGAGCTCCTGAATATCTTGTTGCGATTGAACAGTTTTAGTCACACTGACATCCGTCCAGTCTGTAATTGTGTTGGCGGCATCCGGTTCATAAGAAATAAGTCTTAACTCAAGATTCTTTGTCCCGGCAACATTCGGAACGGTGATAGGACTGATTTCGACTTCGATCCAATCGCCCGTGCCATTAAACGCCTGCCAGTTACCGGCCGCGGCCCAGGGATCCGTAACAACCAAACCGATCATTCCTTTGAATCCGACAGGCGCGCGGAATTTGGCTTTCACTTTATAAGATTGGCCGACAACCCCGGGCCCAAGTTCCTGAATGATGGCATTGCAATGTCCGGGATTGCCGCCGGCCCAACAGCTTGTGCTTGAAGATTCCGTAGGTCTTATTCGGACGAATGTGGTTCCGTCCCCATCCGTAAGAGCCTGAATATCGGCCGTTGAGTTGTTAAATGGATTACCGGAAGGCTTGTACCAACCGCCGGTTAATTCATTTTCAAAATTTGAGTTCGAGACTAAGGAATCCGAGAAATCATTCCGGACGGTGTTGTCAACGCGCTGTTCGGAATAAGTGAATTCATTTCGACCGATACCGGCGATGACCTTCTCTGATTTGCTGCGCACCAAGCTTCCATTTCCAACGACATCCAATTGCCAGGCGTGCGATATAAGTTTTTGCTGAGACAAATGAAGGGCATTGATTTGAATGTTGTTGTCATAGTCTATTCCTCCGATATTTCCTCCGTTGTCATTCGTCCAGCGAAATTGAATCTTTTGAGTTCCGCTCAAAGAGCGATTAAATGAAATCATACCGCTTCGCTGACTCGTGCTGGCTTCGATATGATAGACGCCCAGCGCTTCCCAGGCCGTGCCATTCCATACCTCCGCGGTCACATCATATTGGGTATTGGGAAGAGGCGGCCATCCCGCGGCAAAATTTTGAATATCCAGAGTCATATTCCAGACATTGGCGCCCGCACCAAAATTAACATCATAAGCAATGGGCTTATTTTCCCATGCCGTCGCAAGCGAGTTTGGAAAACCTGGGACCGCAAACCAATCGGTACGCGAATCACTTCGGGCATCACTGCCATTCAGGTTGGCCGCGTAACCGTTAAACGCATTGTCAAAAGTTTTCACTTCGGTCACGTCTTCATTGGAGGAAAGAGATCCCAGCAGTGCGGAACGCGTGGCGGCGTCCGTAGTACGCGTTTGCTCAGAATAGGTAAACATAGTTTGTCCGACGCCGTTTATGACTTTCTCTGATTGGGTACGCACCAGGCTTCCGTTTCCATAGACG
>CAYJTB010000061.1:0-11594 GCA_964372875.1 uncultured bacterium
CCATCGACAAAATAAGTTACGTGCTTTTATGAAACTCAGACAGTAAAACTAGTACAGTCCGAGAAGCGCAACAGCAGGGAAACTCCCCAATTTCTCCCGAAGGAGGCGGGAAACCGCTCTTCGAATCATGCTTGCATTATAGAAATTAATTTCTATTTTACAAGAATCTTCTTTGGAGAACGTGACTGAATCAGGCACAGGGTACCCACCTTGCGGGATCAAAGCAAGCTCGCGGCGCCTGTCACTTGGCTTTGGAATGAGATCCTCAAGCCTTCCGGGGCGGGCGAGAAGATCGTTAAAAAGCTCAGCTTCCAGGAGGTCGAGGTAAAGGGAGCCGGGGAAAGTGGATTTAACCCATGTGGTTTTTCCAGTCCCACGGGGTCCGAAAAGAAAAAAGCTTTTGTCTTTGGGAGGTCTGATTAATCTGGAATATACAACTCCATTTTACATTGATTTTTGGAGTTTTAAAGTCCAAATTTAAAGCCTCCTCGTAGGTCTAAACCCTTCTTAACTAGGCGGTAGGATAAAAGAAAAAGTGCTTCCTTTCCCGTATTTTGACTCGACCCAGATTTTGCCGTGATGCTGCTCAACAATTTTTTTCGAAATGGCGAGTCCCAGCCCGGTGCCGCCTGTTTTCCTGTCTTTGCCGGTATGGATCTGTCCGAAGGTTTGAAAAAGTTTAGCGAGATCGTTTTCTTTAATCCCAATTCCTGTATCTTTAACCTGAACAACGACCCCCTCATCGGTTTTTAAATAAGTCAGGATAGAGACCTTCCCGTGATCGGTGAAATGGAGGGCGTTATTGATGAGATTGACAAGGACCTGCATGATCCGGTCGCGATCCATTTTGACGCTAGGGAGTTTTTGGGAAAGTTCAAGATGAAGCGCAATTCCTTTGTTTTTTGCAAGAGGGTTCATCGTTTCAGCGGCCTCTTCGATGAGGTCATTGATAGGGTACGGCGCGAAATTGTAAGTAATACCCCGGGCGTCTAATTTTTGGAAATCTAAAAAGTCATTGATGAGCCGCGAAAGCCGGTCCACATTACGTCCGGCGAGTTCCAAAAATTCCCTTTGCTCGGGGGTAATATCTCCGGTGAGACCTTCCACAACCACCGAGATACCTTCTTTGATCGCTTGCAGGGGAGTCCTGAGTTCATGAGAGACCACGGAAACAAGTTCGGCACGCGTCTGAATGGTTTCCCGCTCGCGCAGCGCTTCTTCCGCTTTTTTTCTTTCGGTGACATCGCGAAATACCACAAGCACACTTACGATTTGATCATCTTTTCGTATGGGACGGCAATGGGCTTCCAGGATGATCGTCGTACGGTCTTTGCGAGTTACATTGAGTTCAAAAGGCGGCTGTTCGATGCCCAAAAGAGCTTTAGTGAATTCTTTAAAGGCGAGGGGAAGAGAAGACGAGGCCACGATGCCGAGCGTTGCGAAATGTTTTCCTACAAGATCTTTGGTTTGGTAACCGGAAATGGCCGTGACCGCAGAATTCATAGATTGGACCAAACCGATGGTATTGATCGTCATAATGGGGTCAGGCGCGGCCTCAATGAGTTCAGCGTAGCGCTGTTCGCTTTCACGCCGCTCATCCTGACTTTTTCTTTGCTGTCTTAGAAAATGAAGAAACAAAAGGGCCATCAGGCCGTCCAAGATAAAAATAACCGAGTAAATGACCAGCAAGGTCTTTAAATAATTATTGCGGGCTTCAAAGGCAAGATGCTCAGGCTGGACAACAATCACGCCCCAATCATATTCGGAAATGGGGTGATAAGCCGCGAGAAGTTTTTCATTTTTCTGGGGATCAACGATTTTGTCCACCCCTCTTTTTCCCTCAAGGACTTTTCTGACCACAGGGAATTTGGAATAATCCGGAATATTTCCTTGGGGGGGAAATTGAGGATGGCCGACCGCATGGCCTTTCTGGTCCACAAAGTAGACGAAGCCGGAAGGCCCCACACGAATCGAATGCGCCCACTCAAAAAACGCATCCAGGCGTATTTGGAGAACCAAAATTCCTAAAACTTCACTGCGGACTTTGATGGGACAAGCTACGGCCACCACATTGTAATAAGGTTTGACCTGCCACTGGTAAGCTTCGGAGGCGTAGGGCTTCCATTCTTGGATGACTCCTTCGAACCAATCAAAAGAGGAAAAATTTTTTCCGAGGACATGGGGATTCTCCGAGATATCGGCAAGGAGGGTGCCCGTGACATCGGCAATAAGGATTTGACTTACGTAGGGAAGATTCTGTCGAATGTCGCCTAAGAGTTCGCGCGCCTCGTGCCAGTCTTTTTCGGTGAAAAGAGACCGCGGCTCCCGGTTTTGCTTCACCGGTTGGGACCTGTCCATGGTCCGCTTTAAAAGAAACCGGAATTCGGCGCGTGTGGCCAAGGCAATGGCAAGATCGCGCAGACGGTCAAATTTTTCCTTCAGGGTGAGGGAGGTCATGTAGGCGATGGATTCACGCTGTGAAATGGTGGAACGGGTAAGTTCGCGGTAGGTATTGATTAAATCCAAGCCGGCGGTGATCGGAACGGGTAAGAGAAGCAGGCCGAAGAAAAAGAGGCGCGTGATCCTTCCCCTTTTTCCTTTGCCCGAAAGAGCCTGGTTAAACCATTCGACCAGACTATTTCGAATAAGAGGGAAGATTGGCATCTGTGGGTTTGCCGAAAAGATAACCTTGGCCGTATGGGACGCCCAGATCTTGGAGGACTTTAAGGTCCTCTTCAGATTCGATCCCTTCGGCCATGGCCGTGGCGTTTAAGGCATCCGCCATTTTGAGGAGGCGTTTGAGAGGGTCGAGTGAAATGGTGGAAGAAATCCCGTGGATTAATTTTTTGTCGATTTTTACAATATCGGGCTCGAGGAGAATCAAGCTTTCAAGGCAGCTTCTTCCAAATCCCACGTCATCGATGGCCACAAGGATGCCGGATTTTTTTAACACTCGGATAGATTCCGAAAGCCTGCCCGGATTTCCCACGATTTGCTGCTCGCTGAGTTCAATGCAGTAAGTGGATTTATCGCGGTGAGCGGGCAGTTTTTCCAAGAGCCGTTCCGGCGGGATTTCAATCATGGTGGAAGGGAATAAATTCAAATGGCAGCGGAATTCAGACGCATAAAACCCACTCGCCGTAGCGCAAGTCTCAAAACATTGGTGGTCGACATACGTAAGAAGGTTGGCCTCCAAAGACAGGGAAAAAAATTCATCCGGCATTTCAAAACCTTTGATGGAGGAGCGGGTGAGGAGTTCGTAGCCCGCAGTCTGTCCGTCTGAGAGTCTCACAATGGGCTGGGCGAAGGCCCGAAAGACTTCTTTTTTGCGGAGCTGCTCATAAAGTTGGGAAAGGAGCGGGACATTCGAATCTTGCAGCTTTCCTTGCCGGTCGTAAGAGACCCGGTTTTTCCCGTTTCGTTTGCTCTGGTAAAGTACGGCATGGGTCTTGGCGAGGAGCTCATCCAAAGACGCAACGCCTTCTGAGACCAGTGTAATACCAAAACTCCCGGTCACTTGAATGGAATCTTTGGAAAGTAGGGAAAAAGTTGCGGCAGCCATACTCATCCGGAGCTTTTCCGCGATTTGAGTTCCTTCGGAAATCCGCGCTTGGGGGAGGAGGATGAGAAATTCATCACCGCCTACCCGGGCGATGTAATCCGTCGCGCGAAGATGGTTTTTAAGTCTTTGCGCCGTTTCTTTTAAAACGATATCGCCGATTGCATGTCCCCAGGTGTCGTTGATTTGTTTAAAATCATCCAAATCAATGAGCAACACCAAAAGTTCTGAGGCCTCCCGGCGGGCCCCCCGGATTTCTCGGGCAAGCGCATCTTCCAGGCCCCGGCGGTTCAAAAGCTCGGTAAGAGGGTCCAAAAAGGCTAGTTTCTCCAATTGGGAATTGGCCTCTTGAAGCTGGCGGGTGAGTACATTCAATTCTTTTCCAACCCGGTGTCTTTCAATCGCATAAGAGAGAATACGGGCAAGCATGGCCCCCTCCACATTTTCCTTAAGCAAAAAATCCTGCGCCCCCAGACGGATCGCTTCTAAGGCCGTCGCATGGTCGCTTTCTCCGGTTAAGATCACAATGGGGATTTGCGAGGCCTGATCTTGAAGGGTAATCAAGGTATCGATGCCCCGGCTGTCCGGAAGATTAAGGTCGAGCAGGATGGCATCCATGGGCTCAGAGCGAATTTTCTCGAGCCCTGCGCTTAAAGTTTCCGAGCACTCCACGGAAAAACGGAAATCCGCCTCTTTGGAAAGTCTCAAGCGAATGAGTTTGCTGTAGTCGGGCTCGTTCTCGATCAATAATATCTTTTGCGGTTTTAGTTCATTCACCTTGAGGCCTAAGACACTTTGCGATTTCTTTGAGGAGTTTATCGGGGTCATAGGGTTTGGTGACATAGCTATTGGCGCCGATGACTTTGCCGACGATCCGGTCCGCGGCCGAGGTTTTGGCGGTGAGCATAATAATAGGGATTTGATTGATCGTTTCATCATCATCTTCACGGATTGCCTTGCAGACTTCCTCACCGGATAGATGCGGGAGATGCAGGTCCAAAATGATTAAATGGGGGGAATGCAGCCTTGCCTTCGTAAGGCCTGATCGGCCGTCCTGGGCCACCATGACTTCATAGCCTTTTTTGGAGAGCCGTAGGATCAGGGGTTTTGTAATGTCTTCGCTGTCTTCAATGAGCAAGATCTTTGGCGAGGAACCGGGCTCAGTTTTCATACCTACCTCTTAGAAGAGTACAGTTAATCGACAGCTAATGATTCAACCAGGGCAAGACCTTTGGTACGACAATAATTATAACAAAAAACAAGAAAGAGGCATTATCTCCTTTACGGATCTTTTAAGACGTCATAAAATTCAACGGTATGGCCGAATGCCTGTTTTGCCGGATCCTCAAAAAAGAAATCCCCTCGAAACCTGCTTTTGAAGATGACCTTATTTATGCCTTTCATGACGTCAATCCCCAGGCCCCGATACACCTGCTCTTTATCCCAAAGAAACATGTCGGGGGGGTGGCGGAACTCGTCCAGGGCGACGAGAAAATGGCGGGAAATTTGATTCTTCGGGCCAAGGAAGTGGCGAATTCTCTGGGGCTCAAGAGCTACCGGCTTGTTTTTAATTCAGGTCCTGACGCCGGCCAATCGGTCTTTCATCTGCATCTTCATCTTTTATCCGGAAGATGCCTGAGTTGGCCTCCAGGTTAAAAAGGTATAAAATGACGCCGTGAATCCTACGTTAATCCAACAAACCAAGTACTGCCCCCACTGCAAGCAGGAAATCGGTTTTCTTACGTTCCTTATAAATTATGGTTCCGACACGCTCATTCCGGGAAAAACGAAAAGCGGTCAGGTCCATCCCAGAGAACATGTTTGCAAATTTTGTCACAAGAAATTTTGGACTCATTACCGGCAGCGCAAATTCCAGGTTGTTTCTCGAAGATATTTGAATTATTTGATTCTGATTCCCTTGGTGGGTTGGTTTGCAGGAAGGATTATTTTTCATCTGTCAATGGAGCAATCGGTGGGGTTGGCAGGAGTTCTCTTCTTTATCATCCTTCCTTTCTATGCCTCGTATGTCAAATATCAGGGTATAGAATTAAGGCCCGATTAACCCTTCCGTATAAAGTATTCCTTGAAAGAATTCCTCATTTTATGTTTACATACGGTTCGGTTTTTGCGGGTTGGTGCAATGGCAACCCATTGGACAGCCGTTAATCAAACTCCTTTAAGCCTTTTATCTGAAGCAGGTTAAAGCTTTTTATCAACAAGAATAAAACAAGTTTAAAAAATTCTTCGTGTTGCGGGAATTTTCTTGATAAAATCATCCACAGATGAGGCTTCCATTTCCTGAACCTTCCGCAGCTTCTCCTGCCAGACTGCTTGCCATTTCTGTCTTTTCAGATCATGTTCGTGGTGACATCGTCGTTTTTTTGCATGAAAAAGGAACTGAGGGAACTTATTTTGTCAAACTTCAATTTTCTTTGCAGTCTGAGGGGATTGTCGAAGAGCAGAGCGAGAGAAGTGTGATTCAAAAGGAAACCTTTCGCCCTTCGGATAGTCATGAGCTGAAAGAAGAACTTAAGCGAAGGATCAAAAAATTCGCCCGTCATCATGGAGTCACTCCGGAAGTGATTCATTATCGGACTTGGGATCTTCACGGCCAGGAACTTGACGGACGGTTTGAGCCTCCGCCTGCGTGGACGGATTCGCGGATTCTGCGGCTTCTACAGAAAGAATCAGAGCGAAAAATCCAGGAAGAAAAAAAGGCCCATGCTGTAAGTCTTTGCGAACAAGGTTGGAAGTTGCTCGCAGCCGGTCGTCTGCGTGCGGCCTTTAGACAATTCCGGGATGCAAGCCAGCTTGTCCCCGATTTCTACCTTCCCTTGATCGGCATTGCAGAAGTTCTGATTCGTGAAAATAAATGCGAGGAGGCCAGGCGGCAACTGGAACAGGCCGCGCACCTTCTTGGAAAATCGCGCGGACTGACGTCCAAAGGACGCCAGAAAGAAGTAAAACGGATTGAAGAAGTCCTTCTTCGTTTAAACAAAAAACAATCTGACGTACAAAAGATTTCGTCAGTTTCATCTGCCGATGTTGTTCCTTCGGCTGGAGGCTCTACAGCCGAGGCTTTACCCATTAAAGTTTCTTTTTCTGTTGAAAATCCTCCTTCCTGTTTTCTTGAAAAATACAACCAAAAAGAGTTCGAGCCGCTCGACCTTTATCATCTTCGCCTGGAAACGGAGAAGCTTTGTTTCTTTGGAGGTTTTGACGACCTATTGGCTCCTTTGCATGTCCGCATCGACTCCTATGAGCACCAAACACGCACCGCCCGTGTTGTGCTTCGAAGGATGCGTGGGCGCGCCCTTCTTTGCGATGAAGTGGGACTTGGCAAAACCATTGAAGCGGGACTTGTCTTGAAGGAATATCTCTTGCGCGGCATGATTTTCAAAGTTTTAATCCTTGCCGTTCCTTCCCTGGTTTCCCAATGGCAGGTGGAAATGGCCGAAAAGTTTGGCATCCCTTTTGTAACAACCCAGGAGATGAACCGCTTCGCCGATCTCCAGAATTTATGGAATGAATCTTTTGTGATTGCCTCCCTGTCTCTGGCCAAGCGCGAGCCGCATCAAAGCCTTATTCTCGGCGGTGATTATGATCTGGTGATTGTTGACGAAGCCCATCATCTGCGCAATCGCCGGACGCTCGCATGGAAATTTGTGAATCAGCTCAAGAAAAAATACCTCCTTCTTCTGACGGCGACTCCTATCCATAATGATCTGGAAGAGCTTTACAATCTGATCACCCTTTTGCGGCCGGGGCAGTTTGGGACGCCCACCCAGTTTAAGATTGATTTTACCGAACGTGGAAACTCGAGAAAGCCTAAGAACATGGAAATACTCCGTCCGCTGCTTCGGGATGTGATGATCCGAAATACACGTGCAAGCGCCGCAGTCAAGCTTCCACGCAGGATTGCGAGGACAATTCCTGTCGATTTCACAGATGCAGAGGCACACCTTTATCATCTCATTTCAGGATGGGTCCGGGATTTAGCCCTTGAACGAGGAGGCGCAAGCCGTTTTGTTCTGACGATCCTCCAGCGCGAAGCCGGCTCCAGCCTTCGCGCTACTCTTCCGACACTTGAGAAACTCAATGCCGGTCTTTCGAGCAAGCTGCAAAAGCAGCTTGAAGAAATCATGGGGATTATTCCAAACGTTCAAGAGAGCTCCAAGTTTTCTGCGCTTCATACGATCCTGGCGCACTCTTCGGAAAGGTGTTTGATCTTTACCGAGTTTTTGGAAACCCAGGCCTATTTGGCGGAGTCATTAAGTAGGATGGGGCACAGAGTCGGAATTTTTAATGGTTCTATGACATCCGCCGAAAAGGCCGGGGCTTTGCGCGAGTTTCAAGAGAAGGGCCGTATTCTGATCTCGACCCCTTCGGGGGGAGAGGGAACCAATTTGCAGTTTTGCCGCACGCTTATCAATTATGACCTTCCTTGGAATCCCATGAAGATTGAGCAGCGAATCGGCCGCATCCACCGTATCGGACAAACCGGGGAGGTCTTCATCTTTAACCTTGCAGCCCGTCAAACCGTGGAGCACTACTTACTGAAAATTCTGGATGAGAAACTCAATCTTTTCGAACTTGTCGTGGGAGAAGCCGAGACGATTTTGGGAGAACTGACCGAAGAAAAGGATTTCGAGGAAATCTTGATGGATATCTGGCTTGAAGCCGCAGACGTTAAAGAGTTGGAAGTGAAGATAGACGCCCTCGGCAGCCGTATTTTACAGGAGAAGGCAAAATACCTAGAAACCAAACGGCTTGACGAGACCCTGTTCAAGCAGGATTATGAAACAGTTTAAAATTGGGACATCCCTCTATGCCGGTCGATGAGATAAACGCTCCTGACCTGAAAATTTTTGCAAGACAGGCTTTTGAAGCTTTGGGCAGTGTGATGCAAGAAGTGGACGGAGATGTTCTTGAAATCCTGATTCCGGATGAATGGACCTCTTATTTTCACGGGCAAGATATTTTCCGGCTGCGATTTTCCGGGGAATTTCAGGCAAACGAAATGTTTACGATTGGAACCCCGGTTTTTGAGAGCCTTGTCTCAGCGCTGACTCAAAAAGGGTCTCTGGCCAAGGCCTATTTGAATCCTCCCCCTTTTAAGGCGGGGAATCTGGAGGAAAAATTTCTCAAGCGCATTCACTGGGTCCATGCCAAACCGTATCTGAAAATGCAGTCTCCGGAGGAGACCGCGAATGCCGTTTTTTGCTTCAAAGTTTCGTTCCTCACAGATGACAAGACGGAGCGCCTTTACCGGGTAGCGGTCAACCTTCGAGCGCTCGAGCCCCACGTGAGACTGCTTCAGGAATGGAAAAATATTTTTTGGGAGGCTGAGCCGTCTTATCAGGGAATCCTGCCTTTTCAGCTTCCCGTGTTGGAAGTTGCGCATCAAAAGGCGGTCGAGATCCTGAAGAGGGAAATCTCGCCGGAACTTGAGAAAACAAAAACCTTGCAGGAGAAGTTTCTAAGGCGCGACCTGACGAGTATGGAGGAGTATTACAACAGCCTTGCGGCTGAGTTGGAGGAGAAAGAAAAAAGACCTCAGGCGGAGGAGGAGGCGGTTCTTGAACGGATCCGGGACCGGAAAAAAGCGCTCGCGCTTGACCGCATGAAAAAGATCTCCGACCTTCAGGCGAAATACCGCTTGGACATTGAGGCGAAGCTCGTGAATCTCCTGATTCTTTACCAACCCTGGATTCGTATGGTCTGGGGCCTGCGCACGCGTGAGGGAGATTTGGAGCGGGTCTTTTACTGGGACCAGGTTCTGAAGGATTTTTTCAACACTTTTTGCGAAGTTTGCCGTCAGAGCTGCGAAACCTTTTTTGTCAAAGATCAGAAATTAATTTGCCATGCGTGTCGGGAGAAAATTTAAAAGAGGCGTTTGGATCCGGGAGGAGGATAAGATGGAAACATCGGAATGGCTGGGCGTCGATGCGGATGATGACTTGCAGGAAGCTTTGAAACAGGCCAAAGAAAAGCTGGTCAAGTTCGATATTCCTGAAGACCCCGAAATTTTTTTCGACGAAATTGCTCATGTGTTAGATGCTGCCACTACGCAGAAAGAGTATGAACAAAGCGCAGAAATCGTCGGCGTTATTTTTTCCAAACACAGGGCTCTCTTTGACCAGGATTTGATTTATTATCTGAACTGGATCACCGAAAGTCTTCTTGCTCTGAACCAAAAGGACAAGCTGGGGCCCTATATGGAAGCGGCTTTGAAAGCCCCTTCCGAGAAATTAGCTCAGGATTTCCTTTTCAAAATCCTGCCGCGCCTGATGCGGGCAGGCTGTTTCGAGCAAGTTGCCGCGATTCTTTCCTGCCATCTTCGTCCTATTTCCGAGGAGGGCGCTTTCTTTCCTGAATCCATCGAGGAACTTAACGAAACTTTATCGCTTGCCGCGGTGTACGCGGAATACGATTCTCGAGAAAGGCAAGCAAAGCAAATAAAAGCTTCTGAACTTGAATCTGCAGTTAGAGACCGTTTATCCGGCGCGGTGGACCTCTCCGGCTTTTCTTATCTTTCCGCGATGCTCCGCATTCTCTCGGGCGAGTCTCCGGAACCCGCATGGAAGAGAGAGGACTTTCTTATTTCGCTGAGCGATCGTAAAAAGGAAGAAACGGTGCTGCGCCAAAGATTGAGGGAGCTTGGGACTTATTTTCTTTTGTGGCTGGTCAGATCCAAAGGCTTCGCCCTGGGCTTGGGTGATGCCTATTGCCGTGCTGCGTTGGGTTATTTATCGCATCAAGAAGTCAAGAAAAACAGCAGTTGTTTCCTTTCGATTGAGACCGTCAAAATAGAGGAATCTCTCGCGGCGTTGACGCGTGGACTTTTCGCGATCGACCGGGAAATGCTGGGAGTTTATTTGGAAGCCCTTCCTCTTTTTTCCGCCTTTTTGGCCGAGAGAAACCTCATAGAAGCCGGGGAGTCCCACAATGTCGCTCAAAAAGCCGCCCGTCTTAAAAGATTGGCGGCTGGGGAAAATTCATGAGTCAATCTCTTTTTTAGTTGGAATTGAAAAAAGCTCCGAAGCTTCATGCTGCGATTTTCTCCTGCTTTTGAATCCCGAGTTCGCATTGAATTGCATGCCGAAGCTCGGGTAAATATTTCATTCCCTTGACGCTCCTCAGTCGCGGTTCCGGGTTGCAAAGAGCCGCCGCCACCCACCGCTGCTTTTGATCTGAATTTCTCCAGTAATCGACCTTGTCGGTGTACTGGCCAAGCCGCGCCTGAATCGATTCGATTACGTTGGTGGTTTTGAAACTGACCCCGAGTTTCTCGAAAAGTCCAAGCCGGTGCAGCGTCAAGGTTTCCTCCAGGCCTTCTTCCAGGCTCGCGGCGGCCGATTGATTCAAGACACGAAGCTCCTTGTGAATTTTCTCAAGCGCTTCTTTGGCTTCAGCATAAGTGAGTTTCTTATAGGCCGCTTGAAGTTTCCGGCGAAACTTTACTTGCTCGCCTTTGGAAAAATAGCCAACGACATTCTCCCGCTTGTGCCACTGGCAGCGAAAGACAGATGAAGTAACTGGGCCAGCTTTCACGCACTGGCCCGTATGTTCCTGCGCGAAACCGTGGCACGGCTGATCCCGAAAGCTGCCGGAATCGTCCGGGCCGTCTCCTCATACCGTCCGCAGCTTATACCCAATAACACTTTTTTCATCAACCCCTCATCTCATCCACGCGGCCTCTGAAACCGTTGATAACTCTCAAGACCAAGCTCCGTGTTGCTGTCCGCGTCCCGAATCCGCGGCACTTCGATCCGGAATTTCTCATCCCCAAGATACACCGACCCGGCCTGCTTGCCCCAGCGGGTCGGACCGCCTTCATGTCGGTAGCGGCCGCCGGCAAGCATCTCGGCTTCCTCCCGAAGCAGATCGCCCACCGCCTTCAGTCCCAACGGAATCAGCATCTGAATCAGCTCCGCCTTCCCGTCAATCGTCTTCGCCCCTTCAGGCATCATTTCCATTGCTTTTCTCGTGATGATTTTTACCTTCGATTTCTTCCGTCTCTGTCGTACAATCT
>CAYJTB010000062.1:0-11316 GCA_964372875.1 uncultured bacterium
GTCCGACCAGTTGATCCCGGCCTTAGAGAGCGTATTGATGTCCGCCCAGTTAACATTTGCATCGCTCATAACGCGGATATCGGTCCAATTGACGTTGGCATTTGACAGAGCAGCCAAATTGTCCCAATTAATCGTTTCCGACCAGTCAACATGTGCACCTGTCATTTTTGCTAAGTCTTCCCAATTGACACCGGCTTTAGACATCCTTTCCAGGTCGTCCCAATTAATTCCCACCCCCACAAGTGCATTCAAACCCATCCAGTTCACGCCGGCTTGAGACAATTTCTGGATCTCTGCCCAGTTAACGCCCCCCTCTGAGAGGGCCTTGATCCCAACCCAATTGACACCGGCTTTGGAGAACACTTTAATATCTGACCAGTTGATCCCGGCCTTACTGAGCCTTTGAATATCAGACCAGTTCACTCCGGCGAGGGTTAACGCATTTAAGTCTTCCCAGTTCACGCCCGCTTTTGAAAGCCTTCTAATATCACTCCAATTTATCCCGTTTTTTGTCAGCACAACCAGGTCATCCCAATTGACACCTGCGACACTAAACGATGCGATATCACTCCACTTTATCCCTGATTGCGTTAATGCTTTGATATCATTCCAATTAATTCCTTTAGTAGTTACGCTTCTTACGTCTGCCCAATTAATTTGAGATTCAGAGAGTACCTTGAGGTCATCCCAATTTGCTTTGTTTACCGATGTGAGAATATCTCCTACTTTGTTATAAACAGTTTGAGCTTGACCCGCACCCACTGCTGTTTTAATTGCGTCAACATCGGACCAACTGATAGTGTCCGTCTTTGCTTTGATGGAAGAGACATCCGTTTTCGTTGATGCGACATCGCTTTTGATCGTGGCTGTATCAGCAGCTACATTCGTGATTCCGCCCGAAATATTTGGATTATAAGAAGCGAATGACGCATATTGCCCACTGGATCCGGCAGGGTATTTGATGGTCACTTGCGCCCGGTAGACTTCATGCAGATCGGGAGGAGTCCAGGTATGTTTGAAAACGTTGTTATTCAAAACACTCGAACAGGCAGGCGCTGTGACCGAGGCGCCCGTGGAATCCACGATGCTAATGGTGATATCGCTGCAGGCCCAAGAACTATCGGAAAGAATTGCACCGCTGATTTCGACCCAGCTATTAATGTAATAACTGTCCGCACTCGCATCATAGAGAAGTTCTGACCGAACGGTATAGATAGCTGTAACCACAATGTCAAAAGCACTGGAGGTCGCCGATAGAACGCTGCTGCCGCAAGAACCGTCGCTTGCGGTAGCCTGCACCGTGTAAAGATCTCCTGTCTTATCAATAAAAAGTCCCTTGCCCGAAAAATCAGCGATACCTGCAACCGTAGTCATGGAGGTAGTCCCTCCTAAGGTGCCGCCGCCTGAATTGTTACTGATTGCGAGAGTGACCGTACACTCTGAAGCGGGATCAACGAGGTTTCCATTTCGATCATAAATTTTGACGATAGGCTGCTTACTAAAGACTTGGCCGGCAGGAGTTGCGGAAGGAGAAGCGGTAAAGGAAAGCGTATAGGCAGCGCTTGAGGCAGAACCTTGTGCGCTTGCGTAGCCGTCGTAGCTACCTCCTGTGTAGATAGCCGCGAAAGCTTGGGGCCCGCAGGTGCACCAGAAAAGATGTAAGAACACAAGTGTCCACGAAAGACCCTGCTTGAAGCTGCGCAAGCTTATTTTTTTGTGATGCTTATAATAGCTATGTGTTGCTTTCATTAAGACGCGGTCCTTACGCCGCGTCCGCCGTAATCCGTCCCTCTTGTAGTATCTGTTGATGCTGCCAGTTTTCGGTTTGAGACTTCCAATTGTGTCAGTGTTGTCGTGGCCCAACCTCCTCCTCGCTGACCCCCACCGGTTGCGCCTGTCACTCCCTGTGAAGCGGTTGAGGAAATACCCGGCCAATCGAGATTCGTTGCGTTTCCTTCATAGGTACTGGTCGTCGTCAAAATTCCGTCTCCGTGAGTTCCCGCAAAACTTCTTCCTGACGCATTCCCAATAGTCGCGGGCCGTTCCCACACGTTGCCCGTCAGTTCCATGATTCCGTAGTAACTTGCTCCGCTTGTGGGCCGTGTTGTCGTCGAAGAGGTTGAGAAAACTCCGGCCCTCAGGGGGCCGGTTCCTGCGCTACCGCCAGAAAAAGTGGTGTTGTTGTAAGCAGCATTAGCGCTGCTTGTTGTGATCGTCTCCGTTCCATCCTCCGTTCCTGAAATGGTTGCTGCTGCGGTCTTCGAGGTGGTACCCCACGCATGTTCGCCATCGACCGGGTAAATTGGGCCTCTTGCCGCCTTCTCGAATTCAAGTTCTGTCATTGGACGCAGCGCGGCCCAATCCAGATACGCCGCCAAATCCATCCAAGAGAGATAATTGCATGCCCTGTCCGCAGTCGTTGTTGAGAACGCCACGGGGGCTGTTGTCCCATTCCCTGAAGCGGGACACCTTACAGTATTGCGATTGGTAATGGACGAAGTATTCGTTAAGACGTAAATGTTTGTAACGGTATCGGCCAAGGTTGTTGCTACTCGATTTTTTTGTTGCGCAAGAGTTAAAGTGTTTAAAAAATCCACGTATTGGCCCTGCGTGATTTCGTACTTCATCATGTAAAATGCCATGAAGCCTTTTGGAAAAGCTCCGCCCACCGAAAACACGTTGCCAGCTGCATCCTCTCCCGAATTGCTGCCGGTGTTGTAGTAAAAGGTTGCCGCGTTGTTGTTGAAATTAATGGCTTCTTCGCCACTAATTGGGCCGGGACTGCTCGTATTGTTTCCCCCGAATTCCATTTCTCCAAGGCTTCCGTTGCTGCCGTCTCCCACTTGGAAACCTTCCTGGGGGACGTAGACCATCTCAATGCCGAATACTTTTACTATCGTCGTTGATGCGAGTACCGCGTCATCCGACAAACCGCTCGCACCGTAATCCCACACCACTTGCACGTTCACAAAATTCAGCGTCCCGCTTCCCTCGTGAGCCGGTTCGACAAAGCTTCCTCTTTTATCGCTGGGAACAATGAAATTAAGTGAACTAAACGCACCGCTGTTCTTCGTCCCACCGCTGAAGCCGCTTGGGTTCGTGCCGCTATTCTTTAAGATTGCATGATTCCAAGTCGTACCCGAATCGGTTGAATATTTCAGAAATATCCAGGCCGCGTCGCGGTTAACAGAATCTCTCCATGCATTGCCCCGTGAAAGGTCAAACTCAACTTTAATGGTGTCCGCAGATGTATCCTGGTCGGCAAGCTCGACGTTTGAAATATTAATATTGTTGGCTAGAAGAAGATTTTGATGATAGAAAAAGATAGTTGAAAGCAGCAAAAGAAATAAAAAGGGCTGCTTACTTAATCTTACAACCATGTTATTTAGCGGCGCCCTTTATTTTAATGTTGTGAATTGTGGTTGTTAGAGTTATACATAGTTTGTTTAAATTAAGTATCGCTTGAGATTTTATAATTTACAATGCATCCAGGCACAAATCTTCTCTTATCTCAAGCTTTTTGTGATAACCCTATCAAGCTTATGGGTTTGCCGCTCTGTTGATGGTCTACAAACGCATTCGACACTAAACTATGAATTCAGAATCGAACGGATTATTTCTTACCCATAAATGAGGGTCTTGACTCTTTATAAAGTTTTTCAAAATCTGGCTTCAACGGCATATCTGGGCTCACTTTGTCTAATAAATTCAAATCTAGGATTCGCCGACGGATTTCCTGGCCCTGTTCCTCTGGAGCTTTGTAGTTGAGATACTTCTCATAATGACTTACCGCTGCCCCTCTATCATCTAAGTAGTAATCGTAAATGATTCCCATATTATGATGAGCCCACGCAAATGCGGGGTTCCATTCCAACGTCTTCTGGTATAACTCTAATGCCGCTTCGTAGTTTCTCTGGCCAAAATAGATATTACCCATAGCAAAATTATTTTGAGCAAGTTCTTCTTTTAATTGCTGATTCTCTCTATTGACATCAGAAAATTTTTTGAAAGCTTCTTCGGTGGACTCGTGATTGTTCTTTAACAGCGTAATCAATTCTTCCTTTTCTTTTTTCAGAATAGAGTCGGAGAGTATCTTTTTTAACCTTTCATTTTCCTTGTTCAGCTCATCTCGCTGTCTTTCGAGATTTTCTTTAACGCCCAAGGCTCTTTTCTTTTCGCTCTGCAGATGCTCGTCGTTTCCAGAAGCTTCTCTCAACTGGTTCCCCAATGCAGCAATTTTGTTATTCAGCTTTTGGCGTTCTTCTGAAGTTTGAGTTTCAAGCTGCCGTATCTGATTTTTCAAGTTATCGTTCTCGAACACAGCTTTCTCGAAGGCCTCTTGCAAAGCCTTCGTATTCTTTCGAATTTTTAGATTTTCCTCCAATGTTTCCTTAAGAGTCGATAACACCGTCTCGATATTTTCTGTCTTGGGCGCGTCGTTTTCTTTCTTCTCAGGAGACGCACCCCAAACCCAGTTCGCTTCAACGATGACGCACAGCAGAATCGGGATAAAAACCCTCAAACCCGAATGAACGAGACTTGATTTGTTTCTACCGTTTTTCATGGTCTTTCTTTTCCTGCGATTCTTTTGGTGAGTCGTGAAGAATCAAAAATATTTTGATCCCTTCTGCCAAAAGGGCTCAATGTATCCCCTTTGATAGAAAGAGGTTGATCCAATATGTCTTTATCACCTGAAACAATTTTAGGTGTCAGCAAGATGACGATCTCGGACCTTTGTATGCTGTCATGAATCGATTTAAATAAATTCCCCACATAGGGAAGGTCCATCAAAAAGGGAATTCCCATTCTCTTTTGGCCGACGTCGTCTCTCCTTAATCCGCCAAGGATAATTGTCACACCATCCTGAACGATGACTGAAGTTTCGATGAACGTGGTGTTCACAAGGGGAATCTGATTTTTAGTGGGGGTCGTGAGCGTCCCCGTCTGACTCGATATCTCAGGACGTATTTTCATTGAAATATAACCGTCATCGTTAATGATGGGCGTAACCGCAAGCATGATCCCCACATCGATAAATTTGATTTCCTCGCTTACTGAAATATTATTTCCGGTCCCCGTCGAGGTTGTGACCACATAGGGCACCCTGTCTCCGATATTGATTTTGGCCTCCTGACGATTGAGGATCATGAGACGAGGATTAGCGAGTACTTTGGTATCTTCTACTTGCTTGAGTGCCTTCAGTTCTAAAGCAAACTCGGTGTCATCAAACTTACCTGCGGCGATTTTACCGATCGTTCCCAAAGAAGTGGCGGTCGATATCGCAGAATTAATGGGAAAGGCCCCTCGAAAATCTAAATTCTTAAGGTCCTTGCTAGGTGAATTCTCAAATGTTTTTTCCCAGTTAATGCCGAAGTCATACTTGGGATTGAGGCTAAGCTTGAGGATTCGCGCTTCGATGAGTACGGCCTTGGTCTTCTTGTCCAGTGCGGTAACGACGGGCAAGACAGTCTGCATCCGCCCGGGATAGGCTGTTAACAGGAGCTGGTTCGAGCGCTCGTCTCCATAGACAGTCCCGACACCCTTGCCATCAATGCCGGGCTTAAGCTGCGCTTCAACATCCTTTGCATTGGCGTACTTTAGCTGAACAATTTTCGTGTCGAGCCGCCTTTCGATATCGTCGAGAAGCGAATTCATTTGCAAAAGTTTCTCCGGAGTATCAATCATTACGATGGTTCCGGTTTCCTCATCCACGACCACTTTACCAATAGTACTTTGAACCGCTTGAACGGCCGCCATCGCATAACTAGGTTTGGTATATTCCAACTTCCGGGTTAGCACTTTCTTTTTATCATTGAAATTTTTTCCATGAGCCTGGACGTATTCATCTTCAGTCATGATGTAAATCACGCTCCCCTTTAATTCATACGCCAGTTGGTTAGAAATGAGCAGAATTTCTAGCGCATCACCAATTTTGACGTCCCGCAAGACCAGCGTTGAACGGCCCTGAACATTTTTACTTGTGACGATATTCAAATTACCCTGGACAGCTAAAAATTTAAGAATATCCACCACATTAATATCTCGAAGATCGAGAAAAATAGTTTTACTCAATCGTTCTTCTAATTCCTTTGATTCAGAAATCGAAAACTGGGCATAAGAAAGTGCCCCAAAAGGGGTTGTGTTCTGGGCCAATAAAAAGAGAAGCCCAGCCATGCCAGAGTAAAAAATCCTTTTACCGAATCTCAATGGTTTCATCATCCAAGCCCAAGACGATACTATTTTCGTTGATTCGTACTATATTCATGGCGCCCAGTCGGTCTCCCAATCTAAGAAAACTGGTAGTCCCTTTTTCGATGTCTTCAATCATGCAGAAAGCCCGCACGGAGTGTTCCGGGTCATAAGAAATCCCGGTAAGCTTCAGTTTCTTTGTCATTTCCACAAGCCGTGCAGAAGTCTGGCTCTTTTGCTCTGCTTGTTTTTTTATTCTCTGGCCCAACGGAACAAAAATATTTCGCGTTTCTAAATTCTCAAGCGCTGCCTCGCCTGACGATAGGTCGCCCGAAGAAAGCATTTCGGTTAATTTTCTTTTGGGACCATCGATCTTTTCTTTAATATTTTGATCCAAACCTCTCCCCTCATAAATGAGGCTGATCAAATAACACAAAGTTAGAATTCCCCCAAGAATGAAAATGCCTCGGTTAACGTCTTTTAAACCAGGAGCTCGGTTTTTACCTAGCTTCCCAAGAAGTGCTTTATATTGCTCCTTTCCCGTTTCAAGATGACTTCGAAGGTCTGCCGGAGAAAATGCGGTTAGTAAAGTCTGCAGCTGCCAAACGGAGGCCTTTTTGGCTGGCGTCTGTGCAGCTGTTGATTCTGGCTCCTCAATGAGTTTGAGTAACCGCTTCTCAGGACTTAGTGAGGCATCGGGGTCAGCCATCCCACACGTACATCCTCATCGATGATGTCCTTTATGATTTCGTTGTCGACCGTCCATTTCTTCTTCATAACGAGATGCTTCAATCCTCTGTGACATAAAGAAGTTATTTTTCTCGGATATCCCCGGGAAGTCTTATGAATCATCTCGATGGCTTCATCCGTAAAAAGCTGAAATCCCGACGCGTATCCCGCCTGCTTGATTCGAAATCGAATCATTTCTCTGGTTTCGCTGAGCCCAAGAGGGTTGAGAACGTATTTGAAACTTACCCGATCCATAAAGTTTGGGATCCCTACAATTTTAGAGTAAAGCTCCAGCTGTCCAAATAGAACGAGCTGCAGCAGCTTATTTTCATTTGTTTCATAATTCAAAATCACCCTCAACATTTCGATGGAGGTCTCGCTGAGTTTTTGAGATTCATCAATAATCAGAACAACCGTTTTATTTTCCATCAGGCATTTTTCATAAAGAAATTTTTCCAGGGCTTCCTTGAGATCCAGGACGGTAAGGCGCCCTGACACGTGCTGCTGACCCGACTCTTCCGTTTTAATTTCAAAATTTCGTGTAAGAATATTTAAGAAATCGATTTCATTCTCAAAGCTTGGATCCAGAATGCAATGGAATACGAAATCGTTGCGTTCCTTCAGAGAACGAATCAGCTTTCTGCAAAGAGTTGTTTTCCCTGTACCGACATCTCCGAGGATCACAGAAAGTCCTCGTTTGAGACGTAGTTCAATCAATGTGTTAGTGAGGACGGATTGATGACCTTGGGTGAAATAAAGGAATTCGGGATCCGGGCTGGTAGAAAAAGGTTCCTTCTCGAACCCGAGAATCCTATAGTAGCTCATCTTTTCTCTGGTAGTCCATTATGGAACTCCCCTTCTCTATGCTGCGAAATGAATAGGTAGAGGCCCGAATCTTGGTTAATTACTGTTTAAGTAGTACGGCCGTTCGTTCCAAATGCTTTAGCTTTCAATGTGTACACAACTGATGCTATGATAGTAGGTTAGGGTTAAAAAAGTTGTCAAAGACCCAATGTTATAATTATTAGAAAAGTATTATAAATCATTAAATTTAACATACATAACTCAATCCAATAAAACAAGTTATGAAATTTAAGACGTATTCTGTTGCGATTGTTTTTACTGCGATCATAATTGCTGGTGGATTTATGATTTCCTGCCAACCTGACTACGCTTCACACGCACCTTCTTATCCGGGATACCTCTTTTTACAATCAAAAGGCCCTATCCGTGAATACGAAGTATTGTCTAATCACCTTCGCGTCATCCTGACCAAAGATCACTCGATGCCTTTAGTCACGCTTGTGATGGTCTATCACGCAGGGTCAAGAAACGAATTAAGAGAACCTCGCGGCGCTGCCCATTTTCTTGAACACATGATGTTTAAAGGTTCACGAAACTACGACAAACCTTCCACGATAGCTCGAATCGTAAAAAAAGCGGGAGGTCAAATTAATGCGGCCACTTTAATGGATGGAACCTATTACTACGCGACTCTGCCCAGCAACAAACTCGAGCTTGCCATTGCTGCGGAATCGGATCGAATGCGAAATGCGCTTTTGGATAAAACAGAATTCGAAAGCGAAAGGACAGTGATTCAAAATGAGCTGCGGCGCCTTGAAGATTCTCCTTTGCACAAGTTGGAAGATACCGTTTGGGACACGGCTTACGAAGTACATCCCTACAAATATCCTGTTATAGGCACGGAAGATGATCTTGAGAAAATAAAGATTGAAGACATACGCCAATTTTACAACACTTACTATTGGCCTAACAATGCGACGATTGTTGTAACTGGCGATTTCGACGAGAAGGATACTCTTTCGCTGATCCAAAACTACTTTGGTCAAATTCGCCCCTCTCCGAATAAAATTCAGGAACTCGCCTTGCAAGAACCCTTACAAAATCAAGGAAAATCCGTTTTTCTTGAAACACGGGAAAAGCTTAGAGTTATCCTTATTGCCCACAAAGTTCCTCGAACTTTGAGCGAAGATGGTACCGCACTGGAAGTCCTTGCTCAAATCTTGGGTCAAGGAAAAACAAGCCGCCTTCATCGCCGGCTCGTCGACCAAGGACTCGCGACCGAAGTTCATTGTTCAAACTCGAAAACTTATGATGAAGGTTTGCTTACAACTAAAGTGGTCTTAACTCCAGACGCAAACTCTGCAGAGGTCAAGGAAATTGTTCTCAATGCTTATGAAGAAATTCTTCGGCGCGGGGTTACCAACGATGAAGTCAATCGAGCCAAATACCAATTGTTGGCGCAATCTGCTTATGCCAAAGATGGAACGTATGCCATTGCCATGGGGCTAAGTGAGGGAGTTATGTTGGGAGATTGGACTTATTTCGTTACCCATGACGAGTTTATTCAGAATGTCACGGCCACGGACATAAAAAGGCCAGCAAACCGCTATCTTTCACGTGGCAAAATGACTATCGGATATCTCAATGCAAAGCCTGGGCAACTACCCGTCAAACTTTCTCATACAGTTCCCAGACAAAAAAATGGTCATACGGCATACCGTTTTCCTGAAAAACAGAAATCTTCGATGACTCTTAGCAGTGGTGGACTCCCGTCAATAATTTCGAAATCTTTTAACAGAAAACTATCTAAAAGATCCGCTGAGCAATTCATCGGAGGAATCAAGCTGATAACGGTTCCAACAGCAATCCGTGATGTGGTCACGATTGCAGGCTCATTTGAAGGAGCAGGAAGCGCTTATTCGAAAAATCGAATGTTACCCCGTCTTGTCACAGAAATGCTCGATCAGGGAACAAGGTACCATGATCGATTCCGGACCGCAGAAATTCTGGAAGAACTCGGGGCTGAGATCTCCTTTGATCTCAATCAAAGACGAGTGGGTTTCTCCGCTCGCTGCCTTAAAAAAGATTTCCCGCGAGTCATGTTGATGACGGCTGAACAGTTACGGTTTCCCTCCTTTGATCCCCAGGAATTTGAAAGACAAAAGCAAAGGTTGCGGGCTGAAATCTACAAAGCCATGAGTTCCCCGCTGAATCAAGCACGGGCTGCTTTGACTCGAGAAATTTATTCTCCTCATCATCCTAATTATGAAATTCCTTTTGAAAAACAACTTCAAGAGCTCGACAGAATCACCCTCGAGTCCGTTAAAATTTTTCATAAAACCCATTACGGACCTCAAAATATGACCGTCATTGTAACGGGAGATGTCCAAGGCATACCCATCGAAGAGGTAACGCGAAGAGCCTTTAGGGGCTGGACACAGAAATCTCTGATAGAGATTGACAACAAGTTAGCCTCCCTCTCCCCTCGGCCGCCGATAAAAAAATTTGTCCGCCTGGAGAACAAGAAACAGCTGGGCATTGCCATGGGACATGCCTTACCCCTTCATCGACTCAGCTCTGAATTCCTTCCTGTTTATTTAGCAAACGAAATCTTGGGGGGAGAAATCACCGATCGACTCGGCTTGAAGATTCGGGATGAACAAGGACTCACGTATGGGATCCGGTCTCAAGTCACCGGACTCGATGAAAAAACCCAGGGACATTGGCAAATTCAACTCAGTCTTGACCCCGATGTGCTCGGGCGCGGGATGGACGCGGTATTCAAAGAAATCCAATCTTTTTTAAAAGAGGGCGTGACGAGTGAGGAACTCGAGGATAAAAAAAATACGCTGATCGGCCACTTCGAGATAAGCCTTTCAACGAGCCGCGGACTTGCAAATGAAATTCTTTATGCCGAGGAGTTAGGATTTGGAATTAATTATCTTGATCAGTATGTGGATCTTCTTAAAAAAGTTTCTCTTGAAAGTACAAACCGGGCCGCCCGCCGGTTCTTTCATCCCGAAGAACTAAACACAGTCATTAGCGGCAGCGTGGAAGAAACAATCAGCAGCACTCCCTCTAAAACCATATATCGTAAGAATCAAACGCAAAAAAAATAACCCCCAATCTTGTAGGGCTAGCTGGAGGATAGTTGGCGAGGGATAATCTTAGGAAGTTTTGGGCGAGCGGCGGTTTCCTTCGTCGGTGGAATCTTTTAAATTTTTCTTAAATTCTCTGATTCCTTCACCGAGTACGCGGCCGATTTCAGGCAAGCGCTTGGCTCCGAAGAGAAGCAAAATGACCAATGAAATTACAACGGTCTCGAGCGGGCCGAGCATATGTCGAGTAGACATATTAATTTCTCCTTTTGAGATGATTTATGTCCCTCACAGAACCGGGTGTGCGGATTTCCCGCTTCCGTAACTGTCCGGCCCTCTGAAGTAATCCCTTCAAAAATCACATCAAATGCCGTCATTTCAAATCTGCAAGACGGCATCCTGAAATTCAGCGAAAAATCCCGTGAAGAACTCATTGATACGATTCTCCGGCAAGAAAAAGAAATCGAAGCATTAAAAAAGAAACTCAAAGAACAAG
>CAYJTB010000063.1:0-11118 GCA_964372875.1 uncultured bacterium
TTTGTTTGAACGAGTTATTGTCATCTGTTACCTAAAAAGTGCCAAACTCAAGATATAGAAGTTACTAACCATAACAAGGGGGAGAGCATGAGAAATAAACGTTTTCTAAAAATCGGGGCATTCTTAGCCTTGTTTTTCTTGGCTGGAGCTGCTCCCGGCTGGTGCGGATATGTTGTTCAAGAATGGGCCGATAAGCAGGCAGCCTCCGATGTTTATTATGTAAAAGCTGGAGGGATGTTTGTCAGAGGCTTGCATAGGTTTATCGAAGCTCCTGTTGAGATTGGCTACTACACCTACGATGAAACCAGAAACAACTTCAAATACGGCGCAGGAATCCTTAAAGGACTAGGTAAAGGTTCTTTATGGGCTGTAGACGACATCCTTCG
This sequence comes from uncultured bacterium, assembly GCA_964372875.1. Classification (GTDB taxonomy): domain Bacteria; phylum Omnitrophota; class Omnitrophia; order Omnitrophales; family JACQLI01; genus CAYJTB01. The sequence goes on from CAYJTB010000063.1 coordinate 387, forward strand.
GGGAACTTGGGATATCGTAACAGCGCTTTTTCCTGACTATCACGGCGAACCAGGCACTCACAGAATTTTCGATATTATGAAAGGGTAAAACTCAGGCAGCCGAAGCTACAGCTTAAAGAGTATTATTCGAAGGAAGAAAGGGGCAGGCACAAACCTGCCTCTTTTTCTTTGTGCTCAAACTGGACAATTTTAGTCTGGTTTAGTATCATCTATATCAGATAGGAGCCCGACTGAGATGAAATTTACCACCAAAACTGAATATGGTCTCAATTGCCTGATTTATATGGCAAGGCAGAAGCCTGGTGAGGTCATAACCATTAAGGATATGGCCGACCGGGAAAGATTTTCCATTACTTATATTGAAAAGATTTTGCAGAAATTAAGGGCGGCCCATATCGTGATTTCACAGCAGGGCAACCGGGGCGGATTTGTACTTTCCAAAAAACCTTCGGAAATTACCATAAAGGAAGTCATCGAAACATTGGAAGGAAGCACCTTCGATGTTTATTGTGAACCAAAGGTCCGTGAACAAATTGTCTGTACTCATCTTTGCATGTGCGGCATTCGGCCTGTTTGGACAAGGACAAAAGAATTGCTTGATGATTTTTACGGATCGATCACATTAGAAATGCTTGCGAAAGAAGAAAAAGACGCCCAAGAGTGTATTTCCTCCTTTCCGGTGCATTCAGGAGAAGCCCGATGAAAAAACCAGATATTCCGATTGACCAAGAGTATAAATATGGCTTTGTCACGTCCATTGAATCGGATACCATTCCGCGCGGCCTCAGCGAGGACGTTATCCGGGTTATCTCCCGCAAGAAAAATGAACCTGAATTCATGTTGGAATGGCGGCTTAACGCCTACCGGCGCTGGCTTACCATGAAAGAACCCCATTGGCCTAACGCCGTCTATCCGGCCATTGATTATCAAAATATTATTTATTACTCAGCACCTAAGTCCCAAAAAGACGGTCCTAAGAGCCTTGCCGAAGTCGATCAAGAGCTCCTCAAGACTTTTGAGAAGCTGGGCATTCCTCTCGAAGAACAAAAAAAGCTCGCCGGTGTGGCCGTCGACGCCGTTTTTGACAGCGTTTCCGTGGCCACGACTTTTAAAGAAAAACTAAATGAACTTGGGATTATTTTTTGTTCCTTTTCTGAGGCAGTCCGAAACCATCCTGATCTGATAAAAAAATATTTGGGTTCCGTGGTGCCTTACTCAGATAATTTTTACGCAACTCTTAATTCCGCCGTCTTTAGCGACGGCTCATTTTGTTATATTCCCAAAGGGGTTCGCTGCCCAATGGAGCTTTCGACTTACTTTAGAATCAACGCGATGGACACGGGTCAGTTCGAGCGCACCCTTATCGTGGCAGACGAGGGGAGTTATGTGAGTTATATGGAAGGCTGCACCGCACCGATTCGCGACAAAAACCAGTTGCACGCGGCAGTGGTGGAACTCGTTGCCTTAGAAAATGCACAGATTAAATATTCCACCATTCAAAATTGGTACGCCGGAGACAAAGACGGCAAAGGCGGAATTTACAACTTTGTCACCAAACGCGGGAAATGCGCAGGCAAAAATTCAAAAATTTCTTGGACGCAAGTGGAAACCGGAGCTTCTATTACTTGGAAATACCCGAGTGTTATCTTGCAAGGCGACAACTCAGTGGGTGAGTTTTATTCGGTCGCTGTGACCAACAATCACCAGCAGGCGGATACGGGTACCAAGATGATTCACATCGGAAAAGATACTCGCAGCACGATTATCTCAAAAGGCATCGCCGCGCGCTTTGGCAAAAATACTTACCGGGGCTTGGTGAAGGTTCTCCCCCATAGTTCCAAGGCAAGGAATTATTCCCAGTGCGACTCGCTTCTGATTGGCGATCGCTCGAGCGCCAATACGTTTCCCTATCTTGAAGTTGAAAACCGGACCGCGCGCGTGGAACATGAGGCATCGACATCAAAAATCAGCGAAGACCAGCTTTTTTATTGCAAACAGCGCGGTATCTCGGAAGAAAACGCGGTGTCAATGATCATCAATGGATTTTGCAAGGAGGTCTTTAAAAATCTTCCGATGGAATTTGCGGTGGAGGCCTCCAAGCTCTTAGGGGTTAGTTTAGAAGGGAGTGTAGGGTGATGTTAGAAATTCGTGATCTGCATGTCAATATTGATGGTAAAGAAATCCTAAAAGGGATCAATCTGAGTGTAAAAACTGGCGAGGTTCACGCCATCATGGGCCCCAATGGGTCGGGTAAGAGCACGCTTGCGCAAGTGCTGGCGGGCCACGAGGCCTATCACGTGACTCAAGGAGAAGTGATTTATCAGGGAAAAAATCTCTTGGAGATGTCGCCCGAGGCAAGGGCGCGCGAAGGCATCTTCCTCGCTTTTCAATACCCGGTCGCCATCCCAGGAATAAGCACCGCCTATTTTCTTAAAGCCGCCATCAATGAGATCCGAAAATCCAAGGGCCTCGAAGAATTGGACGCCATGGAATTTCTCGAGTATTTAAAAGAAAAGACAAAACTTGTGGAAGTGGATTCCAGTTTCACCACACGCCCTTTGAACGATGGGTTCTCGGGAGGCGAGAAGAAACGAAACGAAATCCTGCAAATGGCCGTTTTGGAACCCAAGCTAGCCGTTTTAGACGAAACAGACTCCGGTCTTGATATCGACGCGTTAAAAATCGTCGCTGCGGGTGTCAATAAATTGAGATCTCCTGAGCGTTCCTCGATTGTGATCACACATTACCAGAGGCTTCTTAATTATATTGTCCCGGATTACGTGCACGTCTTAATGGGCGGGCAGATCGTACGCTCGGGCGACAAAGAGCTTGCTTTTCATCTCGAGGAAAAAGGATACGATTGGGTAAAGGTTGCGCCGTGAAGACCCTGATTTCCCAGCTTGATGACAAAGCAAGTATCCTCCAAGTATTTAAATCCTTAGAAGAAAAACCCCAGCCGAATTTTCCCGAGTGGTTTTCTGCCCTTAGAAAAGAGGCCTTGTCTTCTTTTTCCTCTTTAAGTTTTCCCAAGCTTCGGGATGAGGAGTGGAAATACACCAACATCGAACCCGTCATCGAAAATTCCTATTCCTTTGATACGAAACTCCCGGTAAACAGTTTGGCTCCAAAAGATTTTGAAACGATCGGCGGAAAAGAAACCGGGGGAACAAGGCTTGTTTTTATCAATGGGCTTTATTCGAAAGAATTTTCGGTCTCCAATGACGTGGATGGAATTATTGTTGTGAGTTTTCAGGAGGCGCTTCAAAAACATTCTGACGAGTTAAAACCTTATCTGGGCAGGCAGACGGATTCAAAAGCGGACGCCTTCACCGCGCTTAACTCTTCCTTTATTTATGATGGGGTTTTTATTTTTGTCCCAAAAAGCAAGGCCATCCAAAAGCCGGTTGAACTAGTCTTTGTTTCTCTAGGAAATAAGATTGCTCAGCCCCGAAATCTTTTTGTTTTGGCGGAAAAAGCAACTGCCTCCGTCATCGAAAGCCATATTTCTGCGGGGAATGAAGCCCATTTTACAAATTCGGTCACGGAAATTTTTCTAAACCCAGGCGCCCGGCTCAGTCATTACAAAATCCAGAGACAAAACAAACAATCCTTTCATGTGGCCTCAAACCATGTTTCGTGTGCAGAGAAGAGTAGTTACAATTCGTATTCGTTTACCTTCGGGTCTCGTTTGTCGCGTGAAAATCTGAACGTCATGTTAAAGGCTGAAGACGCGAGCTGTCTTTTAAATGGTCTTTATCTGGTCTCAGGCTCTCAACATACGGATCAACACAGCGTGATTGATCACGTAAAGCCCCACGGAAAAAGCACCCAGGTCTATAAAGGCATTCTTTGCGGCCGGTCGCGGGCGGTGTTTAACGGAAAAATTTTTGTCCGCCTCGGCGCTCAAAAGACCGATGCCCATCAAGTGAATAAAAATCTCCTTTTAAGCGAAGGCGCCATCATTGACACCAAGCCGCAGCTGGAAATCATGGCGGATGATGTGAAGTGCACACACGGCGCCGCCATCGGTGAGCTGGATGAAGCGGAAATTTTTTATGTCAGAAGCCGCGGCATCTCAGAAGAAAATGCGCGTTTGATTCTGACCCACGGATTTGCCAATGAAGTGATTGAGACGGTTGGGATCAAGCCCTTACGTGCGTCTCTGGAAAAACTTGTTTGGCAGGCGTTAGAAAATGGCTAAGGTGAGTTCGTTGGACGTGGAAAAATACCGCAAAGACTTTCCTGTGCTCAAAGAAAAAATGCACGGAAAACCCCTTGTCTATTTGGACAGCGCCGCCACGACCCAAAAGCCCCAAGTCGTGATTGATACGGTGACCCGTTATTATTCCAAAGAAAACGCGAACATCCACCGCGGCATTTATTCGTTGAGCGAACAGGCGACAGATGCCTACGAAATCGCCCGCGCCAAGATGAGACGTTTTATCAACGCCGCCTTTCCGCAGGAAATTGTTTTTGTAAGAGGTGCTACAGAGGCAATCAATCTCGTTGCGCAGAGTTTCGGCCATGCTTTTATTAACAAGGATGATGAGATTCTAATCTCGGAGATGGAGCATCATTCCAATATTGTTCCTTGGCAGATTTTATCCGGACAAACAGGCGCCAAACTCTGCGTGGTTCCAATCAATGACCAAGGAGAATTTCTCTTTGAGGAATACTTAAAACTTCTCAGCTCAAAAACCAAACTCGTTTCAATCACACATGTCTCAAATGCACTAGGGACCATCAATCCGGTAAAAGAAATTGTAAAAGCGGCGCACGACCAAGGAATTCCTGTTTTAGTCGATGGCGCACAGGCCGTTCCTCATATCCCGGTGGATATGCAGGAACTTGGTGCTGACTTTTATGCCTTCTCCGGCCACAAACTCTTCGGACCGACGGGCATAGGCGTTCTTTATGGAAGACGCGATTGGCTGGAGCGTATCCCGCCTTACCAAGGTGGCGGAGATATGATTAGCTCCGTCACATTTGAAAAAACAACTTACAATAAAATTCCTTATAAGTTTGAGGCGGGGACTCCACATATTGAAGGTGTAATCGGTCTGGGTGCGGCAATCGATTATTTAACAGAAATCGGAATGAAAAATATCCAAGAGTACGAGCACGAACTTCTTCAATATGGAACCAAGGCCTTGCTTGGCATTCCAGGCCTGCGCCTTATAGGAACCGCTAAGGAAAAAGCGAGTGTCCTTTCCTTTGTGTTGGATGACATTCATCCTCACGATATTGGAACCATTTTAGACCGAAATGGTGTTGCGATCCGCGCGGGACATCATTGCGCCATGCCGATTATGGAACACTTCAATGTCCCGGCCACAGCCCGGGCGTCGCTTGCGTTCTATAATACGTGTGAAGATATCGATGCCTTGGTACGCGCGCTTCGCGGAGTATTGAAGGTTTTTAAATTGTAGGGGCGGACCTCCGTGTCCGCCCTTTATAGGGCAACCACAGGGGGATTGCCCCTACGGGAGAATTTAAATGTCCGACCTACGTGATATTTATCAGGAAGTCATTTTAGATCACAGCAAAAATCCCAGAAATTTCCGCGAACTCACAGGCGCTAATCATAAATCAGAAGGTTACAATCCTCTCTGCGGAGACCGCCTCACGGTTTATCTTTTAATAGAAGGGGACAGGGTTAAAGATATTTCTTTTCAAGGGTCGGGCTGCGCAATTTCTAAGTCCTCCGCTTCGATGATGACGGCACAGCTTAAAGGTAAGACGAAACAAGAGGCGCAAAAAATATTCGAAAATTTTCATCATATGTTGGCAGGAGATCAAAACAAAAAATACGATAAAGAGATTTTAGGGAAATTGGCTGTCTTTTCGGGCGTCTCGGAATTCCCCGTGCGCGTCAAATGCGCAACCTTGCCTTGGCATACTTTCCGGGCGGGCCTAGAAGGCAGTCATCAAACGATCTCAACAGAATCTTTTTCAACGGAATGGACAGCCGGATAATTTTTTTCACCTCTTTCCCCTCTCACTTTGGGAGAGGGCGGGGTGAGGGAAGAAGGTAATATGGAAGATAAAACAATTCAACTTACACGCGACTGTGAATCTATTCAAATCCCCAGCGGCAATATCATCACCCTTCCCAAGGGAATGACCGTGAGGGTCAAGCAATCCCTCGGCGGATCTTACACGGTGATTACGGGTGACGGATTCATGGTCCGTATTGCGGCCAAAGATGCGGATGCGCTCGGCGAAAAAACAGAAGCCGCTCAGGGTGGTGAGGCCGGCGCTTTGTTAACTAAAGAGGAACTAGAAAAACGCATTTGGGGACAACTCAGAACGGTTTTTGATCCGGAAATTCCCGTCAATGTTGTGGACCTTGGGTTGGTTTATCTTTGCGAAGTAACGGAAGTCCCGGAAGGCGGGTATTCGGTTCACATCAAAATGACCTTAACGGCTCCGGGTTGCGGCATGGGACCGATTCTTCAAGCTGATGCTCAAGGCAAAATCTACAAACTTCCCGGGATTAAAAAAGCAAATATTGAAATGGTAATTGACCCTCCGTGGAATCCTAGTATGATGTCCGAAGGCGCCAAACTTCAACTTGGCATGATGTGATCCCTTCTTGACACAAAAGCAGAGTGGAGATAATCTCGCGAAATGCCGGAGACCGGAATTAAAATGGAAGAAAGCGTTTTTAAATCCGATCTTTTAAAGGGAAAAAAAGGTCTTGTTGTCGGAGTTGCTAACAAACGTTCCATCGCCTGGGGAGTCGCCAAAGCCCTGTCCAATCACGGCGCCCAACTCGCCTTCACTTACCAAGGCGACAGGTTAAAAGAAAGTGTCGCAGAACTCACCGCCGGTCTTCCCGCGAAGTCCCCGCTTTATCCTTGCGATGTCACAAAAGATGAAGAAGTCAAAAGCGTTTTTGAAGAGCTCTCAAAAGAATTCGGTTCACTCCAATTTTTAGTTCACGCCGTTGCCTTTGCCAAAAAAGAAGATTTGGACGGCCGGACCGTTGACACTTCTCGTGACGGCTTTCATCTCGCCATGGACGTTAGCTCTTACTCTCTCATCACCCTTGTCAAAGCCGCCGAGCCTCTTTTAGAAAAAGAAGGCGGAAGCGTGGTGGCCCTCACTTATTTGGGGGCAGATAAAGTTGTTCCCAATTACAATGTGATGGGAATGGCCAAGGCCGCGCTTGAGTGCGGTGTCCGTTATTTAGCCTTCGATCTTGGCAAAAAAAATATCCGTGTGAACGGTGTTTCCGCCGGACCTATAAGCACCTTAGCTGCTCGCGGCATTTCGGGTTTCACCACGATGCTGGAAGGCCACCGGAACAAAGCGCCCTTAGGCCGGAATGTGGAAGTGGAAGAAGTCGCCAACACAGCCTTTTTTCTTTTGAGTCCTCTTGCAAGCGGTATCACGGGTGAAACGATTTATTGTGACGCCGGTTACCGAATCATGGGAGTTTGAGAAGCGTAAATCGAAAAACGAAAAGCGCAAAATAAAACTCAAATTGAAAAACAATGTATCAACCCTGCAGAGAAAAGGAATCCAAAATTTTTAATTTTAAATTTTGGTTTTACACTTTTCGTTTTGAAGTTTTCGATTCACATGTCTTCTCTTAATATTCTCGTCCTTGATCTCGAGACCCAGCGCTCCTTTAAAGACGTTGGCAAACAAAATCTCCATAAGCTGGGCGTCTCCGTGGTGGGTGTTTACGACTACCTCACTGAGGGCTACGAGTGTTACGAAGAAAAAGAGATGCTTCGGCTTGATAAGCGCCTGCGTGAAGCAGATCTATTAATCGGATTCAATATCCGCCGTTTTGATCTTCCGGTCCTAGCACCTTACCTCTTTACCCCCATTGAAAATCTTCCGGTCTTGGATCTTCTTGATGCGATTGAAAAGGCCCGCGGACACCGCGCTAGTCTTGACTCCATCGCCAAGCCCACGCTCAAAATGCATAAGAGCGGTACAGGAGAAAATGCCCTCACCCTTTTCCAAGAAGGAAAAATGGAAGACCTTAAGAAATATTGCTTGGATGATGTGCGGCTCACCAAAGGCGTTTATGAATATGGAAAAACAAACGCAAAAATCTTTTTCACCTCCTCCTGGGATTTCAAAACCTACGAAATCCCCGTCTCTTGGGCTGATGAGACGGACAAATTTCTCACCTCAGTAAAAGCCCGTGCCGATTTCCCCACAAGTCTCTTTTAGTGAACCAATGTCATTGCGAGGGCACGTAGTGCCCGAAGCAATCCCGTTCGCAGATTGCTTCATCGGCTGCGCCTCCTTGCAATGACAGGAAAAATTATGCTTCAATCTAACCGCGCTGCCTTTAAAGAGTGGGCCTCTATTGTGGAGGTGCTGGGAAAAGGCGAGCAGGCACTCATCCTCCGTAAAGGCGGGATCCACGAAAAGGGGAAAAAATTTGACGTCGCGCACGAAGAATTTTTTCTTTTCCCTACCTTCGAGCATCAAAAAGAGAGCGATTTGAAACCCGAAAAAGCCGATTTATTCCGCAAGGTCCTGTCAGATAAACCCCCTTCCGATAAACTGCCGCTGCGCTTTTATTGCCAGGTGGTGGATAGCTTTTGGATTTCTGAGGAAAGAAAGCTCCAGGCCCTTCAGGCCCTTCATGTCTGGTCCTGGGACTGTGTGAAGGCACGCTTTGATTGGGGAGATGAAAAAGGCATTTTTGGAATCATCGTCCGCGTCCATTCGTTACCTCAAACCCTTGTTCAAGAAAACCTAGCCCGTTACGGCGGCTGCCGCTCCTGGGTCGATCTAGAACAACCCATCGATCTTTCTTCCACGAAGCCCGTTCTTCCAGCTCAGACTTTCGATTTCTACAAAGACAAAATCCTCCAAGCAATCGCTTAAACAGAATCCCCACAGCCTTCGTCGGACGTTCGGGCGACCAATCAATCGCGGACAAGGAGTCCCCCTCACTCGACGGGCCTCGAGAAAAATTTATTCCGAATTTTTCTCGGACGGCCCAACGCCGCCTCAGGCTTGGGGATTCTGCTCTAGAAGTTCCATTCACGGAAGGACACGTCCGGGAAAATAAATAATAAATTCAAAAGCAAACTCTCCCATGTCTGGAGGGGCATAAAGGACTGCGGAGCTGTCCCCCGAGTGAGACGGACACCTTTATTCTTTTTAATCCTCATAAAGGTCTACTCACGATTGGTTCAATACTTCTAAGTCTAACGTTACCGAACCAGAGGGCTCTCCTTACTTTTCAACTTAATTACCATGGGTCCGTCGAGCGTACCCGAAACGGCATGGGATGAGTTTGCTTGTGGGATTTATTGAAGCGACAAGGCCTATATCCTTGCAGCGTGAAAGTTTCTTGCGTGGCTTGACGCGGACAGACACACCGCCTATGATTTGCATATGGTGAAACTACCAATTTATATGGATTATCACGCCACCACGCCTGTGGACCCCCGGGTACTGGAAGCGATGCTGCCTGCGTTGAAAGAGAACTTTGGCAATCCCGCAAGCCGGAATCACCCCTTCGGCTGGTCGGCTGAAAAAATAGTGGAGAAGGCGCGCGCTCAAATTGCGAAACTTATTGGAGCCGATCCCAAAGAAATTATTTTCACAAGCGGAACCACGGAGTCTAACAATCTTGCTCTCAAGGGTGTGGTGGAAGTCTACCGGGAAAAAGGAAACCATATTATTACGCAGGCCACCGAACATAAATCCGTGCTTGATACGGCGAAATACCTGGAGAAACAAGGCGTAAAAGTTACTTGTCTTCCGGTGGATAAATTTGGTTTTATTGATTTAAAAGCCTTACGGGAGGCCCTTACGGCTCAAACCATTCTCATTTCTATGATGGCTGCCAATAATGAAATCGGGACCCTCCAGCCGACTGGAGAAATCGGCAGGCTCGCCAAAGAAAAAGGAGTTCTTTTTCATGTGGACGGCGCTCAAGCGGTGGGGAAGATTCCCATTCATGTAGAAAAAATGGGAATCGATCTTTTTTCTTTTTCGGGGCATAAAATGTACGGCCCCAAGGGAATCGGCGTGCTTTACGTACGCCGCAAAGATCCGAGAACACGCGTCCTTGCTCAAATTCATGGCGGAGGTCACGAGGGAGGGCTTCGCTCAGGGACGCTCAATGTCCCTGCGATTGCGGGTCTTGGGAAGGCTTGCGAGATTGCAGGCGAAGAACTTGTATCTGAAAGCAAAAGGCTTTTGGCTCTTCGGACCAAACTCCATGAGCTTATCACTCAAGGCTTAAAAGGCGTTTTTTTAAACGGGCCTTCCGAAAAAAGACTTCCCGGAAATTTAAACCTAAGCTTTTCATCCGTGGAAGGAGAGTCGCTCCTCATGGCACTGAGTGAAGAAATTGCAGTCTCATCCGGATCGGCCTGCACCTCAGCACGCGTCGAACCTTCTTATGTTTTGAAAGCCATCCATTTACCCGAAAATCTTATTCACTCTTCCATCCGGTTTGGATTGGGAAGATTTACGACGGAAGAAGAAGTCGACTTTACGGCAAAAAGGGTGATCGAAACCGTGAAACACCTTCGGGAAATTTCCCCGTTGTAGGGACGGTCCCCCGGGGGACCGTCCCTACAACGTGATAGCGTTAGACAGTTGCGTGCCCAAGAGCCTTCCGAAACACTTGTCTTGATTGATCCGTATGATTCAAAGATTTTACCCATCCGACCTCATTTGACTGTATATGCTTATCCCTTTGACTCCCGTTACGATTTTATTTAAGCTGATGGCGTGCCAA
>CAYJTB010000064.1:0-10906 GCA_964372875.1 uncultured bacterium
CATGCATATGACACCCCTCTAGAAAATATTGCAGATTTTATGAAACTAGCTATATTAACTCCTAACAGTGTGCGGTAATGACTCCAAGTCAATTCCTGCCGCACGGCAGGAATTCGCGGAAACTCGCGATGAAATTTTAGACAACGATTTTAAAGACTTTCGTGAATTTCTAAATCTTGGGAAAGTTTTTCGATGACTTTCGCGCCGTAGTCTGCCCGGTCTTTATGATGAAGAAGGTGGGAATGAATAAGTTCGCCGGTGCGCCAATACGTTTTTACTTTCTCCTGTTCGATCCTCTCCTGGCCTAAAAGGAGCGTTTCGCGGACCTGGCCGCGCAGTGTGGTGTAACCGTCAAGCGGCGGGCGCGGGCGTGTGAGGGCGCTTGGCATTGGCCAACATCTTACCAAAATCAGGTGGTTTTAGGAAGGCTTTGTGTCCTGCCATTTAAAAGGAGTAACGATGCTTTTGCAGATACGCTGCGACCTTTTCGGCCACGAGCTGGGCTCCCCCTCTCTGTAAAGTGGCAGCTGTCATAAAAATAAAGCGGATCGTGGGGAATCTCTCGGGCCAGATTGAAGCATGCTGCCTTTTCTTGACGGCAAATTTTAAGGAGTTCTTGATTAAAGATATCCCGGGAGGAGGCGCGCATAATCCGCGGCGGACAAATTGCCTTTGGTTTTTTTCATCCAATAAAAGGACCCGGCCGCATTTTGGTAAGCTTCGGTGTCATCAAAAAGAAGGGGTTGGGTGAGAAAAAGGGGCTCGACTTTCATTTCCCGAGCGAGCCGGATTAATGTTTTAAGATTGTCTCTGTATTCCGGCAACGTGGAAAGAAGCGAGCGGGGATCATCGGGAAGTTTCAGCGGATCGGTTAGTGGAATCGGCTCATAATTTCCGTGACCTTGATCACTCTCCACCGTGACTTTATCAAAGAGAATGAGTTTCCAAGTATAAAGAATCTGAAACAAGCGGCTTTGAAAAAGGATGAAACGCCAAGGGGCCTGGTCGTAGACGGGTTGATCCTCGGAAATAGAAAGACTTAAGTCATTGACGCCCACAAGAAAAATGACGGCCTTGGGTTTGATTTTGCGGATCACTTCTTTCATAAATAGGATGTGACCACGTGTTGATTGACTGGGCAGGCCGCCGTTTCCAATCCAAATTTTAGGATCTTGCTGTTTTAATCTTTTCTGTAAAAGGTAGGGCCACGTTTTGTGATCATCTAAGTGATAGCATCGCGTCGTACTACCACCGATCGTTAAGATGGTATGATCATTTTTCCAATCCTTGGGAGGCTCATCTCTCCGCATCCCCCATTGATTGGTAGAAAAATAACTCACGGGAGCGATTCCGCGAAGATGGGCGTGGAGTTCTCTTTTGCCAATCGGACGCAGAGGAAGTAAGGGACTAAAAGGACTGGGGGGTGAGGTGATTCGAACACCGGCCTCAAGCAAACCAAAATAAAAAATAAGAGAGCCGAAAAAAATTCCTATTTTAATCCAAATATCTGATTTAGGTTTTGAGGACGGCGGCTTCAGAGGCGCTAAGATTGCGAGAGAACGGCGCTTTTTACAGGAAGAAAAAGCTCTTTCCAAATAAGAACAAGAATGGCCCAGCCCGAGGTAAGGGTCCGCTTTTTGGTGACTCCCCCAATCCTTTTGGGTTCATCTCCGGGTATTTCAGCCACTTTGAGTTTTTTCTTGGCACATTCAATCGAAAGCTGGGGTTCGAATCCGCCGATGGTGGGATTGAGCGTAAAGGCCTCCGCGATTTCTTTTTTCCAAGCGCGGAACATCACAAGGCTGTCGGTGTAACTGCCGCCGAAAATGATATTAATCAGTTGCGTAAACATCCAGTTTCCGAAGCCGGAGACCAGGTCGTCATCTTCGCTTTTGGCGTGATTTAAATACCGAGAGACGATCACCATGTCGTAACCTTCCCGCATTTTGTCCACAAGTTCGGGGATTCGTTCAGGAATCGAGTTTCCATCCGGACTAAAAGGAAGGATCACGTCGCCTTGGGCAACCTCAAGAGCCTCAAAGTAGGCGCTGATCATTCCTTTTTCATGCGACTTTTGCTTGATGGGGTTCAGCCCCAACGATTGGGCATATTCAAAAGAACCGTCGGTTGAACCCCCATCAATGATAAGGATCTCGTGCACCCACTCTTTTCGGATGCGCGGCATGATCGTCTTCATCCCCTCGATCTCGTTAAAGATAGGGATTAAAAGAGTTATTTTCATCGACCTGGTTTTTGAGCTACGATAAAAAGCGATACGCCGACAGGCAGATTAAACTTCTTGATGAGTGCGTTCTCCAAGCGATTGACCTGAAAGAGAAATTGATTGAAAGGCGGTGCCGCGCTTTTAAGGTCAGACCCGATTTTTCGTTTTTGATTGATCCTCTCCCACCATGCCTTAAGGAGACTGGGAAAAAACAAATAGGAAAGCCGGTAACTTTGAATCTTGATTTCAAAACCGATCTCTTTTAATTGTTTCACCAAGCAATTTCTCCGGTAGCGCCTTGCCGCCCAACCCGCCACATCATGATCACGCCACAGGCAATCGAACGCGGGCAAATTAAGAACGAGAATTCCTTTATCTTTCATCGCAGAGTAAAATTTTCCAAGGATAGCAATATCATTCTGAATATTTTGGTGATACAAAACATCTAAAGAGACGATGACATCATAGAGGGGATCGGAAGGAATCCAATCGTTCAGATTTTCAAAACGGGCGTTGGTGAGCCCGCGTGTTTTGCAAAAAGCCAGCGCCTCTTCGGAGGCATCGATGCCTTCCACAAAGCCGTACTCCTGCAGCCGGCTCATCATCTGACCGGTTCCGCAACCCGCATCAAGAATTTTTAAATTTTTCTCATTGGGAATTTCCTGGGCATATTGACGGATCACATCTTCCACAAGTTCATGAAGCCCAAGAAACCACCAGTGGACACTCTCCGCTTTGAATGTTTCTTGGTATAACTCTTTATTCATGGAGTAAATTTGGAACTTTTTTTCCGGAGGACTCATAGCTTTTTCGGATGGTGAACTGGGGTTTTTGGTTGATGGAAAGAAAAATCCTTCCTACATACTCCCCCACTATCCCCACGACCATCAATTGGACACCCGCCAAAAAAGAAAGGGTAACGATCAAAGAAGCGTAACCTAAAGGAAGACTGGGATGAGAAAGTTTTTCCTGAATGACATAGACAGCCAAGACCAGGCTTAGAAGCGAAAAGAAAAATCCCAAGATCGTGGAAATCCGCAAAGGCAGAACGGAAAAACTCGTGAACATATTGAGCCAGAGCGAAATTAATTTTCTTAGATTGTAACCTGATTTGCCCGTCGAACGTTCCAGATGTTCCACTTTGACTTTGCCGATCCGGTCGGTAACTTGAAGGATCAGGCCGTCAATATAAGGAAAGGGGGATTGATTTTGGATAATCTCATCCACCAAAAATCGATTAATCACTTTGAAGCTTGAAAGGTAAAGATCACGAGGTTTATTCAGGATCAAATTTGCTGCTTGATCATTCACCCAGCTGCCAAAATTTCGAAAAAGCGAATGTCTTTTTTTATTATAATAGGAATAAACCACATCAAAATCATTTTTTGATGCTATCTCTAAAAGCTCAAGGATTCCCTTTAACGGGTTTTGGAGATCATCATCCATGATGACCACATAATCGCCGGTGGTTTTATGAAGACCAGCCATCACGGCATTGTGTTCGCCGACATTTCTGGATAAAGAATAAAATCGGACGATGTCTGGATACTTTTCAAATAGCCGAATGCATGCAAGCTCTGATTGGTCTTTGGAACAATCGTTGACCAAAACGATCTCCAGAACGTAGCGCGGACCTATTTCTTCTACCAGTTCACTCACCAGCTGTTCGATGCTTTGCTCTGCATCGTAAACTGGAATTAAGATGCAAAGTTTCATCAGTAAACTTTTTTTGCTCTCTGCTTATGCCACAAGGTAATGGTTTGGCCGACACGATCCACGTCGCTATCTTGGAGCTGGGGATGCATGGGAAGACTTAAGATTTGCCGGCAGATCTTTTCTGTCTCCGGAAGTCCTCCAGCTCCTACCGCAACCCGTCCTTCATAAGCAGGCTGAAGGTGCAGAGGAACCGGATAATGAATTTGAGTTCCGATCGAAGAGGATTTCAAAAATTCCTGCAATTCATCCCGTGAATCACTGCGCACGACATATTGATGATAAACAGGGTTCACATCCGGATGGGCTTCAGAAAGAATGAGTTCAGTTGATGAAAGAAGATTTTGGTAACGCGCCGCCAGTTCGCGCCGCCGCGAATTCTCGGAATCAAGATAGCGAAGCTTCACCCGTAAAACAGCAGCCTGCAATTCATCCAAACGACTATTCATGCCTGGATACTGGCTCAAAAACTTCTTCTTCCATCCGTATTCACGCAACGTTTTAACTTTCTCTGCCAAGTTTGAATCATGGGTCACGACACAGCCTCCGTCGCCTAAAGCGCCAAGGTTCTTCGTAGGATAAAAACTAAAAGCCGCCAGATGGCCCCAAGTTCCTGTTTTTCGTCCTTGGATGGAGGCGCCATGGGATTGAGCACAGTCTTCAATGATATAGAGATTATACTTCTTTGCCAACGCCATGAGGGAAGGCAAATCTGCCGGATACCCGTAGAGATGAACGGGGATCACCGCCTTAACCCGAAGGCGGGTGTTTTTCTTTAAGATGTCTTCTAAATGACTTAGATCAATGGTAAAAGTCTGGGGCGATACATCGACCCACACGGGAACCGCTCCTGCGAGTTCAATAGCGGCCACCGTAGCAACCGCTGTATGAGAAACTGTCAGTACTGCATCACCGGGACCAATTCCACAAGCTTTAAGAGAAAGCCAAAGGGCATCTGTTCCGTTCGCCACTCCGACGGCACAAGGGACGCCTAAATACTCGGCAAATTCCCTCTCAAAGCCGGCAGCTTCATCCGACAAGATATAGCGCCCGCTTTCCAGCACACGATGGATCGCTTGGTCGACTTCCTGCTTATGCGCAAGGTAATTGGCTTTAGGATCTGAGGGAAGGAGAAATGTTTTCAAGGTAATGGCTTAAATGAGTCCGGTAGAAAAGAAGGGTCTGGGAAAGTGCTTTACGAAGCGCGGTTTTCGGCACCCATCCCAGAGCGCTGCGGATTCGGCTAAAATCAGCGTAATAGTCCCCGATGTCGATCCGCTTCCGGTCCGTGGGAAAGGAATGAGTGACGTATTCTCCGCCACCGTTTATTTCAATCATAAGATCAGCCAATTTCTTTAAACTGATGGGTTCATTCCCGCCAAGATTAAAAACCTGGCCGTCGGATTTTTCACTTACTGCCGCCAGCAAAAAGGCATCCACGGCATCATCGATGTAGGTAAAATCCCGAATCTGCTCACCGCCCCACACTTCAAAAGGTTCCGTCTCGATCAGCGCCCGGATCCAGATACCCAGAAATGTTTGACGGGCATCTTTAATGCGCATCCTTGGGCCGATGGTGTTGGTGAGGCGCAGTGCGCAGGAACGCAGGCCGTACACATTGTTATAAAGGATGTGGTACCACTCCCCCGCCATTTTGTTGATCCCGTTCACATCGGTGGGCCGCAAAAGGTGTTTTTCATCCACAGGGAGGTATTCGGGTTTCCCATAAATTTGACGTGTACTTGCGAAAACAAGTTTGATCTTGGGATTGTGTTTCCTGCAGGCTTCCAAGATGGAGAGTTGGGAGCGGCAATTGATTTCCAGATCATTGAAAGGGTCCTGCATGGAATCCAGATGGCTCGTCTGTCCCGCCAAATTAAAAAGATAATCCTGATCTTTGACAAGGTAAGGAAGGCTGTGTTCATCCCGCACATCGGAGACATTGATCGTAAGCCGATCCTCGATGTCCGCAACATTAAACCGGTTTCCGCCGTATTCTGAAATGAGACTGTCCACCAAAGTAACTTGGGCCCCCAGCGTTACCAGACGATGAGCCAAATTCGAACCAATAAAACCCAATCCTCCGGTAATAAGCACCCGCCGGTTTTTAAAATGGGCGTTCATAGCGGATTCATTTTCTGGCATGTTGTGCCGCCTTTAAATTTTTTGAGGAGGAAACGACCCGGCCCGGGTTGCCCAGCACAACACTACCGGCCGGAACATCTTTGGTAACCACCGCACCGGCTCCCACCAGGGCGTCTTCTCCCACCGTAACGCCCGGAAGAAGGGTAACATTAACTCCGATTTTTGATCCCCGTTTAATTTGAGGACCTTCCAGGTGAGTACTCACCGGATATTTATCGTTGGCAAAAATAACGCCCGGGGCGATGAACACATCATCTTCAATCACCGTGAATTGGGCCACATACCCATTGCAATGAATTTTGACGCGGTTTCCGATTTTGCAACCGTAATCAATCACGGTGTTGGACCAAATAGAAACCCGGTCGCCGATGAGGTTGTCTTCACGGATAATCACATGATGGCCCGCTTCAAATTGATCACCGATCTTTACGTTTTGGTAAATGACACTGCCGCTTCGGATCCTGGCCTCTTTGCCGATGATCACTTTTTCGATTTTAACCGAACGGCCCGAAGGATATCCCAGGATGACATCTTCGTCGATCGTGTCACCGAAACCGATTTCAATCTTGACCCCAACCCATTTTTTCATTGGTGTAATGAAAGTATTTTAACGTAAAGCCTTGCGGGTTGATACTGTTTCATTAAAGGCTGGATTTATCGATTTTATTTCCCGGCGCCGCAGCGCCTGAGGTAGGTAAAACCCGGCTAGAAAACCCGAAATCACAGCAACGGCTTCTTTGATTCGTCCATCGCGGAATTCCGGATAAGCGGTGTTCTGAAGCGCACTTTTAAAAATCTTCCAGCGGATAGAACCGGCGCTATGCGGAGAAAATCTTTGAAAGAACCATAACCGGTTGCGCGTTCTTAAATAATGAAACCGGGCCGAGCACTTCCCCACCGCGGAGGATGCATCATGAAGAGCCACCGCTTCGGGAACCGACCACAATTCAAATCCCGCTTCTATGATTCTCCAGCACCAATCAGCGTCTTCAAAATAAAAAAAATAATCTTCCGCAAAATCGCCTACTTTTTCCACGGCCTCGCGTGTAACTAAAAGAAATGCGGTGGGAATGGATTCCACACGCCGGGATTCTTGAAAATCTACACCGTTTCGTCCGCCTTGGCCTGTTTCTCGAAACCAGGCATTTTCCCAATCCACCAAACCTCCGCCTGCGGACCAATATTGCTCGGGCTTATCTTGATAAACGATATGTGCACCCAGCCCGCCCAAAGGCCTGCCTTGGGCTTGTAAACTTTCGGCTCTTTGAATCATTTTTCCAAGAGTCCCTGGCGGGACGATCATGTCATTATCTAAAAAAAGAAGGTAAGGCCACGAGCCTTTGTCAAAATAACGCAGGATGAGATTCCGACCGGCAGAAGCGCCGAGATTGGAAGACTCAGCATGGGTTTTAACCATTGAAAAACGTTGTGCTGATTCCGTGATGCCTTCACCGGAACCGTTGTCGACAAGAAACACCTCAAAATCCTGGAATTCGCTCTTTTCTAAACTTTCGAGACAGGCCAGCGTTTTTGATTTTTGATTGCAGGCGATGATTCCGATGAGGACTTTGGAACTCATGAAGCAGGAGATTTTTCCGGGGCCCGGCCCAGGCTTGCTTTCTCTGCTTCGCGCCGCCAGTGACCCAAGAGGTCGCGAAGACTTTCGTCAAAAGAATATTCGGGCTCCCATCCGGTTTCGCGCACAAATTTATCCACCGAGGGAATTTGCAGGGTGACGTCGGCAGGGCGGAAAAGTTTGGGGTCCGGACGGGTCGGGATGGGGACGGTGCTGAGCGCGATCAGTTGTTTCAAGCACTCGCCCACTGTTAAGGTGGTCGCGCCTCCGATGTTGTAAGCCTCGCCGGGTTCGCAATAAAGTGCGGCATCCCAATAGGCCCGCATGGCGTCCCGGATGTCAATCATCGTACGAATCGAATCCAAATTGCCGTGAGCCAATTCCCTTTGCAATCCTTGTTCAATCCAGGCGATTTGTTTTGCAAAGGATGTTGCGAAAAGATCCGTGCGCCGGGGATTGAGATAGGCAAACATCCGCGTCCGGATGATTTTCATTTTGTAGCTGACAAAATAACTCCAGCCCAAAAGGTCCTGCGTGGTCTTGGAAACCGCGTAAGGACTGACCGGCCGCAAAGGCGCGTCTTCTTTAATCGGAACATCTTTGGGATCGACCTGGCCGTAGACTTCCGAGGTACTGCACAGCTGAATAATGGGATCAAGTTTCGCTTGGCGGATCGCCTCAAAGAGATTGCTTGTTCCTATAATATTATTATTGAGAACGGCGTTCGGCGTCTGGAAGGATGCACGAACATTGGCGTGCGCCGCCAAATGAAAGATAGCTTCAGGCTGTGACTCTTGAAGCGCCGAGAAAACAGAACCAAAATCTAAAAGGTCCGCTTCGTAGATTTTGACTTTGTCTTTTATTTGCGCAAGATTTTCCTGGGTGGAGCTATGCCAGCGGACAAGCCCGGAGATTTCTACTTCCGGATGATTTTGCGCAATGTATTCGGCAAGATAACTCCCTCCCGATCCGGCCGCACCGGTGATAAGGACCCGGCTGAATTTTCTTTTCTCTTTCATTGAACAACTTTCTGGAGCTTCACAGCATCTAAAACAACCTGCGAAATGAACGCCACATCTTCCGGCTTTAAGCTTGGATGATTCGGAAGGAAAAATCCCGCGTGATGAATCCTGTCTGCCATCGTAAAACTAGCCTTGCCGTAACGGTTATACCAAAAGGGGTGAAGTCCTAAATTTCCTGCCGAAAAAATTCTCGTCTCGATGGCGTTTGCTTCAAGTGCGCGCACAATCGCACGCCTTTGTTCGGTGTCTTTTGCTACCACGCCAAAAGAGATGCTCGCCACCACGGCCTTGGAATCTTCCCAGCGCTGGGTATCAAAATGTTCACTCAAATATTTTTGATAAACCAGGTGATTAGCGTAGCGTTTCAAAGATGCATCGTCTAATTTCTCAAGCTGCCCTAAACCAATGTAGGCATTCAAATCGGTCGACCTTAAATTAAAACCCGGCTCAAAGAAAACAAAGGGTTGGTGAAAATCATCAATGCCGTATTTTTGGACAAGTTCTTCGTGAGTCTCCCGGTCCAAATCCTTGCTCCAACCGTGACTTCTCAGCATCAGAAGCTGGTTATGAAATTCTTTGTCGTCCGTCACCACCATCCCGCCTTCGATGGTGGACATCTGGTGCCCGAAATAAAAAGAAAAGGCCCCCATATCACCAAAACTTCCCAATTTTTTTCCGTATCCGGAAGATCCCACCGCGGCGCAGGCATCTTCTAGGAGAAAGAAACCATATTTCTCCTTAAGTCTCAAAAGTTCCGGCATTTTATGGGGAACCCCCAAAACCTGGACCAAAACCACGGTGCTGGGAAGGTGTTCTTTTAATAAAGACTCCAGATGATTTAAATCCAGGCCAAAAGTGGCCGGATCGGCTTCGCAAAGAAGGGGCTCAAAACCAAATTGAATGGCAGGTGCCAACGTTGTTGCCCAACCGACGCTGGGAAGAATGATTTTTTTATTCGCGAGCTTGCCCGATCGTAGTAAGGCATAAAACATTAAAAGATTGGCGGATGAGCCCGAGTTACAAAAAACCGAATATTTTTTCCCCGCCCAATGGCTCCACTTCTCTTCAAATTCTAAATTGACGGCACCTTGGGTAAGACGCGGATAAGTTTTGAGCCAAGCAATCAGCCGGTCGATATCTTCTCGGTTGATGGTGTCTTCTGCCAAATGGTATTTAAGCATCAGAAAGGTCCTTTGAATTTGTTGGCGACCAAAGAAATTTCCTGCTCCGGGAGATCCCGATTCATCATTTCGCACACCACGGAAACAATTTTCCGGACGTCCGGATAAAAAAGATTCTCGAGCGGCTTACTGACCGGACACGGTACTTGCTCGTTACCGATTCTGCGAATGGGATGTTTAAGCGCCCCGAAGGCTTTTTCGCCTACTAGTGCGGCAATCTCAGCACTGACTCCGCACGTGGTCCACCCGCAATCCGCCACTAAGAGCCTGCCGGTTTTATTCACCGAATTTAAAATGGTTTCAATATCGAGAGGAACCAAACTTACCGGATCAATGACTTCCGCTTCAATCCCCTGTTCTTTTAAAATTTCCGCCGCGCGCATGCATTCAACCACCATGTAGGAGTTGGCCACGATCGTAACATCTCTTCCGATGCGGCGCGTCACGGCCTTGCCCAAGGGAAATTCATAATAGGATTCCGGGACTTCGCCAAAAGTATCGTAGAGCAACCGATGCTCAATCAACACCACGGGGTTGGAATCAAAAATAGAAGCCAAGAGGATCCCTTTGGCGTCGTAGGGCGTCGTGGGCATGGCCACTTTGATTCCCGGCACGTGCATAAAAAAAGAGGGAAAGCTTTGCGAATGCTGTGCGCCCTGTCCCCAACTTCGTCCGATACAGGCCCTGATAACAATCGGAACATTCATCGTTCCGCCAAACATATAGCTCCACTTGGCCGCGAGATTTAATAATTGATCTAAAGCGAGGTATAAAAAATCCACTCGAATATGAACGTGAATGGGTTTCATCCCGGCCAAAGCCGCCCCAATGGCAATCCCTGTCATGGCACCTTCAGAGATGGGCGTATCAAAAACCCGTTCCTTTCCGAACTGGTCCACCAGCCCCTTGGTGCTACCAAAAACGGCCTTGTGATCGTCAACACCGATTCCTTGAATGAATACCGAAGCATCTTTTTCCATGGCAAGGACAAGCGCATGATGAATAGCTTGGCCGTAACTCATTTTACTCATGACGCCACCCTATA
>CAYJTB010000065.1:0-10760 GCA_964372875.1 uncultured bacterium
GCAAATGGCTACTCAATTCCCTCATAATATCCGTCGTATCAATACACACAAGATATTCGATTAAAAATTCGTGAAATATCTTGGTAAGCTTTATAAGCGCGTCATTCTGATTGTGATTGGTACGACTCCAGTTCAATGTTTAAGTGCAATCCCTATATCAAGGTCCTATGGGGAGAGGTACGTTCAAGATTGGATAAGAAGAAATTTCGCTTGAAAAGCTATTCCTAATGAAGAAACGAATCCTTGTTATCGATGACGATGACTTGGTGAGAAAAAGCATTCAGAAGCTATTACATATTGAAGGTTATGAATCCGTTTGCGTGAAAGATGCTCGTGAGGCGCTTGAGAAATTAAGAGCTCTGGATTTTGATCTCATCATATCTGATATCCGAATGCCTGGAATGAACGGCGTTGAGGCGATAAAAGAAGCTCGCCGTATTTTCGACGAAAATTCAAAAAATCAGTTACCCATTATTTTTATCACCGGATATGCAGATAGCAGTCTCGAATTAAATGCCGAAAAACTCGGTGAGGTCATTTTGAAACCTTTTGACTTAACACGACTTGTGATGACAATCCGGGAATATTTATGAGTAAAAAGAAGAAAAGAATCGTCATTACCGGAATGGGCATCCTCGCCCCGAACGGCAAAACTCTTGATGAGTTTTGGGATGCGAATATCAATGGTCTATCCGGAGTTGGACCGCTTACGAGGTTCGATCCTGCACTTTTAAAAATTCACACAGCAGGAGAAATCAAGGACTTTGATCCTGATAGCTATATGCTTCCGGCTGTCCATCGTAAGATTGATCGATTTGCACAATTAGGTGTTGCTGCCGCCAAAATGGCTATTGATGATGCGAAAATCAATTTTTCGGATGAAGAAAGTAAAAAAACAGGGGTTATCATTGGGAGCGGACTTGGCGGTATACTTTTCCATGAAGAACAGATTATTACCGCCTATGAAAAGAAATTTGATTGGGTCGCTTCCAGCGCCGTTCCTCGAATCAGCCCTAATTCCGTATCTGGTTATATTGCGATAACTTTTCAAATAAAGGGACCAAACCTTGTGATTTCTACAGCTTGTTCCTCTGGAGCAAATGCAATTGGACAAGCTCTGTTTTTGTTAAGAGCGGGTATCATTGAATCTTGCATTGTTGGAGGAGTCGAAGCTCCTCTTACTCCTGTAACTTTTGCGGCTTATCAAAATTTGCGAGCCCTTTCACGTAGAAATTCAGATCCAACGAAAGCCTCAAGACCTTTCGATAAAGAACGGGATGGCTTCGTATTAAGCGAAGGAGCAGGAATTTTAGTTATGGAAACTGAAGAACATGCTCTAAAGCGAAGCGCTAAAATCCACGCTGAACTTTTAGGTTTCGCCACTAACTGCGGGGCTTATAATATGGTAGCTCCCCAGCCGGATGGAATCGATGCCGCTATGGCAATGAGGGCCGCCCTTAAAGATGCTGAAATTGAACCTGATGAGGTCGATTATATAAATGCTCACGGTACTTCAACGCCATTCAACGATTTGGCTGAAACCAAGGCAATTAAGGATGTTTTTAGTAAAAGAGCTTATAAAATACCAATTAGTTCTACCAAATCTATGATTGGTCACACCATAGGAGCTTCGGGAGCCATAGGTGCCGTCGTGGGCGCTTTGGCAATCCGGAACAGAGTGATTCCTCCGACAATTAATTTGGAGAATCCAGATCCGGAATGTGACCTGGATTATGTTCCAAACCAATCCCGAAAAGCAGAAGTCCGGAATGTAATGTCTAATTCTTTTGGATTTGGTTCCAATAACGCTGTTTTGATCTTTAGGAAATATAAATAGTAGGGGGTAATTATGCCTAATGTTGATGCGGAAGATATTTATAAGCGTGCCCAAAAGATTCTTGCGCGAATGGTAAAACTCAAAGAATCTGCCGTGACCTTGGAGGCTCATTTAAGAGACGATTTGGGCGTCGATTCCGTAGATATTTGGGACATCATGACCAAGATGGAGGAGGAATTTGATATTGGCGTTGAAGAGGGTGATGCCGCGGGCGTTGAGACCGTCCAAGATGTCGTGAATATAGTTAAGAGTAAAATGAAGGCCTCCAAGAAATAGGTTTGCCCATGAAGAAAGGCGATAAGATTAACTTTGAGATGGTAAAAGATTTTATCGAGAATAAAATTCCATTTTTCAAAAAAGTCGGCATTTCTGTTGAAGCAATTTCGTTAGGAAAAATAAAACTGGGTATTCCTTTTGATTCCAATAACCTGAATCATCTTGGGACGTATCAAGCGGGGGTATACCTGACACTTGCGGAAGCTGCAGGAGGTGCTTTGCTGGCTACAGTCCTGGATTTATCCGATGTATTACTATTAGCAAAAGAATGTCATTTGAAGTTTGGCGAACCCTCAAAAAAATATTTAAGTTATGAAGGGAGTATCGATATTAAAGAGGCGGAGAAAATCATTCAGCGATTGGAAGAAGAGCGGAAGGTTAGTATTCCCCTTGATATCACTTTGTTGAATGAACAAGGCCGGATGGCAGCTGAGGCATCCGTTATCTATTATCTTCGGACAGGGTCTTCCGCTATTATTAATGCACAAAAAATTTCATCAACCGTTTTTGATTAAAGAAAGAGACCTACAATGCCTGAGATGAATGCAAAAACTCCGAAGAGTAAAGACAAAAAGACTGAGACGAAGTTAATCAAGAGCGCTTTGGAAAAAGCTGGAGGTTTAAAGACACCTTCGGAGTACCGGAAGGCTCTGAGCAAAATGCGGCCGAATATTGTTAAAGATAAACTCGTGCCTGATCCGTGTCAGGACAAGGAATTAGACAAGGGAATTAATGTCATATCAGTTAGTTATGAATATGCCCAGAATCCGGAGATGAAGGATTTTATGACAGCAAAATCCAATTTGACCGGAAAAACAATACACCGTTACAACCATATTCCTCAGTCGAAAGAAGACCTGGAAAAGCGCTATGAAATGATAAATACGCTTGCCCAAGAGACATTTTGTGCCCAGCGGTGCGTCGGGTCGGATGCCCTCTATGCGCTTTACATGGGGACATATCTCGTTGATCAAGACAAGACTCTCAATACTGATTACTTCAAACGGTTTGTGGAATATTTGAAATATGTCCAAGGCAAAGATATTGCCCCTGCGGGCGCAATTACAGATGCTAAAGGAGACAGAAGTTTACCACCCTCTGAACAGCCGGAGAAGGATAGCTATGTACATGTCGTGAAAAAGACGGAAAAAGGAGTTTTTGTCAGCGGCATCAAGTCTCCGATCACAATGGGAGTCTATGCGGAAGAAATTTGTGTTTTACCGGGGAGACAATTTTCAGCTCATGAAAAAGATTTTGCCATTGCATTTGCTGTACCTGGGGATGCCGAGGGGGTTACGCGATTTGTGCTTTCGCCGGAAATCAAAGCCCTTGAGGGAGAATACAGCGCTTGTCATGGAAAGAAATATCTTAATAAAGAAGCAATGATTGTGTTTGAAAATGTGTTTGTTCCCTGGGAGCGGGTTTTTTTGTGCGGCGAATATCAATATGCTGGCCGTTATGCAGACTTTTTTGCCACAGTCCATAGGTTCTCATATTGCGCTTGTAAACCCGCTGTATTCGATTTACTCTCGGGCGCGGCCGCCTTAATTTCAGAATACAATGGCACGGAAGGAAAATACCTTTTCAGTGACAGCAAAGGAAAGCTGTTTGAAATAATGAAGAATTCGGACATGATAAAAGGAATGGGGCAAGCCGCCATCAAATCCGCAAAGCAAACCGAAAGTGGTGCTGTGTTGCCTGATCCAAAGTATGCGAATCTTGGAAAATTCATTTCCGGGGAGCAGTTCCCAAAAGCCATTTCGATTCTTCAAGATATGGCGGGAAATCTGCCCGTTTCTTTACCGAATGAAAATCTCTTGAATGATAAAGAGTATGGCCCGAAGGTACGAAAAGTTTTTGCGCGTAAAGAGGGAGTTTCCCCTGAAGAACATTATCGTTTAAATGAACTCATCAGGACAATAGCGGCATCTGATGAAGGGGGGTTGCTTCAATTCGGTACCCGGCACGGAGGAGGTACTGTTGAGGTTGAAAAGGCGACAATTTATACGCAGAGCCTAAAAAAGCTTCAGCAAAGTAAAAAAATGGCAAAGCGTCAAGCTGGAATTGATTAGGACCTGAATGTTCTTTGCGGTAACTTCCTATGTCACAGGATTAACCAGTCTTGCAATTGCTGCCTTTGTTTATGTCAGGAAACCGAATCTCGTTTTAACGAAATTATTTTGTTTTCTCACCGTCAGCGTTGCCATCTATAGCATATTCCTTGCCACAGCTGTTTTATCCAATACCCCTGAAAGAGCGGTATTTTGGATGCGGATCGAGCATATTGGCAATGCGTTTATCCCTACCGCTTATCTCCACTTTTCTTTGGCGGTAATTAAGCAGACAAAAAAATGGAAACCGATTTTATTCATTTCCTATTTCGTATCATTTTTGCTTGTGCCGGCGGCGATTTTTACAAATTTGTGGATCGGAGGAATCCGCGAGAATTTTGCTGGGCTGAATTTTTATCCTACTCCTGGTCCGCTTTATGTTCTTTATTTTGCGATGTATTGCATCATTTTTATATTCGCAGAGACGGTTGTTTTCCTTGCGTCTAAAAAATTAAAGGGCAAGGAAGCAAAACAGGCCATCTTTGTATTTTGGACGGGTTTTTTAGGATCCCTTGCTGGTTCGGTAACCTTTCTTCCTTTGTATGGTATCGAAATAGCGCCCAATCTAAATAGTTTAGCCATTCTTTATCTTCTTGCATTGGCCTATGCAATTCTCAAACATGGGTTGCTCGACATCGAAGTTGTCATAAAGAAGACGCTGGTCTTCGCAGGGATTTTCGCGTTCTTCTTCGGCACATTCGCTTTTCTCTCATTTCTTGTTACAGACGTACTTCAACGAAGCGCCGCATTACCGGTGCGACTGGCCATATTTGCAGTAGGCGCGGCGGTTGCAGCCTTGGTTGGCAACAGGCTTCACTCCTTCCTGGTGAATGCGACCGACCAGTTTTTGTTTCAAAAGAAATACGTTTACTACAGGATTCTCAAGGAAAACAGCAAACAAATGGCTTTCGTACACAGTCTCGACGAACTTGCCAAACAAATTACAGGGTTTCTCATCAAACAAGGAAGAATCAAAAATGCGGCGATATTTGTGCAGTCGGACGATGGGCATTACGTTCTCAGATTTCCGTTGGGCTATGGAGGAAGGACGAAGCGACCGACAATTACACTGGATCAAAATCATCCACTCGTCGAACTTTTAAGAGAGCATCGAGGGCCGATCCAGATAGAGGAGCTTGAGAGCAAACAGGGTACTGACTACCAGGAGGCATTGAAAATTCTTAAACTGCTCAAGGCCGAAGTGGTTATTCCCAGTTTTTTGAGGACAGATTCTAATGGGGGTGAACAATCTGATTTAAGACCCCGCAACATTCTGATACTGGGTCCGAAGAAGTCTGATCAGCCCTATGGTGAGGAGGATCTGGATGTATTTTTCACCATCGCCCAGGATTCAGCAATTGCCGCAGAAAATGCAAGGCTTTTTGACACGGTGCTGAGGGAAAGAGAATCGAAATTAAAGGCCCAGAGCGAGGCCAAAATGGTTAGCTACGCCAGAACCATCGGTCACGAAATCAAAAATGCCCTGGTTGGCATTGAAGGACCCTCCATTTTCTTTCAGCGACATCAGGTGCCTGATCTCAAGCAGATGTTTGAACGTTTTGTCAAGGATAAGGCACCCACAGCCGCACAGAACAAGTATTTGGATATTTGCAATAAAATTGAATCGCAGGCAAAAGACATATATGCGCGGGCTCAAAAGATAAGAGTCATTGCCTCCACGGCGCAGGGGATGTTAAAGAGTTCAAACGACGGCTTCGAGGAGATTTATTTTAAGATCATCTGGGAAACCGCAAAAGAGGACAGTCATATTTCGGATTGCCAATACATCACTCATATTCCGGAAAATTTCATCATTTATGGAAATCTGGTTTTTCTCCAGCGGGTTTTTGTCAATCTTATCAATAATTCAGTCGAAGCGATGACATCCCAAAGAGAGAAACAAATCGAGCTTAAATGCAGTTATCAGCAGAACGGCTCCGGGCGGTTTGCTGTCCTGGAATTTTCAGACAACGGCCCCGGAATTCCCCAAGAGATTCTGCCCAGAATTTTTGAACAGGGGTTTTCCACAAAGCCGGTTCCTCAAGCCACCGACATCCAAGCGTCGGGACACGGACATGGACTTTACGTTTGCAAGGAAGTCGTCGAGTCAATCCACGGAGGAAGAATAGAAGTGGAAAGTTTTATAGGAAAAGGGACTGCTTTCCGTATTTGGCTACCTATGCCGCAGGAAACAAAAATGGCGGAAGTTTAAGTAGTGGAAGGAAAAATTCTTATCATCGACGATGAACAGGATATATGCAGTGTCTTGAAAGAGGCTTTAGAATATGAGGGTTACGAAGTGGATTTCGAACTCTCCGGTGAACAGGCGCTTCAAAGAATTCAAACGACCCAATATCAGGCCCTGCTTGTGGATGTTAGACTTGGAGGCTCGACTTCAGGAGTTGATGTGATTCGATTCTGCGGGAATCTATCGCAAAGACCAGTCGTTATGGTGATCTCCGCCACACCCAAGAGGTTGCTTGACCCGATCTTTCAAAAAGAGGGGATTTTGGAGTTTGTGGACAGAGTTCTTGAGAAGCCAAGTGATTTGAATCCTGATGTCGCCCCCCGGCTGGTTAAAGCGGTCTTGGAAAAGCATAAGAAAGGGAGGATCGATGGAGAATAAACCAAGCACGATTCTGATAGTGGATGATGACAAAACCGTAATTGAGCAACTATTGGCTCATTTCAGGCGACGTAATTATGAACCGATTGCCACAGCCAATCCGACGATTGTCGAGCAGACGCTTCAGACCTTTCAGGTGGATCTCATCTTGCTTGACCTGAGAATGGAACGGCTCAACGGTTACGAGGTTCTGAAGAAACTCCGTGAACAGAAAATCTCGATTCCTGTCTTGATTATTACTGCCTATTTTAAAGATGAAAAAGAGAGGCTTCGGAAAGTTGGAATTACCGATGAAGATGTGATTCAGAAACCCTTCCAGGATTTCTCGAAGATCGAGGCAGTTATTAACCGCAAATTAAACAAAATGGAGGTACCTGGAGAAGTTGGAAGTGATTACGAGGACGAAATCTATTATGACAACAGGACGAAAATTGTACTTATCGATGATGAACCGGATCTTAATGATTTCCTCAAAGAGGTTTTGGAGGAGAGAAAATATCAGGTGCACGTTTTTGCAAAAGGGGATGAGGCCCTGGAGTTCATTTTAAACAACGAATGCCACGTTTTGATCGTTGATATGAAAATACCGGGGATTAGTGGCGACAAGGTGATTCAGCAAGCGCTTGAGAAAAAGCCCTTCCTGAAAATTATACCTATCTCTGCGTCTTATGCTCCCGAGATGGAACAATTGCTTGCCAAGGTGGGGTTTGATCCGAAGACGTTGATCTCCAAGCCTTTTGACCTGCCGACTTTGATTGAAAAGATCAAAGTTCTGGCAACGGAGGCTGGAACCTTAGGGAGTACGCGCTAAGACTATATGGCGGGGTAGGTGGCAAAAAATCCTTTTGCTTGAACTTCTCCTGGATTTCTCACCACATAGCCAAGGCTCCCGTCAAAGTAAATGCTTTCGCCCTTTGAAATGGTGAGAGCGCTTCGCTGCCTGCCGACTGCGATTTCAAGATCCCCTTCTTCCACATAAAGCGCGATCATCACATCGTCTTTTCGCTCCCAGGTTTTTCTCGTTACCTTTACCTTGCCCTCAACCATAATTTCGCCTAGGAAGAACTCATTTGCGATTCCGGGCGGCACAGCTGTATAAATTTTTACCCCGTGCTGCGTGCCGTAGTCGATCAAAGCCCGGTTGGATATTGTGGCCGTGCTAAGGGAGGTCTTTTCCCTCTCGTGACACCAAGTGAGGAAATTCTCCATCGAGACCCCCGTGCCCGCCAGAAGGTCTTCAATCCTTTCCCAGTAAATTACGGGAGAACCCTTTTTGGTTCTCATCAGCTTGGCTACTTGCTCCCGGTCCAATGAGTCTGTAAGATCAGCCAGATGTTCGATGGAGATCGGGCGGCCCGGCCGGTCGGAGGCGTATTCCCTGACCTGTTTTACACCCCGCGCGATGTCGATGTTATCTGTCCCCGGGGAAGGCGGTTCGTTTGAAACTCTTAGTCGGTCAAAGTCTGGAAATTTCGTAACGAGATAAATAACAGCGGCTTGATCCTCGTCGTCATTAATAATGGAATGAGGGAAGCAGCCGTCCAAAGCGAAACCCTGATTAGTGGTGATGGAGACAGTTTTCCCGTCCGCCGCCGTGACTTTGATATTGAACCCTGCGGGGATAAACCCCGCCACTGGGTAATGAGCGCCAAGAGTCAATTTTTCAATGGTATTCTTCGGAGGAAGATTGATCCGGAAAACGAAGAAATCTCTTTTGGTGTAAATGGGCGGCGAGACAGGCGTCAGGTCGAAACCGGGAAACCGCATACGGATTGTTTCGCGCCATTCGTCGGGAAAGCGTTTTCTCTTTCTAATACCTTTGATTGTGGGAGGCGGGGTTCTCTTGAAGACAAAATAATTTGCGGGATCAAGCTCTCGGCCAAAAAGAATAAAATCATCCACAGAAAGCCCCAGCTCCTTAGCGCACCGCGAGAGATTCTCTGCGGTGGTGGCCTGCTGGTGGTCGTTTTCGATGGATTTAAGGGTGGAGAGATTGATACCGACCCGCTTTGCGAAATCCATCTGGCTGATCCCTTTATCTACCCGGAAGCCCTTTATAACCGCCCCCACAAGGGGCCTTCTCAGTTTGGGAAAACCAGGCAGGTTCTCCGCGTATTTCTTCAATATGTCCCTATACATAGCCTTTATCCCCTAAAGATTTTTGACACCCTTAATTCCAAGGAAACAGCCTCATTTTTATCCTAACTCATTAAGCATACATGGGCTTAGTGTAGTTGTCAAAAATGGTAATTTATACCCAAAAAACTATCTCATGTTGTGCCCTTGCATGATCTTAGAACGGGTGTTAGGTTCACTTTTAGAAGGTGGTTGTGACAGAAAGGAGGATTCAAAGAGATGGATACGAAAGATAGTCAGAATAGAAAAAATTGCGATATAAAGCAACCTGAGCTTGAATCCCTTGAGAACGCTTGGCTGATTCGTGGCCCCCAATGGGATTCCAACGAGGTCGGCATCCTGCGTATCCCTGTGGAATCCGGCAAAACTTCTGAGGAAACTCAATGGATGCAGGAACACCACAATTCAGGGCATGCACTTTGGTTTCTCTCGATGGCCGTCCATAACATTATAAACGGGAAACATATTGAGGATGGACCCAGGAAGGCGAATACGGTCCTGGCTCATCTTTCCTGCCTCAGGGAGTTCATCCGGAATGAGGATCCACGCCTGAAAATCATTATTGCGAGATTTATAGAAACTCTGCTTTCAGAATTCCCGACGAACGGTACAAGCTGGAAGCATTTTATTCACACGCATTGGTATCTCATCAGAGCTTTCGCGGAGCACTATGACCAGCACGAGAAGTGTTTTAACCAGGCGATCTACGAGAAGGTCAGCGATGTTGTTTACGGAAGACAGTATCTCCGCGCATGGTGGTGGGAATTGACGCTAAGAAAACTCGCCAAATTCTCAAGGCATATCTCCAAAGAAAAGTTCTCAAAATACCTTACGAAGGAAGGCAGATCAACGACCCCCTTTAAGGCTTTCTTCAATAACAAGATGCAGGCGGCAATTCATATCTTGGCGTCTCCCCAGCGTAAAAGGGAACCTGCCGTCGTTACGCAGATCGTCAACAGTATCGACGATATTTTTCACCATTTTTGTCCCAAGGACAGCCGCCTTGAGGGTCTTTTTGAACAATTGATCGGGATTCTCAAAAAATACCCTAAACTTACAGATGACGATTGTCAGAAGGGAAACAATATCGCAGAGGAACTCTTGAAGGCTTTTAACAGCAAGGCAGCAGGGAATGGAGGGAACAATGATTAAGAAACGCATTTGTAACTGCGTTGTGCTGAGTTGCTTCAACCGGCCCGGGGTAATCTGGAGATTTTTCCGGCGATACTACTTCAATCGGCTCAACAGACAGATTGAAAAGTTGCCCAAGATCGTGAAGAAGATGGGCCAGTCTTATGTAGATTCGCACCGCTCGTTCTTTGTCTTGTAATTAAAGGAATTTTAAAAGGGCAAACCCGGAGTGATCCGGGGACGCAAAGGGAACGTAAACCCCGGCAATCAGGCTTTTTTTATTGGAGAGAATATGAAAAGAATAAGGAATCTGGTACCTGGAATGAGCCAAGCGGATCATGATCCAGCCCACTCGGAGAAAAACGATATCCCTTCGCTTGGCCTTGTAAGGGAACATCAGCGAAAATGGATAGAAGGAGAGAAGGGTTTATTTCTAAGGATTGGGAGGGGCGAAAGGGCCTGATGAAAGGTCCTGGGCCGCGTTTTGCCAGGCTGGGCTTTGCGCGGCCAGCCCCTCTTCCGTCATAACCAACTATACCTGATTCAAAACTTTCTGTGAATCGGGGCGAAAAAAGGATTAAAAATTTTGGTAACCGTTCAGGTACCCCTTACACCATAGCGGGTAGGAGAGAGGGGTAAGGAG
>CAYJTB010000066.1:0-10043 GCA_964372875.1 uncultured bacterium
GGACACAGTCAGAAAAACGCATTTAACTTATTGACAAGAAATAATTTGGGCCGGTCCTAAAGGACCGCTTGCAGTGAAAAGTGCGCAGTAATCGTTAGGTTACGAATCGCAGTGGTTGGTATTTGCAATATTCTTGGGCCGGTAGCTCAGCTGGGAGAGCGCTTCCCTCGCACGGAAGAGGTCGGGCGTTCAAATCGCCTCCGGTCCACGTCTTTCCACAAAGACTAAGCCTGCTATAAGGAGTATTTTCCTGCTTTTTTTGATTCGGCCCTAACTTGTGAGCTCACTTATCCCATGGTAGCTTCTATTAGGAATTTAAAAAGACTCTAACCACGTATAACTAAAGGGAAAATTTTTTTTAGACAGTATTTAAGAATGTTAAAAAAGTCATGAAAAAGAAATCAGCCCATAAAATAGGATTCGCTTGGCTTTTGATTGCGATTTTTTTGATATTGCCAAGAGCCGTACTCTGTGTCTATGCCGCGGAGGAGACCGCTCAAGACCTTCAAGTGCCTTCAGAGTTGGGGATCGTCCACAGCGTAGACCGCGGAACCGGCCCTCTTATTTTTCACATCCAAGCCGCCCACGGAAATTACGAGGCTCAAAAGAAAATCCAATCGCTTCTTCATTATTTAAAAAATACCTATGGGATCAAAACCATCTTGGTGGAGGGAAGCGCCGCAAAACTCGACCCTGTCCTCCTGCATTTTTTCCCCACAGATAAAAAACTCACGATGGAATTCGCTGATTCTCTGGCAAAAAAATCCCTGATTAAAGGCGCAGAGCTTTTTCTATTGGAGGAACCGGAGGCTGTTGCCTACGGAATAGAAAACATGAAGGCCTATGTCGATAACGGTAAGGCGTTTCAAGCCGTTTTGGTCACCCAGGAAAAATCTAAAATCTTCTTAGATGATCTTAACCGTCAGATTGAAAGACTCTCGAGCCCTTATCTCAACCGGAATCTTAAGATTTTCTTAAAACGCCTGAACGATTTCGAGGCACAAAAAACCCTTTCACTCGCTGATTGGCTCGCTTTTCTCATGCTGGAAGCCCAGAGCGTCTCGGGGATTGATTTTAGTAACGCAAAAAACCAAATCGATTGGCCTATGTTCTCCAGGGTATACCGGATCCAGCAATATCAAGCTGCAACGGACGAGGCGACTTTTGCCAAAGAAAGCGAAGAGTTTTTGGCCAAGACCGAGTCGTGGGCGAGAACCGACACGGATCGTAAAGTCGTAGGAAAAATCCAGCACCTTCTTTCGTTATCCTTTTCAAAAGCCCCGGTGTCAGACCCAGGGTTAAGCTTTCTTTTAGAAAGAATGCTTTCTTTTCTTCCCGCCTCCTTTGATTTTGATGTCTTTCCTAGCGTGAAACAAGTTTTTGCCAAGTCCGTTTTCGAAAGTGAACTCAGCGCCGCAAGTCTCTTAAAAGAAATGGATCAACTGATTGAGAAAATCTCTTTGGGTTTGGCCGCAACGGATGTAGAAAAAAATCTTCTCCTGTTTTTTAAAAATTATCGTCTGTTACAAAGACTCTTCTCGCTTGATTTCACTCCGGAGGATTACAAAGTTCTCTCGGGTACAAACGCCCGGATAAATTTCAGGCCCAAAGAAATCTTAAGGCAGTTTCAATCGATGGATAAAGATCACCAGGTTGATCACAGTGAAATTTCCCAAGCAGAGCTGGAGAAGGTGGAGTCGCTCTTTGACTTGGCGATGGGCTTTTATGAGGGCGCAAAGACGCGCGACCCTCTCATGCTTTCGAATATTGTAACCAAATTAACAGAAATGAAAATCGACAAGGCTGTAGTCATCACCGGAGGCTTTCATGCCGGCGCCTTTCGAGATTTTTTTAAGCATCAAGGTTACTCCTACGCATTGATTGCACCGAAGTTCGCGCATGTCGAAGGCCGCGACGCCTATATCCAAGCCGCATTTAAGAAGGGGTTGGATTTCGTTCTTACCTCCACCTGGGAAGAGCCCTTTTTGAGCGATCCCACACTTAAGAAAAATCCGGAGCTGATGTCTCAGATTGAGTCGGAGGCGCTTCTTGATCAAACGCTCAGAATCGCAGGTCTTGAGCCCGAAACCCAAGGACAGAATTCAGAAAATTTTGCACTGTCGGGTTTAGAGGAGATAATCGCGCAACACTCTCAATTTGAAGCGCTGGCTGAGGTGTCCCGGGAAGAAATGCGCCTTGCCCGTGAAGTTCTTGATGGAATGTTGACGCTGAGCTCGATGAATAAAATGAAGCTGCATAAAAGTACCCATGAAATCGCAATGGTCATGACCGAAATGGTCAGCCGGGACTCCAGTAAAATTAAGTCTTCGCCCTTCCGCAATATTCCGACTTAGCCAGGCCTATTCCCGTTCTTCTCTGGCGTTGCTATTTCCTCCCCCTCCTATTATGCTATTTACTCTATGACACGGAGAATCCGGGTAGGTCTGGCACAGATGGATCCCACGGTAGGAGATTTTTCAGCCAACTTCGAAAAGATTTTAGCGCTAAGCCAGCAGGCCGACGAAAAAAAATGTGATCTGGTCGTTTTTCCAGAACTCGCCGTTTCCGGATACCCGGTCTGGGATCTGGCCGTCAACAAAAGTTTTCTTCAAGCAAATTTTCACTCCCTTCAGCAAATTGTAAAAGCAAGCCGGCGTTTGAAAGTTTCCTTGGCCCTAGGTCTTATCATGGAAGGACCGAAAGGAAGCGTCAAGAGTTACAACTCCTTGGCCTGGATTCAGGGAGGGAAAATCCGGCTCACCCAGTATAAAAGCCTGCTGCCCACTTACGACGTTTTTTTGGAGGGGATTTTTTTCAAGCCAGGAGAGGATCACCGCGTGATTTCCTGGAAAGGTCTCAAGGTCGGTACCGCCATTTGTGAGGACCTGTGGGATGAGCGGTATGCCGAAAAACCTCTTCAAATTCTTTCAAAAATGGGCGTCGAACTATTGATAACGATCAATGCCTCTCCTTATCACCGCGACGCCTTGAGAACCCGGGAGCGAATATTGAAACAACAGAGCCAGCGATACGGCCTTCCTATTATTTATGTCAATCAAGTCGGGGGACAGGATGACCTTATCTTTGACGGCAGGAGCCTGATCGTCGATGCCCAAGGCCGGGTTTTATTCCGCGCCCCTGGTTTTGAAGAAGGTCTTTTTATTTATGATTGGGAGTTAGGTAAAAAAAACCTGCCTGATTTCCCGCTGCCTCAACAGACGGACACTGCGGCTGAAATGTATCAGGCCCTTGTTTTGGGAGTCCGGGACTACGTTAATAAAAACAAATTCGAACAGGTGGTGATCGGCTTAAGCGGAGGAATCGATTCGGCACTCACCGCCACGATTGCCTGTGATGCGTTGGGATCCAAGCGAGTGCTGGGCGTCACCATCCCCGGGCCTTATTCTTCGGAAGGCAGCTGGAAAGATTCAGAAGAGCTCGCTGGGAACCTGGGAATTGAATTTCGCACGCGTCCGATCAATGATAAATACAAATGTTTTTTGCATTCCTTGCCGCCTTCTCAAAAAAAGCTTTCTCTTGCCAAGGAAAACCTTCAATCAAGACTCCGGGGACTTGAACTGATGTATATTTCCAATGAAGAGGGAAGGCTTGTGCTTTCCACGGGAAACAAATCAGAACTCGCGATGGGTTACTGCACGCTTTACGGTGATATGGCAGGAGGGCTTTGTGTCTTAGGAGATGTTTATAAGACCGATGTGTACCGGCTTGCCAGGTACCGCAACAAGACCCAGTGGGTGATTCCGGAATCAACTTTAACCAAACATCCTTCCGCAGAACTTCGTCCTCATCAAAGAGACCAAGACAGTCTCCCGCCCTATGAAATTTTGGATGAAATTCTTCGTTTCTTCATTGAAAAAAATCAAACACATGAGGAAATCTTTCAGGCGTTACGCGCAAGCAGGGTTTCTATGAAAATCATTACCGATGTGATTAACCGCGTGGATCACAATGAATACAAACGCCGTCAAGCTCCGCCGATCCTTCGCGTGACGGAAAAGGCATGGTTTGGAAGGCGCATGCCCATCACCAACCATTTTGACGCCTAATGCTCCCAGTCGGAATCCCCAGAGAAATCAAGACAGGAGAAAAAAGGGTAGGGTTAACGCCTGCGGGAGTGAAAAAACTCTCGGAGGTAGGAATTCCGGTTCGGGTCGAGAGTTTGGCGGGTGCCGCTTCGGGTTATTTGGACAAGGACTATGAAAAATCCGGCGCTGAGATTATTTCAAGCGCCCAGGAAGTTTATGATCAATCCGAACTCATTCAAAAAGTAAAAGAGCCGCAGCGGCTCGAGTGGGATTTTTTTCACAGGAATTTGATCCTTTGTTCCTACCTGCATTTAGCCTCTCCTGACAACCGGGACTTGCTAGAGGCCTTGATGAACCACTCTGTAACGGCCATCGGTTTTGAAACCGTATTTAAAGACGGGCGTACCATTCTTCTTCAGCCGATGAGTGAAATCGCGGGAACCCTTGCGGCCTATGACGGCGCCTTCATCCGTCAGCACGTGTGTGTTGTGGACGGAAAAATAAGCTATCCTAAACTCTTCTTAGAAAAACTGGAGGCATTGGCCGCCGGTTACCCGTCTACTCCTAAAAATTTAAGTCCGGTAAAGGCGGTGGTTTTTGGAGGTGGAGTGGCCGGTAAAAAGGCGGCGGGCGCCCTTTTAGAAATAGGCAGTGAGGTGGATTTGATTGAAATCAAAGATGTCCGCAGGTTTTCGCTTCAGGCAAAGTTTGAAAAATATGGAAAACGCGTCCGCGTCTGGGGGACCCAAGAGGATTTTAAAGAAAAACTGAAGGCCGCGGATGTTTGGATAGGCTGTGTTCATATCCCGGGAGAAAGAGCACCCTGGGTGGTATCACTTGATGAGATGAAAAAATTTACGATGAATAAACCCAAAGTGATCATGGATGTGGCCGTTGACCAAGGCGGAAACTTTCCGGAATCGTGTCCGACCAGTTACGATCATCCGCTTTATCTTGATTCCTGCAATAATCTGCGTTTTGGCGTAACTAATATTCCCTCTCTGTGCGGCCGTGGGGCATCCCAGGCGCTGGAAGATGCAACGCTTCCTTATCTCCTTGCCCTGGCTAAAGAGGGGAAACAGGCGCTGGCCCAGCTTGCAGAGCTTCGTGGCGGAGTCCAGGTTTTTATGGGAAAATTGGTCAATCAGGCAGTGGCCAAGGCACATCATATGAAATGGCTGCCCTTAACCCCTAGTGATTTTGAAGAATAAGCCGGGGAACGCCTCCTCAAGCTTGAAAGAACGCCAGTCGATACAAAGAGCCAGGTTCAAACAGGCAGGTTGGCCAGGCACT
The DNA here is from genome assembly GCA_964372875.1 of uncultured bacterium. GTDB lineage: Bacteria > Omnitrophota > Omnitrophia > Omnitrophales > JACQLI01 > CAYJTB01. The sequence goes on from CAYJTB010000066.1 coordinate 5,340, forward strand.
GAATGAGTGATACAATTCAACCTGCTACAACCTTAAAACAAGGGGGTCAATGTGGAAGCGTATTGCGTAAAATGCCGTAAAAAAGTTGACATGAAAGACGGGAAAGAAGAGACCTTAAAAAACGGACGTCGGGCCATGAAGGGTAAATGTCCCGTATGCACAACGACCCTTTGCAGAATTCTTGGTAATAAGTAGTCTTCTTTTTACGTTTTAGCTTTACCGGAGGTCTCGCAGTTTTCATTGCAACCTAAACGAATTGCCCAACTGGCTTGGAAAGCTGCTGATGCGAAGCAAGCGGTTGACCCTGTTATTCTCGATATCGCACGTTTCACCACTCTTGCGCACTACTTCGTCATCGCTCATGGAAATTCTGACCGTCATGTCCGCGCCATCGGAGAACATGTCCAGGAAGTCTTGGACCTGGCGAAAATGCCGGTATGGCACAAGGAGGGCATGAGCGAAGGCAAATGGGCGCTTCTGGATTTCGGTGCCGTCATCGTTCACATCTTTTATCGGGATCTCCGCGAGTTTTACGGGCTTGAAAGATTATGGGGTGAAGCCCCGAGACTCAAGGGATAAAGTAGTTACTCGCCTTGAAAGAAGACCTGCAGAAGGCATTCCTCGAAACGATCGAAGCCTATTGTGCAAAAAAGGGTTTTTCCCTTCCCGCCAATTTTCAGTTAGAGCTTGATCTTTCGCGTGACAAATCCCACGGCGATTTAACCACGCCCGCCGCTTTCAGACTTTCGAAACTGGCGAATGACAAACCTTTGCAAGTCGCCCGGGACTTGCTCGCACTTTTTAATACTCGCGCAGAAAAAGAAAAATTGATTACCAAGTCCGAGATCGCAGGCGCCGGTTTTATTAATTTTTTTATTCCCCGAAGCCTCATGGCAGAAATTTTAGTTCAGATCCAGCAAAAAGATTCCGAGTTCGGGCATTCAAAACAGGGTGCCGGGAAAAAGGTAATGATCGAATTTGTAAGTGCTAATCCCACCGGGCCTCTTACGATCGCTCACGGAAGGCAGGCGGTCATTGGAGACGCACTTGCGCGCATTTTCTCAGTGACGGGGCATCAGGTGACCAAAGAATATTATTTAAATGATACAGGCCGTCAAATCGGTCTTTTAGGAGAAAGCCTTTGGGTCCGGTATCAGGAGCTCTTTGGCGTCCAGGAAAAGGTTCCGAACGAAGGTTACAAAGGAGATTATTTAAAAGAAATTGCGGCGAAGCTTAAAAAAGAAAAAGGCGACTCGATTACTAAAAAGCCAAGAGACAAGGCGATTGAAGAATGCAGGAATTATGCGGCGAAGGAAATCTTAGAGGGTATTAAGGAAGATCTAAAGGCTGTACGTGTGGAGTTTGATTCTTATTTTAGCGAGCACTCGCTACGCGAAAAGAAGATGGTGGAAAAAGTTATCGGCCGGCTTAAAGAAAAGAATTTTATTTTTGAACAGGGAGAGGCGCTCTGGTTTCGTTCCACAGATTTTGGAGACGACAAAGACCGTGTGCTGAGGAAGCAGACCGGAGATTATACGTACCTTGCACCGGACATTGCCTACCACTGGACAAAATTTGAGCGGGGCTTTGATCGGATGATCAACCTATGGGGCCCGGATCATCATGGTTACATCGCCCGGATGATGGCAGCCTGCCAGGCCTTGGGATATCCCGCCAAGGAGCAGCTGAAAGTCTTAATCGTTCAATTGGTTACACTTTACCGCCAAGGTCAACCCGTCCGGATGTCGACTCGCTCCGGGGAGTTTGTCACATTGCGCGAGCTTTTTGAAGAAGTGGGCGTGGATGCGACCCGGTTTTTCTTTCTTCTGCGGCGAGTGGAAAGCCATCTGGATTTTGATTTGGACCTGGCAAAGAAAAAATCAGACGATAATCCGGTGTTTTATCTTCAATACGCCCACGCCCGGATCTCAAGCATCCTCAAATTCTCAGAAAGAAAAATAAATCCCCAGGCCAAGCTTGACCGGTTAGGGGCGCCTGAAGAAACCGACCTGATGAAAAAGCTCCAGGAATATCCCGAAATCCTTATTCACGCGGCAGAGGGCATGGAGCCTTACCGCGTGGTGGAATACCTCCGTGAGCTTGCGGCAGGCTTCCACAAATTTTACGCCCTTCACCGCGTGGTCAGTGAAGATGAGGAATTAACGGCCGCCCGGCTAGTCTTGGCTGATAGTGTTAGGATTGTTTTACGAAATGGTTTGGCCGTTCTTGGGGTCAGTCAGCCTGAGAAGATGTGAGTAAAAATTTAATCCTTTTTCTGGTCGGGCCCACCGGCTCAGGCAAGACCCGGCTTTCTCTCCAGCTCGCAAAGCGGCTTCATTCCGAGATTATCTCTGCGGATTCCATGGTGGTTTACCGGGGAATGGACATCGGCACCGCCAAACCATCGCCCAAGGATCAAAAAAAAGTCCCGCATCACCTAATTGATTTGGTTTCCCCAGGGCGGTCTTTTTCTGTTCATGATTACCGGGTCCGGGCAATGAAGGCGATCCAGGATATTTTAAAACGAGGCCGCACGCCCTTTATCGTGGGCGGAAGCGGGCTTTATGTGGATTCACTCTGGAAGGGGCTCTCGCCTTTGCCGGGCGAAGATCCAAAGCTCAGAAAAAAATTAAATGCACGCGCCCAAAGAAAAGGGGTGGCCGATCTTTACGAAGAACTCAAAAAAATAGATCCTAAACGAGCGCAGCGGATTCATCCCCATAATCTAAGACGGATCGTGCGGGCGCTCGAGATCGCTCACACCTCGGGAAAGACCCCAACGGACTGGCACGGCCAAAAGGTGTCCCTGCAAGATTTGGGGTATTCGGTACGAATTTTTGGGATTGCACGCGAGCGCCCCGAACTTTATGAGAGGATCAATCAAAGAGTCCGGGCTATGTTTCGGGAGGGTTTTCTTAAAGAGGTAAAGAGGCTTCAAAGAAATCGGTTTTCAAAGACAGCAGCGCAGGCGCTGGGTTATCGTGAAGTGATCACCTATTTGAAACAAGAAAGAAAGAAATCCCTTCAAGAAGTCGTAAGTGAAATCCAGCAGCGCACGCGTAAGTTCGCTAAGCGCCAGCTCACCTGGTTCCGGCGTCATCCGGAAATCGAATGGATGGAATGGCGAAAGAATGAAACCACCCAAGACGTGTGTGATAAAATTTTAAAGAGATTGAACCATGCCTAGCGAAAAAGCGTTACTTGTCATTATTCAGACGGGTGGGGGGGATAAAGAATTCCTCCGGGAGAGTTATGAAGAAATGAAGGAGCTGACGCTTTCTGCCGGGGGCATTGTGGCCGGCGCAACGCAGGTCCGACTGGACCGTCCCAGCCCGAGTCATTACATCCGAGAAGGAAAACTTACCGAAATTACTCAGACGGTCCAAAAAGAGAAAATAAGTCTTTTGATTTTTAATGTGGACTTAAGTCCCGGCCAGGCGCGCAACATCGAAGCCTTTGTAGGAGTTCGGGCCGTGGACCGGACGGGACTGATCTTAGATATCTTCGCAAGGCGCGCTAAATCGCGTGAAGGTAAACTCCAGGTGGAAGTGGCGCAACTGAATTATCTCCTGCCGCGCCTTACCGGAATGGGCGTTATTTTATCGCGCCTCGGAGGCGGGATTGGGACAAGAGGCCCCGGAGAGCAAAAACTTGAAGTGGACCGGCGCCGGCTTCGGGAAAGAATTTCGCGTCTGAAGGACGAGCTGGAAAAACTCGAAAAACACCGGGCGCTTGTCCGCAAGGGGAGGAAACGCCGGGATTTTTATTCCGTAGCCCTTGCGGGTTACACCAATGCAGGAAAATCCACACTTCTTAATGCCCTGACAGGCGCCGAGGCGTTTGTGGAAGATAAACTTTTTGCGACACTCGACCCCATGACCCGCATCTTTCAGGGGAATGGACATAAAAATATTTTGTTCACAGATACCGTAGGTTTTTTAAGAGATTTACCGCACGGATTGATTGAGGCCTTTCGCTCAACCCTGGAAGAAGTGACGGAGGCAGATTGCATCATTCATGTTTTGGACGTTTCTCATCCTTACAGAGAGGAGCAAAAAGCCTCGGTCGAAAAGACGCTGGGAGAAATCAAAGCAAGCGGCAAACCCATGGTTCTGGTACTCAACAAATGCGATTTGGTTTTACCGGAGGAAGTACGACGGCTTACCGAGCGATACCCTGATGCGATTCCCATTTCAGCCAAGGAGAAAACAGGACTCGATCCGATCATCCAAAGGCTTGAGACTATTTTTCGAAGCGAGACGGTGCTTGATAAGAAACCTAAGGAGGAATAGAATTTACACATGTCCAAGGTTGACGAACTGGTGAGAAAGCGGTGCAAGCCTTGCGAAGGAGGCGTTCTGCCCTTAACAAGAAATCAGGCCGAAGAGTATCTCTCCTCACTCCAGGGGTGGACGCTCAGTGAAGACGGAAAGAGCATTCGTAAAGAATATAAATTAAAAAATTTCAAAGAGGTCATCCTTTTCTTTAACAAAATCGCACAAATAAGCGAGGGGGAAAACCATCACCCAGATCTTCGGATCAGTTACAACCGGGTCGGCGCGGAACTGAGCACCCATTTCATTAAAGGTCTTTCGGAAAATGATTTTATCTTGGCAGCCAAATTCGATCGCTGTCTGTAAAGGAAAACTATGAGTGCACCAGGAAAACCACAGACAATCCTGTCCGTGAAATCGGAACCAAGTA
>CAYJTB010000067.1:0-9692 GCA_964372875.1 uncultured bacterium
ACCGCCTACTACAATGAGGCCGGAGATACTCTTCTAGGTTATTCGCTCACCGTTACCACTTCGGAGGGACGAGTTCCGTGTATTGGTTTGATCCCGACGGAAATGCGCCGAACGTCCCCGATACATCGGCGGAAACCTCTTCGATTGTTCTGATTGACCGCGCCACCGGTGAAACGGTGAATACGGTCCAAGGCAATGTGGATGCCGACGGCAACATTTCGGTTTTGATTGACGGAGCATTGGTCTCTCAATTTGCAGTCCTCTCGGATGGCAGTTTGACAACGGATCTGAACGCAGAAGGTATTATTTATTCTTCCGCGGACCTTGATCTTTTCCCTGTGGGCACCGAGCCGAAAGCGGTTGACACGGGAGACGAAGAGCAAGCAGAAACCTTCAAGACGGTTGTCTTGCTCAAACCTACCGGCGTTGATAATTCTGAGTATGAAAACCTTACGTCTATTCTTGGTCAATTTGATTCCCAGGGAAATCTGCTCGGCGTTTTAACCAGAGAAGGGATCTACACACTTGATGGCTGGGTCCTGAAGGATGAAACCGTGACTTCTATTTTGAGAGAGGGCGAGGAAGGCATCCCTCTTTCGGATCTTTTCTGGGGCGAAGAGGACAACGCCCAGACTGACGAGAGTGATAATAGTGGCAATACTGAGGCGGCGGATGGCTCAGGCGAACAACCGAATTCGGATTCAGAAACCGCGCCGGCGAACGATCAAATAGTGCCAAACAACCCAACCACAGACGGCACACAGAACGGATCAGTCTACAATGGCCCAGCGGCGCAAGGAGGAGGCTCTTCGGTTGGGTCTTCAGCTTCTTCAGGCGGGAGCGGCACCCAGGTTACACCGCTGTCTCCTCTTGCGGATCGCCCTAAACTTTACGGGATCGGCGCAGGCGGCGGAGGTTTAGGGATGGGGAGTGTTGGAGCGCCGTCAGCGGGAGCTCCCGCTCCTGGTGTTTTGGATCTAGCGGAACAAGCCATTAAAACTTCAACGAGCACGCCCTTTGTCTCCATGTTAAGTTCATCAATCTCATTAAAGGGTCAAGACATTTTGGCTTTGCTTTACGAAAATTACAATCTGGTTTTAACTCTTGTAAGAAACGGCGTGATCAATCGTGCCAATCTTCAGGACGGTACGCTGGACGGGAAGACGGCCGCTTTCCTCATCGAGAGTCTGTTTCCTTCGGACCGGCCTTTCGATGAAACATCAAATATCGACTTAGCCCAAAATGGATCTCAGCCTGTCGATGAACAGGCTCTCGAGGCACTGCTCAGAGACAATCCTTTTACTGAGGTAACGCGGCTAGATTCTTCGCTTGTTGCCGATACTTTCCTTATTGACGGCGGAGAAACCGGTACCACAATGGGTGACAACGCTACTGATCGTCAGTTTGGCTTTGGATAATAACATTGGGGTCCTAAAAGGGACATCCTAACCCAGGAATCTAGAAGCCGAGATCCGAAAACTATTTTTAGCTTCCATCTTACAAACCCCCTCTTTCCTGCATAGCTGAACGAAGGGGATTCCTCCCAAGGCGTTCTGGTTGTGGTAGTGATGCGACTCGATCGGTCCGTCCGAGTATTTGGCTTCGATCAAAAGCCACGGCACTTTGTTTTTAAGCAGGAGGAAATCAGTCTCTTGTTTCTCCTTATTACGGATGTAAAACAAAGAATATTTGCTGCCCGAGGCGTCCCTCCACAGGTAGATTCTGGACAAGAGCTCCGCGGCGACGTAATTCTCGAATCTCTTGGCCGGGTCCTCAACGCGCGTCCAATCATAAAGATAACATTTGGGGGCTTTAAGGAGGGCCCGCTTGATATTTTTTGAATAGGGATGAATTTTAAAGGCGAGATAAAAATCTTCCAGTCGTTTCAAATAGTTTTTAATTGTGGGACTGCTCAGTTCCAGGTGAGAAGCCAACGAGGATTCTGAAATGGGACTACCGGTCATCTCAGGGAGAAGATTGTATAAATCATGCAGGTATTCCTTATCAATGATTCTTGTCAGAGCGCCAATATCTTCTTTAACCACCGTATCCATGTAATCTGCGGACCATTTGGAATGGAAAGCCTCGGACTGTCTGAGAAACGGTTCAGGAAAGCCGCCGAATGCGAGCAAACTGGTCAACGACTTGCTGCCGGCATCGGGTCGTGCATCTAGCCTTTCCTGAATCCATTTGAGCGCTGTATCAAACTGTTGTTGTGGGGCAGACCGGCACCGACTGATCTCCGCCAGAGAGAGGGGGAAGAGATGAAAGGTAAAATATCTACCGGATAGGCTGTCGCCCGCCTTCCTAAAAAGCTCCATCTTGGCAGAGCCCGTCACAATGAAATAATAATGCTCAAAGGTGCTGTCAAAAATAGCCTTGAGCGCGTTCTTCCATTTGGGGATTTTGTGAATTTCGTCAAAACAGACCCACTGTTTGGAGCGGCGAGGGGAACGGTCTTCCGTAAAAAAAAGCTGATTTTGTTTGTAGCGATTACGAACAGAACGAAGATCCCAAAGGTAATAAAGCTCTTTTGATTTTGTCTCGTCCAGTTTGAGGCGGGCGAGTGTTGTCTTGCCGGACTGCCTTGGGCCGGTGATGAATCTCATCTGCCGGCCCCATTCCTCTGAGAATGCAATAGGGTAGAGTGTCCGTTCGATCACAATGAAAATATAGAGCATTCATTTAAAAAAGTCAAACTTTTTTAAATAACAATTTAAAATAGTCAAAACACGATTGAGTGCCGTGGATAATCAAATCAAGTGCCGGGCACAGGGATCAATCTCAACTTATGACTTTAGGTATTCATTGTGTGTTAGAAAGAAAAATGGATAAGTTTTAAGTTGAGACTTGACCCCTTCTTCTTCTTTGCTTGCTCTCGGCGAAATCGGGGCCGCAACAAACTAAATGCCGGCCGCCTTGTGAAAAGTTTGAATCGCTTTTTCTTTCGAGTAAGCCTTTCTCCAGATTCGCTTGCCGTAAGTCGTGAAGAAATCTTCCACCTGACGCCGGAATAAAAAACAAGCCGTTGATTTCGGACTCTTTTTCAAGGCAAGACCTAAGATAGGTGCTAGTTTTTTCCACGAAGTCTTTGTTTTCTTTAGAACCGTAACCAAATCCCTAATGTCGGGCTCGAGATAACGGGCAAGTTTTCCAATGGCCCAGTAGCTGGGATCTAAAAGACAAACCTCCATCCGCCCGAATTTTTTGAAGGGCCGCGCGTGTTTTTCATAATCCAGAAAAGTAATGGAAGACCAACGGTCGATATCTTCGGCGTATTGAAATGCAATGCCCGTTTTGGCGGAAACTTTTTTCGCCGCCTCCTGAAATTCTCTCCAGAGTTTTTCCTTTGCGGCCAGTGAGCCTGTCTTAAATTTTAAGGCGAAATCAAGATCCATCGTGGCGCGGATTCTTCCGTAGACGACTCCGGCTCCGGCACCGGTCAAGATCACGCGGCAGGGTTGGTCGAATTCTTTTTTAAGCGCCCTAAAAACGCGGGAAATTCCTTGAAGATTCACAGAGCGTACTCCGATAATTTTTGAATCCGGCCCAGCAGATTTTTTATCTCTTCGGGCTCAAGCGAGATTTTCGCCTTCAGGAAATTTTCATGGCTTGAGGCCGGTCTTCGCCGCGGTCGGGTAAGCGAGTAAAACCAAAGCGCGATTTCTTTTTCCTCACCCGAAAGACGAGGCGCCTTTATTTTTTCTTTTCTTGATACGACCCAGCGTGCGATCCGGTCCAGGCTTTGGCGGCTCAGTTTTCCCCGTTTCTGGAAATCTTTAGGCGGCGTCCCGTCGGCAAGGATGCCGGGGGAGACTCCCAGCGCTTCGGCGAGCCGCCTCAGTGTCCCGACGGTAACGTCACGGCCTTCCTGCTCGATCACTGAAAGATTGGGGCGCGAGATGCCGCTTTTCTGGGCCAGTTCAGCCTGGGTCAGACCGCAGGCCTTCCGCCACAGCGTGATAGTTTGGCCTAAGGGAAGCATAACAAAATGTATCATCTTTACTACATTATGTCAAAATTGGTACTGGGACTTTCCCTTTTGCCATGCCCAAAGGAGAATCTCGGTGGTGGCTTGATAGGCGGCGTTTCCTTTTGAATCGAGACCGACGGCTCCAAAACTCCTTTTTCGGGTTCGAGCTTCCCGGAAGGTTTTTTTGAAGGCTTCGGAGAGTTTGAATCCGTCTTGGACGCGTGCCGCGATTTTTACGGCAAGGCCTTCATCGATAATTTCCTCCCCGATTCCCGTTGCCGAAATGGCGCAAAGGTTGTTGGCATAATTAGCCGCCGGCATGGCGCTGTCGCTGACGCGGCCCGGACGTTCGAAACCCCGGCCGCCGGTTGAAGTGGCGCTTGCCAAGTTTCCAAATTTGTCCAGTGCCGAGGCGCCCGCCGTGTCGTAACCTTTAACCTTGCGCCGATTTTTCCATCGCTTGACCGATTCTTTGGTCCTGGGGTCTCGCGGTTTTAATCCTAACCCGGTTTTCTCATCGATTTTCTTCTTGATGAGAAAACCGCTTTGGACGCAACTCGTTACGTCCAAAGTTTTGCGCGCTGATTGGACAGCGCGCAAAAGATAAGCCTTTTTGCGAAAAGAGCACAACGTGTTTTCGCAAAAACTCTTCGAGCGAATTCCTCATCAAAATGATGAGAAATTCTGGCCAACTGGCGGGCAAATTGAAAAGCGCCCACGCCGGCAAGAACGCGGTCCTCTTCCTCGAGCAGCGCGCGGGCGACGAGAATGGGGTTTTTGATTTTCTCAAGATTAATCACGCCCGCAAAACGCTGCTTGGAGCCGTCCATGATCGATGCCGAAAGCCGCGCCCGGCCGTCGGCTTGAAGCTGCGACCCGGTGCCGGCATTAAAGAGGGGATCATCTTCGAGTTGCCGGACCGCGAAAGTAACCGCTTCAATCGCGTTTGTTTGGGTGAGTTTTTGGTAAGAGAGTTTAAGGATTCGCGCAAGCGATTTACGAATTCCGTCCGGCCGGACGGAATCTTTGAAAGCCCTTCCTGCCCCGCGCCACCGTGGATAATCAAAACCGGCTGCATTGACTAGAAAAGTTTCAAGCCCAGAGATTGAATCAGCCGGAAATCTTCATCCAGAGTAAAAAGTGGAATTTTATTTTCCATGGCCAGTGAAGCGATAAAAACATCAACCGTCGTTGGTTTTCTCCCCTTCGAAGAAAGGGATCTGAAGATTTCCGCAGCGTGGACGTGGGTTTCCTGGCCCGCAATAAGGAAAGGAAAGCGGCTCAACAATTTCCGGGTCAGCTGGTAGGAGCGTTGATTTCTGATTCCCTGCAAAACTTCCTGAAAAATCATTCCCGTAATGACCGCTTGATTTGCGGGGCGAATTAAGGCTTCGAGTTTCTGGTCGACCCGAGAGGTGTGCGGACCCAGGTACTCGATCCAGACAGAGCTATCGACTAGAACCAAACCGATTTTTCCTCATTTGTTTGAGGTTTCCCCTCCATTGGACAGATCCTTTAAGTTTGAGGATTTCCTCTAATTCTTCTTGCTGGACTAGTCGTTCTAGGGCGAGGTTGACGATTTCCACCTTCTTGGTTAGGCCTGTCAATCGTTGAACTTTTTGAACTAAATCGTCTCTGAGATCAATCACCGTTCGTGACATGGGATGCCCTCCTTATCGTAAGGAAGGATAACACAGGTAGATATCATTTTCAATATTTTTGATATCATGTTAGAATTCCGATTCCTATGAAAGCTGAAGCAAAAGCTCTTCCGTCGGTTTTTTTAGAAAAGCTCAAACGGATAATCCCTGTCCAAAAATGGGATGAGGTCGCGAATACTTTTACGGAAGTCAAGCCCACGACATTTCGAATCAATACACTGAAGGCATCACCGGACGTCTTACGGGAGAGATTAGAGCATCTGGGTTTTCGCCTCGAAAAAGTTTCGTGGTATCCCGAGGCCTTCATTCTCCGAAGCGGGCGCCTGCGCGAGCTTCAGGAAACCGAGGCTTACAGAAAAGGCGAGATTTATGTCCAAAGCCTTTCCAGCATGCTGCCGCCTCTTGTCTTAGATCCCCAGCCCGGTGATACCTTGCTTGATCTTACAGCAGCGCCTGGAAGTAAGACGACGCAAATGGCCTGCATGATGAAAGGCGAAGGGAAAATCACCGCCAACGACAACAACAAAATCCGTTTTTTTAAATTAAAGGCCAACCTGGAAATGCAGGGGGCTTCCAACGTCGAACTTTCCATGAGGCACGGCGAACTTTTCGGCCGCGATTTTCCTGAAAGTTTTGACCGGATCCTTTTGGATGCACCGTGCAGCGCGGAGGGTCGTTTCAATACCGACGAGCCTGCAACCTATAAATATTGGAAGCCGGCCAAGATTAAGGAAATGGCCCGTAAGCAGAAGAATCTGATTATCTCCGCGGTCCGCGCGCTCCGGCCCGGCGGCGTTTTGGTTTATTCCACCTGTACTTTTGCGCCCGAGGAAAACGAGGGCGTTCTCGATTGGCTCAAGGGAAAATTTGAAGAGGGGATCCAGGTCGAAAAAATCACGCTGCCTTTTCTAAACCAAGCCCGGGGGATTTCAAAGTGGGAAGGAAAAAATTTTCACCCGTCCGTTCAAAACGCATTACGCATTATTCCGACGAATTTAATGGAAGGTTTCTTTCTGGCAAAACTTCGGAAGTCTCCGCCGGCCTAGTTCCCACGAGACCTGTCCCTTTGGGGACCGTCCCTTTCGGGACCGTCCCCCGTTTATTGAGAGGCATTGCTCAGAGGGGAAATGTCTTCTCCCGTAAGTGCTGGGCCTTGGTACTTTGCAGTTTGAGCTGCATCCGTTTGCCCTACGGTTGCAAGTGGTGCAGGAGCCGGCGGCTGGTCGGCCCACAATTGCGGCGCCGCGGCAAAAATGCTCAAGGTGAGAACAAGCCAAACCAACTTTCTTAATTTTTTCTTTCCCTCTTTTTTATTTCTCATTTTGTTTTATCCGTTCCCTCGAACGTTTCTCCTTTTTTACTATTCATTTGTTTTGGTGAGCTCGAGGCGGTGGAGGTCGAAGAGCCGGGATTTGAAAACATCCCACCGCAATGAGGTCATTTCTTCCGTCGTAAAGACGGATCTTTAACTCAAAATTGTCATTTGGAAATTGACTCCTTGAGAAACTCGTCCCAAACGATCCGTTGGGTCCAACCGTCGGCAGGGTTAATAGCCTTTCTGCCCCGGTCGTCTTATTTCGAGAAAAGATTTTTACATGTAAAGAAGGGACGCCTCGTAGGAACATTCCCTGTAATACGTCCAGTAACGGCCACATTATTATTAGGCAGCCTCTCAACCGTCGCTGTAATTTCATGAGTTTCGTTGTCAGAATCTTGTGATGCCCTGGAAACCTTTGGGGACGTGGCGATGGTATTTGATGTGAATTGCGTAACAGCCTTGCCTCCTGCCTGTTGCTTGACGGGTATCGTTGCGACTGGCATGGTTCCTGAATTTATTCGAGTCGTCACAGCGGAGCCGTTATCTGCAGAGGCCGCGGGCATGAGAACTGTTACCGAACAAACCATTAGAAAACTCATGAATATCGGGACAAAAAAATTCCTTTCAATCAATCCTTTAAAGGCTCTATTTGTTTTCATTATGTTTTCTTGTTGAAATTCCATATGTACTTAAAACATAACTTGAAAAAGTCTATTTTTCAAGGCTTCTTGGCCTAGTTTAAACAATCTCTGAAGATCAAAAAAGATCATACTTAATCTACCGCTAAATTAATATTCAGATTTGTACTTCAGATTCTTTCGGTATAATGTTTTCACCTATGGAGCCGCATCCGGCACTTGTCCATTATCCAATTGCGTTTTATTTCCTAGAACTCGCCCTCTTAATCCTTTGGCAAACGAAGAGGGACCCTGCTTATTTGCGCTTTGCCCGTTTTTCTTTCAAGTTGGGCTATCTCTTTATGCTCGTAGCCCTAGCTTCAGGTTTTATTGAGGCGGGCGGATTTCAAGGAATTGTAGGAAAGGTGAGGCCTCATGCTTTTGGTGCCGTAAGTGTGTTTACCATTGCTACGATTCGCCTAATCTTGGGCAGGTTCGCATCAAAAGAAAATCCTTCTCGTGCCATTTTGATCGCCGGGGCTTTGATTCTTAATATCGCGGTCATGACAACGGCTTTTTTCGGCGGGGAATTAGTCTATAACTCTTAGCCCGAATTTCTCATCATTTTGATGAGGAATTCGCTCGAAGAGTTTTTGCGAAAACACGTTGTGCTCTTTTCGCAAAAAGGCTTATCTTTTGCGCGCTGTCCAATCAGCGCGCAAAACTTTGGACGTAACTTATTACGTCCAAAGCGGTTTTCTCATCAAGAAGAAAATCGATGAGAAAACCGGGTTAGTCATTCTGACGTGCCCAGAGCTAATGTCCCTTTCGGGACCGTCCCCATTCATGCGAGCGAATCAGCCAAGTTTTTCTCAGGGAAGCCTCCGCTATTCGCGCCTCCAGGACTTGGGGGGATAAGGGCGTTATGGGCATGCGTGATTGAGCTGAACGACGGGATCGAAACTTTCTTCAAACGTTTTTTTCCACACCTCTTCTGTTTCCATGCAAAGGTAGAGAGCGATGTTGGGGGCAAGAGAACGGATTTTTCCAACAAGTGCCGTATAAAGTTCCATCCTCCTCTCTTTAAAATAACGCATTTTTCCATCCATCCCGCGCACCCATTCACCGCAGGGAAGCGGGGATTTGGGAAAGCGCTTTTCCATAATGTCTTTGAGTTCGGGCATAAACCGAAGCGAACCAAGGCTCATCCAGGCGATCTTGGTTGGAGGAATCTTTGAGAAGAGCTTTTCAATAAGCGCTTCGTATTCTTCGATGCAGTCCGGGTAATCGATGATCGGATCTAAATGAAATCCTACGCGGTATCCCCATTCGAGGCACTGCTCGGCCGCCTCGAGCCTTTCTTCAATGGAGGAGCATTTGTGTTCTTCTTCCTGCTGGATTCTGTGCGTATTAATCGACCACGAGACAATCGTCCGGCCTTTTGGGGCCAATTTTTTGAGTCTCTCAATGTTGACGCTTTTTGTTTTTAATTCTAGAACGGCGTTCGTATGATCCGCAAAAAAGGGGACCAAGAGTTCCGAGTGGGCGGTGATGTGATCCAGCGAAAGAGAATCCGCGAGCTGCCCGGTTCCGAGCCGGAAAGTTTTATCCAAATTTTGTCTAAGGAATAATTCTAGATTTTCAAGAATCTCTTTGACATTCACATAAACCGTTAAGAGGGGATTGGTCAGATACGTTTGAAGGATGCAGTAAGAGCATTCCAAGTCGCAGCCTTCTACAAGATGAAGGGAATAAAATTGGCAGGAGATCGTTCCTTCAGGAGCGGGGAAGGGCTTGAACGCCCTGCCCTGGTCACGAGCCAGATAAAGGAATCTTTTTCCGGCGCCGATAGGGTCCGGCTGTTTTTTAATTTCTTCCAGGACTGTTTTCTTATCTGAGATGATTTCAAAAGGCGTGTCAGGAATCCGGGCTAAGAGGCGTTGGGTGAGGGGATAATTTTGTGCGCCTTCTTCAATGTAGATTTTTTTCGGGCAATACATGCCCTAGATATACACCCGGAAAGGCAGATCGGTAAAGAAATCCTTATGTTACTTAAGCTCTTGGGCCAAGTTGAGGCGAAGCATGCTGCCGTCCAGTTTAAACTGAATCTTATCTCCTGGGCG
>CAYJTB010000068.1:0-9683 GCA_964372875.1 uncultured bacterium
TTCCCCTGACACGAGTTAGAAACATCAGGGGGTTTTACGTATAGGGCTATGCACTTGACTCAACCATCCCCAATATATGGTGGCGTTGATGCCGATTTCACTTCACGGATACACAACATATAGACCGAGCTTGAGTGAAGTGCATAGGCCTATTACTTTAAAGACGTTATGACTTTAAAGTTCTTCCGCTCGGGCTTTTTTGTCAATACATTATTGCAAAATTTTTAATCCTTTTTTCGCCCGATTCACAGAAAGTTTTGAATCAGGTATAGTTTATTATGACGGAAGAGGGGCTGGCCGCGCAAAGCCCAGCCTGGCAAAACGCGGCCCAGGACCTTTCATCAGGCCCTTTCGCCTCCTCTATTCTTTAGAAAATGTCTGAATGATTTCACAAGCTTCCGTGTAGTCAGCTTCCACCACCAAATTTTAAAATAACACCTTCCCAAAACAACATCCTGCAATTTTTGATACTTGTCCTCTGAAAAGCATCTGTCGTGATGGCCGTAAGCCTCTGCAAAAGACAGGATCAATGACCAGTTTTTATAGATGGACTTGGCGAATTCTTTCCTTTGAACAGGAGAGAATTTCTCAAGACGCTCAAGCAGTGAGTTGACGACCCTCTTAAGCTCTACCTTATCTTCGCTGATGAATTCCCGAAGCGTCATCATATGCTCTTTGATGCGCTGGATTTTCTCGCGGTCATTCCCAGTAGTTATTCCACGAAGCATGCTATCTGTGATTATGCTGAAATAATAAAGGGCGTGGTTTGCATTATGGTGCTCCTGGAGCGTATAGAATTCCTGTTCAGATTCATTAGCCTCCTTCTCAATCCGCACGATTCCCCTATTTTGGCCCTCGTATGGGTCCACTAGCTGACCCTCCTTTGTCCTCCCGGCCTGGGACACCTCTAGATCTCTCTTTGATAACTTTTCTATCTCTTTACGATCCTTGTTTTCCATCGCTTTTGGCCTCCAATCAATTCCTTCTGCTACTTTGAACCGTAGCAGGGCTTAATTAAATTGGCAAGAGTACCCGATAAGATAGTTTTAAGATTATTTTTTACTACTATTGATATCTTATCTATCCCCTGTTATATTTAAGGCTTAGGTAGGATTCGTGAAAGAAAAATCGATAGGGAGGCGTTCGGAAAAATCCGTTTTCAGGCCTATGTACCGAGAGATTTTTGAGAGATATAAAGTGGAATTCCCTGACTTTCCGAGTGCCAGGAGACCAAGGGTGGGGTCCGTCATCAAGACCATCCGGATTGACAAGGGCATCCGCCAGATGGATTTTGCCAAAACTGTCCAAATCAACGAATCAACTCTAAAGAATATAGAAAACGACCATCAGCAAGCTACGACCGTTGAAAACCTAACGAGATGCGCTCAAGCATTGGGGGTGTCTATCGAGGAGCTTATCCTGATGGGGAGGGAATGGGATCAGGCTAATTACTTTGCCCTCAAACGCTCTGCACCTCAGAAAATTGAGGGAATTAGGATCCGCAAGCGGGCACCCATTGAATGGCACGAAACGGTCCGGATTCGCTTCAAGGATTTCGACCTCATGCCTATTTCGGCGCCCCTCAATGCAAGGAAGGACTTCTTCTGCGCCCGCATCGTCCTGCATCCAAAGCGTTCGATTGAGAAGTTAATTCTTGGGACGCATAGCCCAGTTGTTGGCTTCCTTGCAGAGGGATTTAACCTCAAAATCACCTATGGCGAGAAAGAATACCCCCTTACAGGCAATCAGGCCTTCGCCCTTGACGGCTTTTTTTCCCATTCGATTATTAATGATGATGGCGATCATGCCGCCACAATTTATCTGATAACAAAGCTTCCAAACTACGCCAAGGAACGGCTTT
Source organism: uncultured bacterium (assembly GCA_964372875.1). Lineage (GTDB taxonomy): Bacteria > Omnitrophota > Omnitrophia > Omnitrophales > JACQLI01 > CAYJTB01. Next base: position 1,862 of record CAYJTB010000068.1, read on the forward strand.
CATATCAGATAAGCGGAAAAACGCTTGAAGAGATGAACATCGCGCAGGGAATTGAGCGCGTCCGGGAATTCTCATCCAACCGGCCTGACCGTCCTTTATCAGTCCAACATCTTGCAGACCTCACAGACCGTATCGATTATCAGCAACTCCACAAAATCATAAGACTAAGAAAGGATTCTTCCGTCGTCTATTGGGAGAAAATTGAAGATATCCTAGGCGGAACCGGAGTCTCGATCGAAGACTTCCTGGAATGGTCTTATAACCGGATTCCCCAGCCGTTTTATTTAGCGACAGCTGCCACGAGGGCAAATACAGAGTACTTGACCGAGGGGGTTAGGATTTATCATGCGACACCGCCCGGCATCAAAAACCGATTTCTTTGCGGGGAGATTTTTATTGAGGGGAAAAAAGCGAAAGGATGGGCGCGGAAGGACTGGGCAATGTGCGGTCTCTATCTTGAACAAGGCGAGCTTGAAATTACAGTGGGAGGCAAATTAAGGACTCCCCTTCCTCTTTCAAAGGGCGAGAGTATTTATTTTGATGCCAGTCTCGGGTATGTGCTGAGAAATCCTGTAACCACCCAGGCAAAGGTTTTTCTTGCGACCTATCCAGCGATTCAGATTTAAAAACCGGTCTCGAATTGTTGAACTAGGATTTCACAGGCTTTGTGGGGTTTAAAGTACCGGCGTCTGTGGCAAGGACCTTTATCCGTTCGATGAGGACATCGAGATCGAACGGTTTGGTTATAAGCGTTTCAGGATCAAAGCCGACGTTTGCAAGAAGGTCCCTTATTTCTTTCGCGTAGGCCCCGGAAAACGGAATGATCTTAAGTGAAGGCTTGACTCGAAGCGTTTCTTTAATCAGATCGTGACCCGCTAAACCAGGAATTTTCATATCGATAATAGCGATTTGACACTCGTTTTGCCGGATATATTCAAGCGCTGCATCCCCTTTCGTAAGGCATTTCACTTCATACCGCCTCGATTCTAAGGCATCCTTGAGAATCTCGTTAATCTCGACTTCATCATCAACAATCAAAAGCTTGGTTTTATTGCTGCGATATATTTTATCCTCATACTCGCTGCCAACTTCACCGGGCATGACCGCCTTGTTAAGAGCCTTGTTGATCAGAGCCTCGGCTTCGGTAAAATCCCCAAAGGGTTTCTTGATAACATCGTCCTCGGTAATCCCTAGCTTCTTCAACCGATCTCTTTCCTCGTCGATATAAGCGGTCATGATTACAATAGGGATCTTGATTTTTTTCTGCCGGAGACTCTCCAAGATTTCATAACCGCCTCGCCGCCTCCCCATGCGGAGATCGAGAACAATGAGATGGACCTGGTAGGCCTGTAGGGCCTGCTCAACAATGGTCGGGTTAACCGTCGCGATCGGCTCATAACCGCGGCGCCGGAAGTGCGTCACCAAAAGTTCTATGACTTGCTTTTCATCATCAACAATTAAGATTGTGCTTTTTTTGCTGTTCATAACTGTTCCCCCCGTATGTCCCAGTGAATGATTATCTTAACACCCGTCTTGCTAGCCCCATCAGCTTTTCGGGATTGCCGCAGCTTGGTTTGTCAATAAATCCGTCGATCAGATTCACGATCCCTTCCTTTTCAAAAGTCGGATTGAGCGCGTCAGGCGGTACTGCGGTAATCACAATAATCTTCGGCCTCTTCTCTTTCTCCCTGAAGCTCTTGATGATTTCAATTCCAGAGACACGCCCTTGCAATTTAATATCAACCAGAATCAAACTGTATTCCGTTTCCTCCATCTTTTGAAACGCCTCTTTTGCCGTTGTCACGTAATCCGCTTCATAATCCTCATATTCAAACATAGCTTTTATGTTGAGACATATCTCAGATTCGTCGTCGATAACTAATATCTTGTCCTTGGTCATAGCCGGTCCATAATTCTAACCGTTTTCCCTCGTGGGAATCCAGAATTTAAAAGTTGCTCCCTTTCCAAGCTCGCTTTCCACCCAAATCTTACCGTGGTGAATATTCTCAATGTTATTCTTGCAGACATAAAGCCCTTCCCCATATCCAGTTGCCAATAAATTAGTATCGTCAGGCTTTGGTTTCGTTGAAAATCCCTGTAGAAAAATTTTGCCGTGAATCTCCTTGGGAATTCCAGGACCGTTATCTTTAAACTCAAAATAGGCAACTTGCTTGCCGCCTATTTCACTGTATGAACAATTCAATTGAATCAACTTCTGATCCTGGTCCTTCATAGCGTCATTGGCGTTAATAATCAGATTTTCGAATACCCTTTCGAAAGGACCGTATCTGACATAAACTGCAAACCCATCGGGTATTGTAATCTCATAGTCACACCCTTTAACGCCACTCGATTCTCCAGCATCCTCCCAAATGACTTTGAAAGACATCTTCCGGAAGGGCTGTTCTCCTGTTTCCATGCCGCCAAGAGATGCCTCCGCGATATCAAGGACCTTATCGATCCCTTTAGTTATATCCTGTGATACCTTGTCAATCTTTTCGCAGATCTCCATAAACCATTCTCCGTCGCTTTCCTTAAAAGCCTTTTTGAGATCAGGGACATGATACATCGACAAGAAACGGGCGGGCGACTCCATGCCTGCTAAGGAATTCTTCTGCTCATGTTTGATCGTTCCAGCAAACTTTATTCTCTGGGCCGCATGCTCGGCCTTGATCTTGGCTTCCCTTTCCTCGACCACCGTTTCAATCAGCCGCGCATTCCGGATTGCAAGCGAAACTTGACTCTCGATGGTTGGGAAAATATCAATTTCTTCCTGGCTAAATTCTTGATCCGATTTCTTCTTGCCAAGCATCAAAATTCCAGTTAGATCTTCATCAATTAATAAGGGAACGCATACCCGCGCTTTAACCGCCTTCAGCCATCCCCCAACGTCATCAGGCAGCCTTGCAGCATCAAGATGATCCAGCATCAGAGTCGATTTGTGATTTGCGAAATAACCATCAATATCAGGTTGATCGAAATATCTCTTTACACCGTTGGCAAACTCTTCGGGTTCGAGGCCAAAATACTCAAGCAGGCGGTATTTTTCAGCCTTCTTATCGCGAATGAACATCATGCCCGATTCAAGGCGGAATGCTTCTTCTAAGGTCGAAAGAATTGTTTTCCCGACTTGACTAAGGTCTAGTACAGTCACAACCTTTTCAGAAAGATTTTTTAGAATAACTTTTATCTCATGCCTCTTTTGGAACAGATACCTATCGGTCATATCGACGAGCACTCGTTCAACCGGGCGGTAAATTAAGACCGCTGTGGCAATTCCGAGCGCCATGAGAATGAAAGGATCCGGAACTCCAAAGGCTTTTCCGATCACAGCTTGAATCAAAGCAAAAGGAAATGCAACTATGGAAACGGCGGCAGCGACAATGCCGGCGAAGACAAGAGTCTTTTTGATAATAACTTCGATATCTATAAACTGATATCGAAGCACGGCATAAAATGTCACGCAGACAAAAAAGAAAACACCCCATATCCCATAGGGAAAAGGAAATAGATTGATGCCGTAAACTGGGAAGAAACACCCAATGCCACCAAGATATCCTAATGAATTAGCGGTTAAAAAAGAGATCAGTCGCCCCTTCTCAATGGCAGATTTCTTAAGAGCTTCTGTCAATAAAACAGCCGACGAGATAACTACCAAGATGACGAACAAGCTATTCCATACATAAAATAGTGGGCCTGGCTCTGGAAAATAATTGAAAGTTAGTTTTGGGACAACGTCCGTAATAAAGAGCCTTGGCTTTATTAGTATCGCCAATGAGATTGCACCAACGGCTGCATATGAAACTTTAATTATGCGGATCAAACTGCGGGAATTATTCTTGACAAGCACAACTACAAAGTGCAAAAAAGCTACTGGTATAAAAACGCCTATAAAATGACAAATCTGTGCAAGTACGTATGACCATTCATGGTTGGTAACTGACGTGCATGCAAAAACAAAAAAACTCCAATGAGCAATGGCGTAAGCATACCAAGCAAAATGATGAGCAAGGCGTCTATTCGGAGATTTGGCTAGTACGAAGATACCAAAAACAAAGGCCGCTATAGACGTGATGAGAGCTGATATATAGTAATGCTGTGCCGGGCTTAGCACTCTTCAATTCCTTGCGACTCGATACTGCATAATTTTTTGTGGCTCATACCTCAACGAAAGATTTTCATTGGGGAATCCTGCCTCTTTAAACAACCTTAGAAAATCGTTTTCCGTACGATAAATGAGTTCCCACCCTCCACCCCATTCCATGTAATGCCGCGAAGGGTTTGCCCACTTGTCCCGATAGTTTGAAATGATTATGCACCCATTGCCTTTGAGCAGCTTTCTCAAGTTTTTTATAAGCGGCACCGCAATGCGATCATCTAAATAATCAAACAAACCTGTTGAGTAAATAACATCATATCTGCACGAAAAATATTTATCGATATTTGGGGCCAATGCAATTCGCATAGCGTTCCTTTGAATGAAATTCACCTGAGCATGAAGCCCATTAACAACGGACTTACCATAGTTAATCGCATTTATATCATGATCAATGCAATCAATAACAATTTTCACGTCATCTCTTTTATAGCTTTCTAAAAGTTCCTTCACATCCCGACAAGGTCCTGATGCAAGATCCATGATTCTCACATCGGTTGATGCCTTTTTGATAATCTCTGCGAGATAATTCTTAAAATCTTCCTTACGATTACGCGTTGCCGCTGACGCCGGGGTCCTTAAGAAATAATTATCCATACACCGTTCTACCCCGTATGTGCTGGCTCGGTTTTTATAAATTTCGTCGATAATTAAAAAATCTCCGTGATATCCAAATGGTTTATCAATCACCATACTACCTAATCGACCAAGCCGAAAATAATGCATAAAATTTTTGTTGAACAACCGCTTCATTTTGTAAAGCTTAGCCTCGTCATCTGCGTGCTGACGCTCAAATTCCCAACAAAGATTGAAAACCGAGTCAATAATGAGATCGACCTCCCGCTGGTAGGCCTGCCAATTTTGCGGATCTTTTTCTATCCGGGCTTTCAATTTATCTATGTCTTTTTCGTATGAATGGACAGTATGAAGAAATTTCATCGCACCAGCCTTTTTACATGACCTAATAATTCTTCAACATCAAATGGTTTGTGCAAATATGCAGCAGGATTTAATTCCCTAACCTGTTTCTCCAAATTCTCATCTGCGTATCCAGTAACGATAATTTCGGAAGGATGCTTTTTATTCTGTTGTTCATAGGCATCTCTTATACCTTTTAAGGTTTCGTAACCATTTTTACCTGGCATACGCATATCCGAGATGACAAGATCAAAATTAACTTCATTGACTATCTCAACAGCATCATCACCACTTTTCACGAAAAAAGCGTCATATCCGTTTCTTTCAAGGAGCTTTACAAAGGTTCTTGTCAAGATCTCCTCATCATCGATTACCAAAATTTTTTTCTTTTCCATTACAAATCAGCCTCTTCAACAATTCTTTGTTTAATGTTCGTGGATTTTATCTTCGAGATACCGAATAACATCTCTAACCCTTTTCATCCGCTCCGCATCTTCATCGGAGATTTCAATTCCGAATTCTTCTTCAGTAGCCATCACCAACTCCAGTCGAGTAGCGGAGGGGAATCTCACCCCCACGCTCTCACAGATCCGGACGTGAACGTCTCCGCTCATCCGGCCCTTATCGTCCAGCCACAGGTAAAATGCCAAATCGCCAGTGAGCAAATAAGTCCGGCTCGCGCTCTGCTACCGCAACAAACCACTTCATTGCCTGCCGACGATGGCCATGATACCTTTTGTATTTCCTCATGACCCATCTCCTCAATCTTAGATTGCAACACTGGAAGGGCGGGTAAAGCGCTTTCTTGTAGTATCTGCCGTAATAATTAATCCAGCCCTGAAGAACTGGATTAATTCGTTCAGCTATTTCACCAATGGTTTTATCGCTCCACTTTTGCAGTTGCCATCTTCGCATCGTCCGGCGCATCAGTGTGACTGACTCATTGCTCACGGCAGGACTGAAGTTGACCATGTGTGAAAATAATGATGCCCTTACATCGATTGAGATCAGACGGTCGATAAACTTTTCCCTTAAATAGGGCCTTGTCGCACAAAAACTCCACGCGTTCAAAGACTGTTTGCTTGCTTTGCTTTGATTCGCTCAAGATAGGATCCTGCATTTCAATGGCAACTATTCATTATCTTGTGTGTATTGATACGACGGATATTATGAGGGAATTGAGTAGCCATTTGCAGTGATAAAATACCACTTATGGCTGGAAACTGGGTAACTTTGAAGGTTGCCGGATTTAGAAGTTAGAAAAGCTCTTATTAATCGTTTAATTGCTCTTGTGAGAACAGAACGACAAAGCGGCTGGAGTCTTTTCGAAGATCCTCTTCCACAAACAGAAGAGAGAAAAAGGCGAAGATCAAAAGTAAGCCAAGGAGCATCCAGATCATGGTCATTTTATTCGGCAAGACTCAGGCCGGGATGTCTTTGATCTGGAAGGAACCTTTTTGGGGATTGAAGAAGACGAGGCGTCTTAATTTCGTCTCGCCTTTTTCGATCAGAACGAGTTGACCGTTGAGCCTGAAACCTTCGACCAAAGAGAGTGATACATTGTCGTCTTTTTGGGAAAGCAGGTAGGTCTTTAAAGACTTGGCTTTCTTCGGATCGACTTCGGCCTTGAGCTCTAAGAGATCGTCTAAGACATACTCCAAAGTCCCTTGTGTGGACTTTTTCTTTTTTCGGGTTCGAACCGGCACTTCATTTCACGTCCTTTCGTTTTTTAATTTGGAAATACTGATTTCCTTTTTATCATTCTTACCATGGAAAATAATCGGATTGAATCAGGGCTTTGGTGGCGCGGCCTTTGGTGCCTTCGGCTTTGTCTTTCTCGAACGCTTCACGGACTTTTTGATATTCAAGATCATTTTTACCCGGTTTATATTCACCATATTTTTTAATATCTTGCCGCTTAAAATACGCCACACATTCATCAATAAACGCGATCCCCGCATCGTGATCGCCGATGGTGTCGTAAAGAAGTATAATATCTCCAATGGGTATGGGTGAAAATGAATCGTAATCCTTCGGCGGTAGCGAATTTCCATATTTCTGCTTTAAATGATTGATATACTCATAAACAGGCTGTTTCTTACCCGTCTCGCTCCAGCTTTGCACCGCTCCCAATTGCATTCTTAGTTCGGGATCTAGTCCCAAGCTCTTTGGCGCATCACCAAACTCTTTCAATCCAGCTTGAAAATCGCCTGTCACGCGAAATAATCTTATCTTTCTAACAATTGGGCCTCGCTTATCTTCCTCCTTTGAAATGAACCTAGGCTCCAATCCTTCTTCATATTTTGCCAGCGCTTTTACATATAGTCCTTGCTCGACTAGTTTATCGCCCTCCTTCAGAAGCCTCTCCTGGGAAAAAATCTGGGACGTTCGGACTCGTCCATCAGACAAGGGTGCAAAAGTCACACCCTTCGTGTTCAAAACAACGACCAGAGCAATTATGCCCATAGCAAACAATGCGAAAAGAAAGAAAATTGCTTTTTTCATCAGTCCCGAGGCTCTGATCCGGGCAATGTAATAACCCATTTTTTCTGCAACGAATCAAAATTAGCGATTGCTGGCCCCAATGATCTTAGAAAAGCATCGACGTCATCAGCGGTTTGGCTATTATTAATGAGTCGAGCAACAAAATCTGCAACGGTTTGATTCCACTCACGATCTTCTGTTGTAAGCAGACTATTAACAAGATTGGCGGCGGTGCCGAGGATGGTGCCGTCAAAGAAATTTACA
>CAYJTB010000069.1:0-9416 GCA_964372875.1 uncultured bacterium
GCCTAGGCGAGGGTAACGTGAAAATCGTAGGCAAAACTTCGGCCGAAGGCATCCGTGAAGGTCCGGCGGAGGGTGTTCTGACCAGGGATAAGATCTACCCATTCACTGCGGGGGAAACCGTTAAACATGTAAGTCAAAAGATAGTGAGAGTTGGCGGCGGTGGAAGGCGAGGTCTGAACAATGGAAGGCGTATTGGAAAAAATCGGCATCTGGCTTGGCGGGTTATCGGTGAAATAAAGAGTGCGAACTTCAAAATTACTTGTTGCATCAGAGAAGGCAATGAAATTGAGAGGCGGAGTGTCGGCCGGAAAATAAAATTCGAAGGTCTGCCAGTCGGTGCCGGCTAGTGTGAGAACCTGATTGAGAATATAATTGCCGTTATTTTTTAATTCTAAGCGGACTTGATTGCTTCCCGCGCCGAGACTGCGAATTTGAATGACACCATAAGAATAAGAATTCCGGTCAAAAGCGGGCGTCACAAAACCGCCGATCCATCCTGAGGAGGCCGTCTTTGTATAAGTGTAAGTGCCCGGAGAGGTTTGACTGACCGCAATACCATTTCCAGTGACACCGTTATAATCATAAAGACCTGAGCTGTAGAGATCGTCAATTTTTTGGAAGGCAGGGGTGTCGGAAAAGTAAAGCGCCCGGACTTCAAAATCATTGGCGGCTTCAGCAAAGGCTGCGAAATTGACCGGCAGGCTGTCCTTGGGAAAGAAAAATTGAAAGGTGTGCCAGCCCGTATCCTGAAAATTCAGAATCTGCTGCAAAATAAAATTATTGTAGTTCTTAAGTTCAAAACGGACTTGGTTGTTGCCCGCTGCAAGACTTCTTGCTTCAATCACAACATAATCATAAGCATTCCGGTCAAAAGCAGGCGTCACCCAGCCGCCGATCCAACCCGAGGCTTGAGTTTTATGATACGTAAAGACCCCCGGTGAGGTGTGACTGACTTCGATGCCGTTTCCTGTCGAGCCGTCATAATCATAAATTCCTGACCGGTAGAGATCTGCCGAGTCCGGATCACGCGCGGCCATTTCGGCAGCAGTGATCGGCGGTTCGGGTAAAGTTGTAACGGCCTGAGGAATATTTAAGGAAAGATTGGAATAGTGCGTCGTGTACCCGGTCCAAAGCCCGCGTTTTTCCATAAACGATTGAAAATCAACCGCCCCCGTTCCCATGAGACCTAAAAGCAGCGACCCTTGATCAATGGCGTAATAATTTTGACTCACCCCCCCGCCCAGACGCATCGAGTCATAAAATCCTAAAGGTCCGGAAAGCAATGGAAAATTTTGCTGGATCTCCAGAATTTTGGAAAGGACCCACGAAGGGTTCAACCGGTAAGCAGAGGCCAAGGCATAAACAGAGGCAACGGTTTCATCCAAAAGATCCGATGTCTCTTTCAAATAATTAATTCCTAGTTTACCGCTGTATCCCCCTTCGGGCAAGGAAGCGGCGGTAGGAAAACCCGCCAGGGCTTGACGTTCCATAAAATCACTAAAGATGAGAAGGGCGTTTTGTAAAGGAGCGGCGATTTGCGGAAGGGATTCTTCGGGCGAAACAAGGAGCGGCCAAAAATATTGAAACGCCCCGCCGTCAAACGCAGAAAAAGTCTGGACCGTTCGGCCTTGAAGGGTAGGATAATTACTGAAGGATCTTATAAGATTCGTTAAGACCGTTTGGGGAACTCCAAAATATTCGATCAGAAAAGGGAGCGTCGCTCGCACTTCGCTCCCGAAACGGTCCGCGTAACCGTCAAAGCCTCTCCCGTCCGTACGATAAACAGCGCGAAAAACTCCGAATACCGGATCGACGAAACTTGCATAACCGGATCCTTGCCCGTCGATGAAAGCCTTCGCTTTGTTATAAATAGAGGCCGCGATCGTACGCTGGAGATTTCCTTTTTCAAGAAGGCCAAGAAGAACGGACAAAGCATGCGTAAGATTGGCGTTGTCAATCAATCCGATTTCCGGACTATTTGCACGAAGTGTACCGTCGAGTCGAAGCCACGGGATGAGGCCTTGCCAACCCAATCGGGATTGAACATCCAAAAGACTCGTCAGAGCCTTTTCAGCGGCGGCAAGGGCAGCAGCTTGAGAGAAAGATGACAAAACCAATCGTTTGCTAATAATGTTTCCGAGTAAATCCAGATAGAAACCGATCGAAGTGGGTTGTGTCCAATAAATCCCCGAAGGGGCATTGGGGCCGATCATATCAATGGGAAGTCCGGTGGAAGAGTCGATGCCTTGGGACTCTGTAAAATAAGGAAAATTTGTCTCCAGCCAATTTTGACGCAGAGCCTTTTCTTCTGCTGTGAGATTACTATCGGAGGGCGTGTAATTGATGGTGATGTGAAGTTCGTTTTGATTTCCCGCCAGATCCGTCACCCCAATCACAAGATCGTTGGAACCGGGAACAAGATCGAAACTCGCAAAGGCATCGGCTACTTGAGGATTCACATCTTGTACGTGATAAGGAATGACCAAATAAGGAATGTCAATTTGGTTTCCTACCGGAAGATCGGAAGGAACAATGACGGGAGCAATGGTATCGCGGACAATCGAAAGGGTTTTCACGGTACTTAATTTTTCAATGGAATTTTTCGCCTGAATATTAAAAGAGTTTGAGCCTTCAGTAGAGAGATTGACGGCGGCAGACCATGTGGTTGAATTATTCCGGCTCACGACCTCCACTCCGTTAATCAAAATGGAAGTCTGCGCCTCCTTGGTACCGGTTAAGACAACGGAAGTTTGATTGGAAAAATTGGGTGCGGTGACGGCAGGCTGCTGGGGCGCGCTTACATTGAGACCTTTTGAATTGATATAAAGGGTTCCCGTTCTCTTGTTTGAGGGAACGGTGGACTGGTTGACATAAAAATTAATTTGCTTGATGCGGGTTTTATCCACACTGGAAATAATGGATGAAGTATTGATCCGCCAAAACCGTTCTGTGGAGGAAACATTGGTGAGAGTGAAAGTGTCTTTATTTCCATTGATATCGATGAATTCCACCTTGGCCGCATTCGCCGGACCCTGCAATCCAAAGACAAGAGAGCTTAGAGTGGAAAGATTGCGAGTTTCAATGGAGGGAGTGGAGGCATTATCAAAAGAAATCGTCATCCCTGAATAACTCCCGGTGGTTTTTACATCGTAGCCCAGCTTGAAGCGGCCGTCTGAATTGAGAGAAAGGGTCGTCGAAGAACTTGAACCCGGCATAAAATAGGGAAACGGACTTCCGGGAAGTGTCGTAACGCTGGTGGAGTTCAGACTGGAGGTATACGAAAGGGTCCCTCCCATTCGAAACGTTTCTTTTTCAAGGAGAGAGGCCTGATTATAAAGATCTTGTGCCGCAATAAATTGATTAAGATCCTTTCGGGCTTGAACCGGATCCGGCTCTGGCGATTGATGGACCGCTTGATTTAAGGCTTGAATAAATTCCTCATAAGAATAAGCATTTCCTTCATTCAAAATTCCTTGATGCGTGTAAGCGTAGGCGCCTAGATGGGTGACTACATATTCGGGCTTTGTGTCGGAGGCCTCATTGAAATCTTCGCCCGAAGGACCTTCTTGGGAATAAATCGTGGGATGAGTATGGGCAATGAAGGAGGCCTTTTGGGTAAGTTCTTTGACGGCCGAAAGGACACCGATTTCATCGGCACTCCCTGAGGTAAAGAGGACAATTTCTCCGCCCAGCACCACAATGCCCACTTCAAAAGGAAGCTCAGCGAGGCTCTTTAAATCTTCTGCAGTGAGTTCTTTTACAATGACCGCTGAAGCATATTCCGGCCGAAAAAGCTCAATCGCATCTTTGAATGCGTAGAGTTCATATTCATAATCAAGCTCAGCCACAGGACTTAACGGGTTTTCGTCCTGCAAAAAAAGATTGGTGTCAGGCTGGCCGACGGGGAGATCGTTAACTTGGGAAACGGCCGTTGGAATTGTGCTGGGTTGTGCTTGGATCTCAGCCGTCGGAATTGAAGGAAGAGGGTTCCAATCTTCAGAAAAGGCCGAGGGAGGAACAAGAAGGATTAGGGAAATAAGAAAAGAGGCGATCTTACTCATTGTTGTTTTTTTTCATGTTGAGGTTGCGTACTATATCAAAAAAGGCCGGTCTGTAAAGTTTTTTTAAAACCCCTTGAGGAGAATATCAAGCGGCTTCTGGATGCAGGTAAAAATTGGCGTATCGCGCAAGGTGTACCGGCTAGCTTCAACTTCACGTAATTCCATCACTAAATCCAGAAAATCCGAAGGCTTATCGGTCTCAAATGCGACCACAAATTCCTGGTCATCCAAGCCAAAAGAATAAGTGGTGTTGAGCCGCACTGAAGGGTATTTATGGCCCACCCGGATGTGCTCGTCCATTAATTCCTGGCGTTTTTCTTTGGAGAGACGGTACCAATCGCGCGTTTTTACAAAGGGATAAATGAAAAGATACTTATGCTCGCCCGGAACGACCCGTCCGCGCTTCCCCTCTTGGTCCGGATGCACATGCTTATCCACATAGATCGATCGTTTCGTCATAGAAAGAAAGGAATGAGAGGTTGAGACGTATTTTCCAAAGCCTGTTTGCAAAAGTGCCGCGGACATTTCTTCGATGTCTTCCAACCGCTCGGTGATTCGCCACAAAAGAAAATCCGTTTCTGCGCGGATTCCTAAAAGTGAATAAGTAAAAAGAAACATGCCCTTGGAACGAAAAGATTCCGCGGCCCCCTGAAATTCTTTTCTCCCCTTTTCTTTTTCTGTCTCGGAAAGCCTCAGCCAAAGAGGATCGACTTTGCAAAACCTAAAGTTGACGTATTGCCTGGGGAGTTCTTCGTTCACCGGACACTTTCCTTACTGCTTAACATCCCCGGTTTCACTTGGGGCAAGGGACTTCAATTTCCCCATGAGTCCTGACAATTTTTCGCGGGTTGTTCCGGCACTTTCGCCCAAAACATTTTGGGCTTCGTTTAAAGAATTCTGAATGGATTTTTGATTGAGCAGCTCTGAGGCTTGCCCTGTAAGTTGTTCTGCTTGTTTTCCGACAAAGGCTTTTCCTGAACGAAGTGTCTCGGGGAGATCTGTTCCGAGGAGTTGTCTGGGGTCAATTTTTAATAAATTTCCAAAGGTAGTTCCTCTTATAATTTTCATGAGAACCAAGTTGACCAGCGTCAGAGGATCGTCAATATCGGAGAAGATTTCCTTTTCCACATTCAAGTTGGTCGCGAGTTTATTGACGGGCGCTCTGCCAATAATTCCCGACCGGTCCTGATAACTTACTTTGTGAATGGTCAGTACAAGCCGCTCTAAAAGAAAGGGCATGGGAGGTTTTGAGGGTTCTTTTTTGGGTTGGGCCCCAGAGGGCTTTGCGGGCTTTTTTCCCGGCTTTGCCACGACCGAACTTAAAAGTTCCACATTGGAAATGCCCTGGGCATTTTTCTCAAGATGAATTTCCTGGATGTTAAGGCGCACTTCGGGAAGATGAATCCTCTTTCCCTGTAAAAGTTCCGGCAAAACCAGAGAAATATAAATTTCAGGAATGGAGGCGAATATTTTTTCTTCGAAACCCGCGGGATTTTTTATTTCAAGATCCTTGATGAGGATGGTAGAAGGAAGGTCATATTTTAAAGACCCCACTTTGGTTGGGAAGCCGGTGAGTCCCGACACCGCTTGCTCGATCGCAACTTTTAGAATGACATCCTTGGCCAGCACAATCCCTGCAAAACCAACGGCCAAAATTAGAAAAACGCCGGTGAGAAATTTTTTCATCGCTGTTCCTTATCTTTTAAGCCAGCTCGGAGGAACCCGAAAGAATGCGGAGTTCCCGTTGAGGGAAGGGGATCTTGATATTCGCTTGTTGGAGCGCCTGATACACGGCGGCGTTGACCTCATGAGTCAATTGGAAAAATTTGATGGCCGGCACCCAATAACGGTAAGCGATGTTGATCGCCGAATCTGCAAATTGCTGAATCCCCACTTGGAATTTTGGATCTTGGGTAACGTCAGGAAATTTTTGGAGTACGGAAGTAATGACTTTGACCACGGTTTCGGGATTGCTGTCGTAACTGATGCCGATCAACCCTTCGGCCACCTTAAAACGTTTCGAATTATAAAGAATTTGTCCGACAATATCTTTGCTGGGAATCGTAATCAGGATGCCGTCTTCATCGGTAAGAATGGTGCAGGCAAGTTTTACTTCCTTCACCACGCCGCTGACGCCCGCCACGGTAATCGTATCGCCCACCACAAAAGGCCGGCTGAGAATAATGGAAAGCCCGGCGCCGTAATTAGACAAGGGGCCTTGAATGGCAAAGCTTGCGCCGAAGGCTAAAGCGCCGAGTGCGGCGACAAAGGGAGCAATCGTGATCCCGAATTTTCCGAGCGCAACCAAAAGGGTAAATCCAATGATAATAATCCTAACGGTCCCCGCCAGAAACTTCGACAGGGTGACGTCCATTTTCTTTTTCTCAAGAAGCTGCATGATGACGTTGGATGTCCAGCCGGCGATAAGAAAGCCTACCACCAGAACGATGACCGCTCCCAAGACTTGGAAGCTGTAATTGACAAAAAATTCGATGGCCGTATTGATCAATTTTTGGACTGCTGAGATTTGTTGTTGCATTGTATTTTCCTTTTGATTTAGCTTGCGGTGGCTAGTGCGTAGTCAGGATTGAAATTGGGAGTTCCAATTTCAATCCAGCACAGTACTTGTTCCCCTAAAAATTAAAATGACAAGGTACTAGATTGTAAGGTTTTCTCCGGCGAGTGTCTAGAGTTTCTCTACCGAGGCTATTTCTTCTTCGTGCCCATTCGCTGAACTAAAAAATTTTCAAGGTCCGGGGTTTTTAAGTAGGGATTCCAGGCCTTTTCCTGACCAATGGTTGAGGTGGTTTCATCTGAATAATTATGGCCGGGGTAGAGCACGGTTTTTTCATCCAAATCCGCTAAACGTTTTAAGCTGTAGTACATCTGTTCGGCATTTCCTCCCGGCATATCACAGCGGCCGCAGGCCTGGATAAATAAGGTATCCCCTGAAACCAATTTGTTTTGAACGAGAAAGCATTGAGACCCGGGTGTGTGGCCGGGCGTGTGAAGGAACGTGATCTGGGTTTCGCCGATCGTAAGTTTATCGCCATCAGAAACCGGTGTGAGATCCTCCGACCAAAATTTCAAAAATTCAGCTTCGTCTTTGTTGCAATAGATTTTGCCTTTGACATCTTTTAAAAAATCATCGAGTCCATTCACATGATCAAAATGCGCGTGCGTGACAAGGGCGCCCGTCACTTTCATGTCATCTTTCTTGGCCTGTTCCAAAATTTCCGCCACATTCCACGCCGGATCCACCATCACACACTCGTGTTTTTGTTTGTCGCCGATTAAGTAAACAAAATTTTGCATCGGCCCGACTTCGAGTTGTTTGAGATAAAGATTAGAACTCATTTTTGTCTTTCCAAATAAACCGCTTCCATTTTGGGATCTTCCTGCAGGATCTCTCTTTTTCCCTCTTTAAAATCACGAGGAATCGCGGGATAAAAAGTATCGCCCTTGAAATCGGCATCGATACGCGTCAGAAAGATTCCGTCGATTTTGCTCAGGGTTTCACCGAAGAGCTCTCCCCCGCCAATGATAAAGGCCTTTTCGGTCTTCACTTCAGCCAGCGCCTTCTCCAAGGAATCAAAAAAACGGAGATTTTCTCTGTCCATTTTTTTTTGTCTGCTCAAGACAAAATTTTCCCGGCCCGGGAGCGGTTTTTGGCCGATACTCTCGAAGGTCTTTCGCCCCATCAAGAGCGTGCTTCCCATCGTGGTTTTTTTAAAATATTTAAGGTCCGCCGAGAAATGCCACGGAAGTTTCCCGTCTTTTCCGATCACTCCGCCCCGGGCAACCGCAACGATATGGTAAAGCTTCACGGTTTTAAAAGGACAGGCCTAAGCATGCCCCTTGCGCAGTATCTGACATGTTTATTTTATGATCACGTTATAAGCGTCTAGGACGTAGATCATGATTTCATTTTCACTCAGGATTATCGGGTTAAAAACTCGGCGTCACCGAGAGACCAGCCAAAGAAAAGATCGACATTCTTTCTTCGCACAGGCCCCATAACAGCATCTTTTTCGGCTTTAAAACCGAACAGTTCGGTAAAGGCAGCATAATCTTGGAAGTGGTCATAGGTTCGGCTGAAGGAATGGACCAGCATTATCGCGTTCTTCGCGTTGAATCGTTCGGCTTCAAGGAGCGCCGAAACGGTGCGGTGCAGTAACTGATAACGAATGTGACCGATGGTGTCAGGATTCAGCTCGAGAACTTTGCAGAGATAAGCGAACCTTTCCCGGTTAATCTTCGGTCCCATTTTCTCCACGGTGTCCGCAAAACTTTCGGCCACTTTTCCCTCGACCATGATGACAAAAAGCTCTTCGCCGCTTTTAGCCAGAACAAAAATATCGTTTTGTGAAGGCCTCCCCCCTTCAGGAGGCAGAAAGACTTTATACTCCGGAAACCCCAGCAGAAATTTCAGTTCCCGGACTTTTTTATTCGCTGACTGGGAGAATATTTTCTGGATAGACGTTGGAAACGCGCCCGCTTCTTCCCAGCAATGAGCGAGCGATTTGGCGGAATAACCTGATTTCCAATGCTTCTTCGGCTCCGCTAAAAGGGCTTTCCAGCTTTCGTAACCGTTGGTTGGAACAAAAAATTTGTTCAATTATTGTGAATGTCCCCTTCAGTGAAAAACTCTGTACCATTTCCGGCGGTGCCGAGTTCAGCCGAACAGAACTCGCACTTTTGAATATCAAAAAAGTCCTTTCCAATGTTTTTGTTCCCATTACTATTTTTTTGTTTCATGATCGTCACAAGATGCCGTTTAGCCAAAAGGCAATATTCCTTTACACTTTCTATTCCAATTGAGTTTCTTTTCATTTTATAAGCAACTTCTGCCACGGTTCCAGAACCTAAGAATGGATCTAAGACCAAGCCGCCTTCCTTAGTAAACAACTTAATAAACCATTCCGGCAATACGCGCGGAAATGCAGCGCTATGATGCTTATTTCCTGTTTCTGTCGCCATATACAATACATTCGACGGATAGGCCTTATCTCTGCCTATCCAATTAGAAATATTTTTACCAAAACCACTTTTCGCTTGAGAATTAAACCTGACAGTATCATTTCTTCCTAGATGCTTAAGACGAGTTTTTGCCCAATCTCCCATGGGCACCATAACAGCCTCTTGATACATGGCAAACTCTTTAGATTTATTAAACTGAAGCAAACGCTCCCATGCATCCCGAAATCTATTAGGCCATTTACCTGGATGGCAATTTTTTTTATGCCAAATAAATTCCTCCGTCCATAGCCATCCTTGTTCACGCAGCCTTAGTATAAGATCCAAAACGTAAGCGTGCCGCTCTCCCCCCACCACTCTTTCTTTAATATTTAATAT
>CAYJTB010000070.1:0-8985 GCA_964372875.1 uncultured bacterium
GCGGACCATGCCGGACGGCATAACCGCTACCTCGTGTTAGGAAGTGCATCGCCTGAGCTTTTACAACAAAGTTCCGAATCGCTGGCCGGAAGGATCGCTTATCATGAATTGGGTGGATTCGCAGGTAGTGAGGTGAAGGAGCGAGATTGGGAAAAATTGTGGCTCCGGGGAGGGTTCCCTCCGTCTTTCTTGGCGGCTTCAAATAGCCAGAGCGGAGACTGGCGCCGCCGATTCATCCGCACATTTCTTGAGCGCGATCTGCCCGAGCTTGGGATTACGATTCGAAGCACCACCCTGCAACGCTTCTGGAGCATGCTGGCCCATTATCACGGTCAAACTTGGAATGCGTCTGAATTCGGCCGTTCCTTCGGTGTGGCAGATACAACCGTCCGTCATTACCTGGACATTTTGACGTCGGCCTTAGTGGTTCGACAATTAAAACCTTGGCATGAAAATATTTCCAAGCGTCAGGTGAAGTCTCCCAAAGTCTACATCCGCGACAGCGGAATTCTGCACTCCCTTTTAGGAATTCATTCCCAGCTCGATTTAGAGCGCCACCCCAAGGTGGGCGCTTCCTGGGAAGGGTTCATTCTGGATCAGATTACGCGAGAGTTGAATCTTGAATCGGAAGACTGTTTTTACTGGGCGACTCACTCGGGTGCGGAGCTAGACTTGGTAGTTTCTCGTGGCGGGCAAAAACTCGGATTCGAGATTAAACGCACAACGCATCCAAACATTACACCTTCCATGAAATCCGCTTTGTCAGATCTTAAGCTCCAAAGACTGGATGTCATTCATGGAGGTGATTCTACTTTTGATTTGAGCAAAAAGATCCGCGCGGTATCCTGGAAACATCTGCTAAGCCAAAAATAGATTGGCTTCCAATGGGTCTGTTGCAGAAGTCAGTTTTCAAGAAAATTGGCTGCGAGGTATTCCGCGAAGGCGAGTGAGGAGGTAAGACCGGGCGAGACGGCATTTAAAACGTGAGTCGAATCTTCACCTTTTTCCACCAAAATATCATTCACAAGTTTTCCGTCAGAATCCACCATTTGAGCCCGGATGCCGGAACGGTGCGGCGTGATTTGATCGAGCTTTACTCCCGTCACAAGTGAATCGATCTCTTTCCAAAATGCTTTCCTTGAAACGCTCACTTTGAAGTTGGAGTAAGCGAGCCCTAAAAATTCTTTGCTCAATATCAGCTTTTGAAAGGGCCTGCTTAAAAACATTTCGGACATTTCCCGAAAATCCCATTCCTTATTGTAAGCCTCTCTGCCAAAAGCAAGCGTCGCGGTGGGACCGGCCAACACTCGTCCGTCCGTTTCGCGCGTGAGATGAATACTAAGAAATGGGAACCGAAGATCGGGCGGCTGATAAATCATCGTGTTCACCGGGCAATTTTTTACTTCCATGTATTCGCCCCGGAAAGGAACAATCCGGCAGCCCATTCCCACTCCCATCATCTGAGCGATCTTGTCTGCCTCAAGTCCGGCGCAATTAACAATGTAATCCGCTGAGAATTCTTCTTTGGAAGTATGGACTATCTTTTTGTCGATTCCCGTGACCTTGTGGTAGAGATGAAACTGTGCGCCTTTTTCTTTGGCCTCACTAGCAACGGTTTGGAGAAATTTAAGAGAATCAATCGCGGCACCGGTAGGAGAAAAAAGAGCCGCAATGCCTTTAGAGACGGGTTCTTTTTTTCGCAGTTCTTTTTCACTGATCAATTGGAGGCCGGGAACGCCGCATTCATTTCCTCGTTTAAGAAGTTCTTCCAAAATTTTTATCTCATCATCATTACGTGCAAGGACAAGCGTGCCGCATTCCACCATGGGAATGGCGCGTTCACGGCAATATTGGCGAAGCCGGCGGCTTCCTTCGACGCACATCTTTGCCTTGAGGCTGCCTGGTGTTTGATTGATGCCTGAGTGGATGACGCCGCTATTGCGTCCGCTTTGATGAAGACCAAGGCGAGTTTCTTTTTCGAGGACGGTGGCCTTCTGGCCTTTTTGGACTAGTTCTAATGCGAGGGTGCTTCCTATGATTCCTCCACCGATGATGACAAAGTGTTTTCCGCCAAAAAGATTGGCGGACCCGCCTCTGGCGGGCATCGTCTTTGTCATTACATGCGCGGAGTGCGGTGACGAAGCAATCTCAAGTACTTAGATTGCTTCGCCTCGCTTCGCTCGGCTCGCAATGACAGTCTGTCTTTCCACCATAACATCCAAGTTCCAATCCGCTTGTAAGTTTCTTTTTTCTCAAGCGGAATAAGCGAAAGATAAGCGGCCGGAACGACAAAAAGAGTAAGAAGGGTGGAGACGACCATTCCCCCGATGACGGCAATCGCCATGGGGATCCGGGTCTCAGCGCCCGGGCCAAGCGCCATGGCGGGCGGGATTGCCGCCGCTATGGTGGAGACGGACGTCATCAGAATCGGTCTTAACCGGATGGGGCAAGCCGTCATGAGCGCTTCAAACGGTTTCATTCCCCTTTCTCTCATTTGATTCGTAAATTCCACAAGGAGAATGGAATTCTTTTTCACTAAGCCCATCAAAAGGAGAAGACCGATCAAACTAAAAATATTCAGTGATTGGTTCGTTATCCACAAGGCGATGAAGGCACCTGAAATACTGAAAGGAAGTGCGAGCAAAACCGTGAAGGGATGAACCGCGTGATTAAATTGAGAGGCCAAGACCATGTAAGAAACAAGGATGCCAAGCCAAAGGGCAAACATCAGGCTTTGAAAGGATTGGCGGAATGTTTCGCTCGTTCCGCTAAAAACAAGCCGGTATCCGTCAGGGAGAATTCCGCGCGCGATCGATCTTGCTTTTTCAATCGCTGAGGCTTGAGATTTTTTGGGAGTCACGTTGGCAAAAATTCCGATGGCGCGCTCGCGGCCTTGGCGCGTAATGGCAAGAAGACTCGGCTGTTCTTTTAAAGTAATCACCTCGGCAAGGCGAACCCGTTCGCCCCGGTTATTCCAAACATAGAGCTCTTTGATGTTCTCGGCCCGCATACGAGCTTGGGGCACCACTTGAACCCGAACGTCGTAACGCCTTCCCCCTTGGGTGTATTTTCCGACCCGTTCTCCCCCGATCATCGCATTGATGGTGCGAGCGATCGAGCCGATGCTGACGCCATATTTAAAAGCCTTGCCGCGATCGGGAAAGATCCTGACTTCGGGCATTCCCGAAAGATAATTCGTATCCACATCCACAAAGAGATCGCTTTCTTTCATCTTGGCTTGAATGGCCTCGGCGAAAGAAGCCAACTTGTCCCAGTCGGGGCCCCGGATACTGAACTCCACGGGAAACCCGCGTTGGGCGGCGAATCCGCGCGTGGAAAGATCCTGTAACACCGCTCTCACATCGGGGATTTTATTAAATTCGGTACGGAAATAATTCATCAGTTCTTGCTGACTAAGGCGTCGGTGAGTCTTCGGATCTTTGGTGCGTTGGTTGGGTTGCTGGAGTGTAATAAAAATCATTCCACTATTGACCTCGGCTCCGCCTAAGCCGCCCACTGCGGAAAAATATCGTTTTACTTCAGGCCGCTTCATGACCACTTGCTCGGCCTGCTTGAACCGCTCGCTCGTAAAAGGCATGGAAGAGCCGATCGGGGTTTTAAGCCGTGCAAGAAACATACTTTGATCTTGAGCCGGAACAAATTCTTTACGGATGCAGGAGACTAAACCAATGGACGCGATAAAAAAAATGCCGGACCCCGCTAAAATTTTTTTCCGGTGGTTTAAACTTGCTTGAAGGCCTTTGCGGTAAAGCTCGACTAAATGATTCATGCCTCTTTCATACGCTTGACCAAAACGGGTCTTGCGCCCTCCCGCTTCTAGAAACTGTGAGCAGCGCATGGGCGCAAGCGTCAGGGCTTCTAAGAGTGACAACAGCACGGCGCCTGAGATCGTTACGCCAAACTGAAAGAAAAATTTTCCGATGATGCCTTTCATGTAAGCCACGGGAAGAAAAATCGCCGCAACGGCAATGGTCGCAGCGAGGGCGGCAAAAGCAATTTCTTTGGAACCGTTTAAGGCTGCCTCCATTTGATTCTGACCTTGTTCCCGGTGGCGGACAATGTTTTCCAACACCATGATCGCGTCATCCACCACCACGCCGATGGCCAGCGACAGTCCCAAAAGCGTGAAGGTGTTCAGGGTAAAACCGGCAAACTTTACAATGATAAAGGTTCCCAGAATAGAGGTAGGTATGGCCAGTAAAACGTTCAGGGTACTGCTCCAAGATCCCAAAAAGATCCAGCAGACCACGGCCGTTAAAAGCGCGGATAAAATCAAAGTAAAAACAAGTTCCTGAACTGAATCTTCGATAAACTTCGTACTATCGAAATTCACTCCAATGTCATACCCTTCGGGGAGCTGAGACTTTAATTCGTTCATTCGTTGTTTGACTTTGCGCGCCACTTCTACAGAATTAGCGCCCCGCTGTTTACGAACCCCAAGCCCCACCGCCGGTTTTCCCATGATGCGTGACATGCGCCTGACATCGGCCAGGCTGTCCTCCACCTTCGCCACTTCTTTGAGGAGGACCGGCCGGTAAATAGGTTGACCTCCCCGGCGTATAATCGGAATTTTTTCGAATTCTTCGACGCTACGTGCCTCGCCCATGGCCCTGACGGTGGCCTCTTTCAGCTTCGTCTCAATTCGTCCGGCAGGAAGTTCCACATGTTCTTCGCGAATGGCCGCCATAACATCCTCGATGGTCAGTTCATAAAGACTTAATTTTTTGGGATCGATCCAAACGCGGAGATTTCTTTCTAAAAACCCGCCCAGAAAAATTTCACCCACTCCCGGAACGGTTTTGAAACGGTCTTTGACTTGCCGGTCGACAAATTCCATGAGTTCTCTTAAAGAATGGGTGCTGGTCACACCCAACCACAGGATAGGCTGATCTTCGGGATTGGCCTTGGTGATGACAGGCGGGTCGATTTCTTTGGGCAGCCGGCGCTGGACCTCCGTGATTTTGCTTTGAACTTCCTGCAAAGCAATATCGATGTCTTGTTCCAATTCGAATTCCAAAGTGATGGCGGCATTTCCTTGACGGGTGGAAGACGAAACCTCTCGTATGCCTGCAACGCCCATGACAGAGTCTTCAATGATGTCGACGACGTCCGTTTCCATGACCTCAGGCGCTGCCCCTTCCCAAGACACATCAATGCTGAGAACAGGGAAATCCACATCGGGCATTTGACCGACACCCAATCCGCGGAAACTGATGAGACCGAAAATCATGAGACCCAGCATCAGCATCCAGGCAAAGACGGGATTCTTAATGGAAATTTCAGAAATGTTCATGGGTTAGATACCCGCGTCTTTTCCGAGCGCCACCCGCAGATTCCAATAATTTTCCTTCATTGTGTAATACGCCCGGTTGGCATCAAGTTTTGTCCGGTGGAGTCCTTCCAACGCCTGAAGTACGTCGAGATTGCTGACAAGATTATGCGTGTAATCTTCTTTTTGAAGCCGGAAATTTTCCAGAGAGGCCTCGACCGCTTCTTTTAAGGCCTTGGTTTCTTCTAGGGAACTGACCCAGCTTTGATAGGCTTGTTTCACTTCAAGCCCTGCTTTTCTTTGGATGTAGGAGTAATTTAATTTTTCTTTTTTCCATTTGCTCACGGCCTCTTTGACTTTTGCGATCGTTTCTCCGCCGTGAAAAAGCGGGATGCTTATCGTAAAAAGCAGGTCCCAATCAATATCGGCTTGAAGCCCTTCGCGGCGGTTGTATTGATTGTGTTCCAAATTCACCTGGGGCCAGAAATCGCTTTGAGCCACGATAATATTTTGTTTTGCGGTCTTCACCAAATGCCGGGCCGCCTCCACATCCGCTCGTTCGCCGACGATTTCAAGATAATCCTGGGGCTCTTTGAAGGTTTCCTTCGGAAGCTCTTCGTCTTGAAGCGTGTGATCTTTAACCGGAGTTCCGATTAAAAATTCCAGGAGGTCTTGGGCAAACGCATGAGTCGCGGCGGCACGGGCGCGTTCGGCTTCTAAAACTTTGATCTGAGCGTTCGCGGTGGTAACCTCGCTGGGCCGGGAGCGTCCGATGCCTTCACGCTCTTTCAAATCTTTGATTCTTTCCGTGTAAAGAGTGTGAATGCCTTCGATGACTCTTAAATTTTCTTTTTCTTCCAAGAACCCGTAAAAGGCGTTGGCCACATCTAAAAAAAGAAGTTCCTGCGCCCGGATCCATTCCTCTTTTTGAGTTTGCTTAAGACTCCCCGCTCCCCCCAAGGCACCTAGGGCCCGGAAGCCTCGAAAAACAGGTTGGGTAATCGCAAACCTTCTCTCGCGTTTGGCAGGATCGACAAAAGCACCTCCCACCGAGTCGGAACCGCCGGAGCGGACCTCTTCTTGTCTGAAGAAAGTCATTTTATAATCCGCGCGGCCCAAGACTTCACTGGCGGCTTTAAAAAATTGGGCCTCCGCGGTTTCAATGTCTTCTTTTTGGATCATCACGGTTTCGCTCTGCTTCAGCGCAAGAAGGTAACAATCTTTCAAAGTAAGGCCGGTCCCCTTTGTCTCGGTAATGACAGGAGGTCTTTTGCCCATGGCCCAGCCAGGCTCGGAAAAGGCGTTGAAAACCAAAAGACAAAAAAGACTGACCGCCAACACCTTATCCAATTTTTTAGAAAGAAGGGCGTAAAAACGTGTCATCATCTCTTTTTCTTTGTGATTGAATGCCTCCAGGCTCTCCAGAACAACCCCCAACGTCTGGCTTTGGACCCGCCTTACGAGCTGCCGGCCCTTCGGACGAATTTCTAACAGATACATCCGGCGATCTTTAACGTGGGTCCCACGTTTTAAGAGTCCTTTTTTTTCTAACCGGTCCACCAAATTGGTGACTGCGGGTTTGGTGATGAGAAGCTTGGCACTCGCTTCCGTCATTGAAATAATTCCTTGGGTGGCAAGCAAACTTAAGAGTGCAAACTGCGGCAGACTGATTTCTTCGCGGGCGAGGAGGCGGGCATAAAGCCGGGAATACTTCGGCTGGATTTCCCTAAATTGTTGGGCAAATTTATCTTGGATCATTTAATTCAACCATGAAATAGTTAAACGGTTTAACTAATTGGAATGGTAACACGTGGTTGGGGCGCAGACAACCTCCATTTACACCTGTGTTATACTAAAAGCCCAGTGAAACAAACCCCAAAAAAATCGAGCTTGGTGCGCTTTTTTTCTTACATTCATCCTTACCGGTGGATCATCACCGTGGCCATCGCCACCGGCATCATCCGCTATTTGATTCCTCTGGTGCTTCCTTGGACCCTTAAAATCCTTGTGGACGATTTTCTACGCCCTACGTCTGCCCATATTCCCCATTCCAATCTTCATCTATGGATGTTAAGCCTTTGCGGGCTTTATGTGATTTACGCTTGGATGAGTTATCTCCGGTCTTATCTTTCGGGCCTCGCGGGCCACCGCATCATCTTTGATTTGCGTCAAGAACTCTACCTTCATCTCCAGCGCATGAGTTTGGGATTTTTTGATGAACAAAAAATCGGCGCCGTGGTAGCGCGCATGACAGGCGACATTGCCTCCGCGCAAAATTTTGTGGGATCCGCCCTCGTCAACACGGCCATGGATCTTGCCTGTGTTATCGCGATTATCGTTTTGCTTTTTTTCTTTCATTGGAAACTTGCACTGGTTTCTTTAAGCGTGCTTCCTTTTTATGCGGTTGTCAGTTATCACCTAACAAAAAAAATTAAAGCCAAGAGCCGTTCTATCCATGATCAGCTCCAAGAAATCTCAGGTGATCTTCACGAACAATTCGCAGGAATTTCCACGATCCAGGCCTTTACCCAAGAAGAAGCCCAGGCGTGCGAATTCAAAGAACAAAGCGAGCGTTATTTGGATACGGTCCTTTCCAATGTGAAACTTCAATCCATCGCGTTGGGTATTACAGGATTTTTAACGGCGGTCGGCCCGATTTTGGTGCTTTGGTTTGGGATCATCGAAGTATGGGCCGGAAGGCTTACGATGGGAACTTTGATGGCTTTTTATGCCTATCTGGGGATGCTTTATCAGCCTATCCAGCGGCTCACGGAGCTCAATTTAATCCTTATCAACAGTCTGGCGGCGATGGACCGTATTTTTGAAGTCTTCGACACTTACCCAGAAATCCAAAACCATCCTAACGCAAAAGTGTTAGGTCATGTGAATGGAGAGGTTTCTTTTGAAGAGGTGAGTTTTCAATACCCTACCCGTGGACCCATTTTGTCCAATTTCTCTCTAACGCTCCCCGCCGGAAAAACTGTCGCGCTGGTAGGACCGAGCGGCGCCGGAAAATCGACCCTCGCAAAACTCCTCACGCGTTACTACGATGTCACGGATGGAAAAATTTCCATCGACGGCCATGATATTCGGGAGGTCACTTTAAAATCACTGCGCCGGCAAATCGCCACTGTTTCCCAAGAACCCATTCTTTTTAGCGGCACGGTGGCTGAAAATCTGAGGTTTGGAAAAGCTGAAGCGAATGATCAAGAGATCCGCGAAGCAGCCAAGGATGCCTTTGCCCATGACTTTATCAAAAGACTTCCCCATGGATACGCGACAAAAATCGGAGAGCGCGGAGTCAAACTTTCCGGCGGTGAAAAACAGCGGCTTGCCATCGCACGGGCCTTTTTAAAAAATGCGCCCATTTTGATTCTGGATGAACCAACGTCCGCTCTCGATCCGGAATCGGAAGAACTCATCAAGCAGGCCTTGCTCAAACTTCTCAAGGACCGGACCGCACTCATCATCGCTCACCGGCTTTCAACGATTGAACATGCTGATTTGGTCGTTGTTCTTGACCGGGGTTCCATCATTGAAGAAGGCCGGCACGAGGAACTCCTCAGGCGTTCCGATGGTCTTTACCGCCGGTATGCCTCTCGTCAAGTCTCTCTCATTGGTTAAATAAATACGTCGGTACCCCTTCCAATTGTGCGGGGTTAAATCGCGAACCCTGTACTTTTGGAAGGGGTACC
>CAYJTB010000071.1:0-8814 GCA_964372875.1 uncultured bacterium
CCGTAGCCCCAGTGAATGTCGGGCATCGCCAGGGAATAGCGGACAATGCCGGGAAGATGAGCGACATTGGCAACTTGTCTTAGGGACTGATCGCGGCGGATTTTTGTCAGAAGTTTTTCATCCGCAAAAATGAGCCCCGGCACGCGCATGCCGGGATCAAAATCCTGGGGGATTTCCCAACGGTAATCATCGATCTTTCGAAGCGGGATGGATTCGGTCATTTGGTTCATAGATCAAAAATGACTTCTGCCTTCCATTCCCCGCCGTCACGCCCCACGCTAAATTGATAATGGGTAACGGCTTTTACTTCGTGCTCAGAGGTGTGCTTCTGGGGATCAAAATACTCGCCCGAGCAAGTTACCCAAATCATTTTTTCGCTGAGCTCTTTAAAGTCGAATTCCTTAAACACAAATTTTTGTGTGGAAAAAAGATAATGCAGCTCGCGCAGCCATTTCCAGAAAAGTTCTTCGACATTGGGCGCCTCGAGGAGGATGTCGAGGGAGTCTTGGGCCTGGAATTGCTCGATGGGGACGATCAGATTGAACATCCCAAGCGCTGCTTGAGTAAAAAGTTCGGCGAGGTCGCGGCCCCGGACCCGCATCCCCATATCCGCCGTATGATCGAAATACTCGTAACCTTTCATGACAGACCCATCCTAATAAGGAAAGCTAATCGACGACATCATCAGTTTCAATCCCCATTCCTTCCTGCATATAATCCACAACGATATGGATGATCTGCCGGATCGTATCATTGCAAGCTTTGAAGGTAATATGATCAAGAATGTCGCTTCCGTATTCCCTCAGAATTTCACTTATGAGAGCATGGATGAAAGACTGTGTTGCTCCGTTTACACGTTGAAAGTTGAGCACGACCTCTTCTTTTCTATTCAGGGCGGGAATAATTTCCTGAACTCGAATATCTCTTGCAACATCCTTGTTTTCAGCAAACGCTCCTGCTTTGTCAAAAATAACGATATTTTTCATGATATAAATCGTGGTTTTTTGTAGCGTGCTTTTTTTCTTTCTCTTACAGCAGAACTATATGTCTTTCGTATTTCACTCAATAACAGCGAAAACTCCTTTGTCTGATCAAGTGTGATATCTACTCCCACTGCTGTTCCGTGCCAAAAGGGAAGATCATTGTCTTTCGAGTGTTTGTCCTGAAAAGGGTCTGCATTCAAGCGTAATCTATGAGTTGATGTTTTTTTGAGCAATTTGTACAAGCCGGTCCCGCTATAAATGACGAAGAAATCGCGGTTAACACTGGCGATGGATTTAATAAAAAATAGCCCGGCTCCGGCATTTTGTTCTGTACCACCCTCTTTGCGGGTTGTGCCAGTGAT
Organism: uncultured bacterium; assembly: GCA_964372875.1. Classification (GTDB taxonomy): domain Bacteria; phylum Omnitrophota; class Omnitrophia; order Omnitrophales; family JACQLI01; genus CAYJTB01. The sequence continues at coordinate 1,346 of CAYJTB010000071.1, forward strand.
GCCCGGCCATAAGGCAAGTTGAATTGCCTCTAAATCGGTTTTTGTAGAATAGGATCTGTTGATGGTTGCCTTAACGCCGACTCCTGTGTCAGCAATTCCGATTCGTATCGAATTGCTTTTTTTGTAGTATTGGGCACAAAGGATGGCGCCGTTTTCAGCTTGTGCGTGCTCTATAACATTTCTTACTAACTCACTGACGATGTATCCGATCGTTTCCGCTTGCTCTGGTTTAAGATGCAATAATGGAATCATATCCGTAATGAACCTCGTCAACTCATTTGATGTGCGTATTTGGGTAATAGGATTAAACCGCCCCGCAGGCTCATGTTCAACGACATTGATACCGGATGTCACATTTAAAATTTTAAAGAGTCCCATTCGCACAAGATAGTGTTTTGACTTAGCCGTAAAATTTTCGCAATGAATATTTTGAGGTTTAAGTGTCAGGCCAAGCGCAGCGATCATCGACAAAACAACAGGATGCACAGAGATCCACTTATTATTGGCCGTGATTTCTAAACGCTCCGGGAAAGAAGAGTCAAATCCCCTTAGAAAAGGATCAATATTGCCAAGAAAAGCACTGTTCGGCAGGTGTATTTTCACGGTTGGAATTATACCGGGAATCCAGGTAATTAGTCAAGTTACCAGGAATCCCGGTAATAATACTGCCTGCGGAGAACGAAGGTTGAATTCAAGAACCCCCGCTTGACCCGAACCTTGCACTACTGCGATCACTTGGGGAATATTTGTCACGTCGATACCTTTTGGAATTAGGAGGCTCGTCGGGATCACATAGACTTGTTCCGCATGCATAACTCGTCATTGCGGACAGCGTTCCAGATGTGGCTGGAGCAATGATGGCCTTTGTGTATTTTGTGGATAAACGTATCATTTTATAGAAAATTACAACTTCCTATTGAATTTATAAACATCATCACAGGTACATTTTTTTTAAGATGATGAACAAGACCGCTTTCTCAGCCGTTCTGATGATTCCAACCGTTGCTTTCGGAGCGATTGCGCCTACGCAACAGGAACAAACGACCGTGCGGGCGAAACCAGTTGAAATAAAGAACCCCGCAACTACCCAGCAAAACACGGCTCAAAAAGCGGTTCAGCCCACCCCTCTGAGTTATTCTCAAGCCGTCAAAAGTTTAAAGTTTCCTTTGCCTAATGACACTGTTGTCAACAGAATTATAGCCATTAAAACCGCACGTTCTTTGACTGAGAAGAGTTTAACGCGGGCTATGACACAGTATTACAGCTCATTATTCGCCACTCCCAATCAGAATGTGAGCCTTCGAATGGGCAAAACAGGTTTTCAAACCCTGACGGGTCTGGCGAAATACAATAGCACCGTAACCTTTACCTGGAAATTTGCTTTTGACAAAACCGCTTTTAATGAATTGGAGACAGAGGCGCAGAGGTACGCCGGTGAGCCTTATTTCATGGAGGTGACAAAGGTTGGGTGGATATGGAAAGACATAATTGTGAAACTGACGCTTCCGCCAACCTCCTCAAACTGGGTGTTCTATTCAAAACGGTACAACGATTACAAAATTCAATACAACCGTTCCCAAGATTGCCGCAGGCGTAAATGCGGGTAAGCCTTATGGTGTTGTGAATCTTCTGGACGGTGTCGCGAAAGTAGGGTCGAGTACCTACTCTTCTAATCCAGGCCTCGACAAGGGAAGATTTTTTGTCAGCAGTGTACCCCAGCGTGGACCGACAGACGCTGCTTATGGTCCGCCTTACGCCCTTTATTGGGCAATAGACGGATCAGCCGATGCGACTGCGGTTAAAATTGCGGAATTCGGGACCGCAACGCTGTAATAGCCTCTGCAATTCTCAGAGACTAGCCAACTCCCTTAATGAATGTAGTTTTGATTAAGAGCTCGGAGCGCCCGACGTCCATTAAAATATCCCATTTTCATCCCTGCCAGGGGTGTCCCCCGCAGGAACGTCCCCAAAGGATTCAAAAGAGCGCGGCGGGTCCGCCTCTGGCGGAAGATTCTTCACTACGTTCAGAATGACACGCGTCGAAGGGCTCAGGATGACTTGCTAAGAAGCGAGGTGATTTCTTCAAGCAGGATTTCGATCGGAAAAGGTTTTTTGAGGACACCGTTGATTTTTCCTTTTTCGATGAGGGAATGCGGGATCTTGTCGTTGACGCTTGCGATAATGATCGGTGTATCAAAGTTTTTCTTTTCAATCCGGTAGATCTGGATAAATTCTTCACCATCCATCACCGGCATGATCATATCGAGGATGATGAGGTCCGGCTTCTCTTTCTCTGCGAGTTCAAGCCCTTCTTTGCCGTTTTTCGCCTCAATGATGCGGTAAGATTCTCCCTGAAGATAAAGCCGGTAAAGACACAAAAGATCTTCGTCGTCTTCCACGATTAATATTTTTTTCTCTTTTTGCGTCATAGGGAAAACTCCACAATAAAAGTCGAGCCTTTTCCCACGCCTTCACTTTCTGCGTGAATCTCTCCGCCGTGAAGGACGGCAATTTCCCGCACCAGCGCAAGCCCCACGCCCATGCCTTCGGTGGCGGGGGTTTTTTGAAAAAACCGGTCAAACACGCGCTTTAAATCATCTTTTTCAAGACCGACGCCGGTGTCGGAAACGAGAACGATGATTTTTTCGTGGGTCTTACGGCTGGTCACAATAATTTTTCCCTGCGCTGTAAATTTCATGGCATTGACAATCAAATTGGAAAAAAGCCGGTAAAGCATTTGATCATCCCCTTGCAACGAAAGGGAACCGGCCGCGAGCCGCCTTTCCAACTGGAGTTGTTTCTGACGGACCAAAGGCTCCAAATCATCCAAAAGCCTTACCAAGATTTGATTTAAATCGCAGGGCTTGCGCTGGATGCGCTCCGCCCCGGATTCAAGACGCGAAAGGTCCATGATTTCCATAATGATTTTCATCAATAGATCGGCGTTCCGCTTCATCAACTCAAGTACCTCGTTAAAACGCTCCAAGTGCTCCTTTTGCATTTCTTTTTCTAGCCAGCTGATCGTCATCTGAAATTTCGCAACCGGGGTTTTCAACTCGTGGGCCACGTCACGAATGAGTCTTTCTTTCATCATCTCGATTCGTTTGAGTTCCGTAACATCACGGCTCACCCCTTGAATGGCCTTGAGTTCTCCCGACCGGGTGAGTACGGGCGTGAGGTTGGTGGAATAATAAATCTGGCTGTGCGTTTGGGGATGATGATAAATCGTTTCCAAGTGATAAACCGGGGTCTTAGATTTTTTTACCTCTTCAATGGCGGCCTCAAATTTTTGGATGGACTCTTCCATATGAAAAGAGAAGAAGAGCGGCAGGCCTTCTTTGATCATGGCCTCGCGCGAGAGACCGGCGAAAGGCTGGCTTAAAAAAATAATTTTCCTTTCGGAAGAAAGGAGCCAAATGACGTCACTCGCGTTTTCCACCAGGATGCGGTATTTCTCCTCCGACTCCTCCAGCGCCTCGCCGCGGGCTTTTAAATTTCGAAGGCTTAATTGCAAGCGGCTCACCATCTCATTGAAGGCATCGGCTAAATCTTCGATCTCGTCTCCGGTACGAATCTTAGCGCGGGCATCGGTCTTCCCGCCCAAAATTTCCCGCACGGTTTTTCCTAATTGAAAAAGCGGACGGATGGCAAGCCAAGTGAGTGAGGAAGTAAGGAGCGCGATAATGAAGGCAGCGAGAAAAGAAAAGACGAGACGTTTTTGATAAATCCGACGGATCATCTCGTTGACTTCGCTGGTAGTAAAAAATACCTGGATCCTTCCCAGCTGCTTGTTTCTTAAATTAAAAGGCGCGGCGGCGAGAAAAAGATCCGGAAAAGTCCCCGGACGAATTTCTAAAACCTCAGGTTTCAATTTGAATAAGACAGAAAACAAAGACCGGCGAGGAAAAAGAGGCTCCACTCCCAGAAACGGTTCTTTGATTAAAGGCAGTTCCCTGCGGGGTGGAACTTGAATTACCACCGCACCTTCGGAGTCCACAATCTGCGTCCCATAGATTTGAGATTTTGAGGAAAGCCATTCCAGGCGCGACCCAAGGGAATTAAAGTTTTGAAGTAAAAAATCCGCTTTGACGGATTCTGTGAAAGTTTCTACTTGAGTTAAAACGCGGGCCTGGTAAGCTTCCGTCACAAATTCGCGGACGAGTTGGATGGTCGCGTGAAGTAAAATGAGCAGAATCACAAACACAGAGACAGAGACGGGAAAGGCGAGTTTGTAGCGGAGCGAGACCCGAAACCTTTTCTTTTCCGAATGCTGCATTACAAATAATCCTTTATAATCCCAACCGTAGGCCGAAATAAAGAGGAAAAGCAATGAAGGCAGGCATTTTCAACACCCGTATCGAAAAGGTAATGGTTTGCGGCGTGCAGGACACGCGCCACTTTAAATTGGTTTTTGAGCCCGGTACAGTTTTTGATTTCGACTCCGGCCAGTTCGTCAATATCATAGCTCAGCCTCCCTCTTGTGAAAAGCCTATCAAGCGTCCCTACTCGATTGACTCACCGCCTTATGAGAATGGTTATATCGACTTAGTTTGGAAGCGGGTTGAAGGCGGGCTTATGACAAACTACCTGATGACACTTAAAGTTGGCGATCATTTAACGATCCAAGGGCCGCTCGGGCGGTTCGGTCTGAAACAACCTGCGGCAAAGCATTTGGTCTTTGTGGCAACAGGAACGGGTATCGCTCCCTTTCGCTCCATCATCAAGCAAATGTTTAAAGACGGGACGGACCAAGGTCACGATATCTGGCTTCTTTTCGGAAATCGTTACGAGACGGACGTTCTGTATGAGGAAGAATGGAAGGAACTTGCTTCAAAGCATTCTAATTTTCATTACCTTCCTACGGTCTCGAGGCCCAAGGAATGGAAGGGCGAGACAGCCTATGTCCAGCTCTTGCTTTCAAAATGTATCTCTAAAGTTCAAGATACTCATCTCTACATCTGCGGTTTGACCGACATGATTAATGCCGTACAGTCAAAAGCGCTCGAGATGGGACTAGCAAAAGAACAGATTATTTTCGAGAAATACGATTGATCGACCCCCCCCCGAAGGGGTCATCCTGAGGGAACCTCTTGGCGGCCGAAGGGTCTAGCCCGCCAAAGGACACGGCGGGTCCGCCTCTGGCGGAAGATCCTCGCGGCTTCGCGGCTTTGCCGCACTCGAAGACGTGTCGCTTCGGCCCTCACGGGCCTTCGCTCAGGATGACGCGCGTTGAAGGACTTTTTTAATTAAGCTGCGCTTCATCTTCCTCCGTCCACTCCCCCAATTCTTGCAGTAAAATCACCTCTTCGGAAATTTCGCTTTTAGAAGCGATAGAAACTTCCACGGGCGGCTGGATCCCGACCGCGGGACGCTTTTGGTCTTTAAGCCGCGAAGGGTACTGGGTAAGAGTCGTTGAGACGAGAACGAGCAGCACTGCAAACACAGGGACCCAAATAGGCGCCCATGCCGGAAATCCAAAACGAAATGATTTCTGACCTTGGGTTTCTAAAATCTTATGCTCCACAGACGCGCTGAAATCATTCAAAACCCCGGAAGGCACTTCCCTTTCCCTCTGCGCCTTGAATTGATTCATCAACGCTTCATCTTGTTTTTTAAAAATTTCGTCTTTCATACCATGCCCTCCCGGCCCGGAAAATGGTGAGCTAAGGTCTGCCGCATCTTTTGACCCGCCTGCCAAAGATGGGCCTTTACCGCCCCCGTACTCAAATTCAAACTCTCGGCGATCTCATCCAGTTTAAGACCTTCTAAATATCTCAACGCAAAAACGCTCCGTTGTTGAAACGGGAGATTTTCCAACGCCCTATGAATTTCAGTTTCAATCTCTTGGCCCATGAGTTTTCCCAGGGCGTTCGGGCCCGCGGCCTGAATATCTTCCTGGGGATCCAACGCCTCGGTCTGCCGGCTTTTCTTTTTTCTCATAAAATCTTTGCAGTGATTTATAAGAATCCGGTAAAGCCACGTGGAAAAACGGCTTTTTTCGTTGAAAGAACTCAGATGTTTATGCGCCTTGATAAAAGCCTCTTGCGCCGCATCCTTGGCGTCTTCCATGTTGCCTAAAAACGAAAAGGCCGCGTGAATCATTTTTTCCTGATGGACCTCAACCAGGGCTGAGAAAGATCTTAGGTTTCCCCCGCGCGCCTTCTGGATCAACCTGCTTTCTGTATTAATTTCTATTTTTTCCAAAATTTGGACCGCGGCCTCTTTTCGCCCTTTCACGTTTTTGTCCGCGCTTGTCCCAATGCTCGGCAGCGCGCGGATGTTTATCCGTAAATTCTTTAAAGCGTTCCGGATTTTGGGTTTTAAACTCATCCAGCTTCTGCCGCCTGCGGCGGACAACCTCTTGGTATTTGTCCGGGTTTTCGCGGCGGAGGTTTTGCAAATACTCTCTGCGGTGTTCAAACATTCGTTTTTTTACTTCTTCAAATTTCTCGGGGTCCTTTTCTTTCAGATCCTGAAGCCTCTCTTTAAGATGCTGCTTTCTTTCTTGGATCAGACGTCTGAATTCTTCGGGGTTTTCTTCTTTAAGTTGTTTCCACTTGGCAATTTTTTCTTCCCTTTTGTCCCTGGAAGGAGCGCCGGCGTCTTCCGCCCTTGCCTGGAAGCCTCCCAACCCTATCCAACAAGAAAAAACCAATAAACCTAATGAAAGCTTCTTTAATGGGGTCCGCATAAAGATTCTCCTTTTGCTCTTTTAGCCCGAATTTCTCATCACCATGATGAGAAATTCGCTCGAAGAGTTTTTGCGAAAACACGTTGTGCTCTTTTCGCAAAAAGGCTTATCTTTTGCGCGCTGTCCAATCAGCGCGCAAAACTTTGGACGTAACTTATGACGTCCAAAGCGGTTTTCTCATAAAGAAGAAAATCGATGAGAAAACCGGGTTAGACGTAAGGGCGTCACAAAGGTTTAACGTGCGCTCAAAATGTCCAAAATAGCCTGATTGGCAGGCGGGAATGGATATTTCTTAAGTTCAAAGGGCCAAACCCAGCGTAGCGCATGAGACCTTCGCGGCATGGGGGCTCCTTCTATCATTCGGCATTCATAGAAATAAAGAGAAACACACCGATCGGGGTAAGGATAGTCGATTTTTTTAAACATTCTCCCCGGCTCGATCCGAATCCCGAGCTCTTCAGCAACTTCCCGTTTAAGACACTGGGGCAAACTCTCTGCCGCCAGTCTTTTTCCACCCGGAAACTCCCAAAATCCCCCGCAATGATCTTTTTCATGACGTTGGGTGATAAGAATTTTGCCTGCTTGAACAATGACCGCGCAGGCAACGTCGATAGAAAAAATCGGCGGGGTTTTCTTAGACTGAAGGAATTCCATGATCGAGGTCCCTATCTTGATAGCCAACCTCGATGCTGTCAATGTAGAAAATACCAGTCCCTGACTTTTTAAAGCCCTTAAGAAACAGCAAGATATAACATCTCGCTCCGAGGCCTTGTAATTC